>PKWF01000165.1:11920-20386 GCA_003133185.1 Vulcanimicrobiota bacterium | reverse complement strand
ACGGCCAGCGCGGTCGTCACCGCGGACGGCCCGGGCAGCGCCGTCACCCGCAGGCCGGCCGCGGCCGCGGCGGCCACGAGCCGGTAGCCCGGGTCGCTGATGGCCGGGGTGCCCGCGTCGGTGATGAGCAGGATGTCCTGGCCCGCCTTCAGGTCCTCAAGCAGGCCCGGCGTGCGCCGCGTCTCGACCGCGTCGTAGTAGGAGACCACCCGCGCCTTGAGCTCGACGTTCAGGCTGGCGGCGAGCCAGCGGACCCTGCGCGTGTCCTCGGCCGCGATCAGGGTGGCCTCGGCGAGCTCGGTCACCAGCCGGGCGGACGCGTCTTCGGCCCGGCCTATGGGGGCCGCCGCCAGCGTCAGCACGCCGCTCTCGTCCGCCTCGCGCCGCGGGTGGCCTGTCTCGCGTCCCGGCATGTCCGTATCGTGTCCCGTTCTCAGAAGTTCTTAGGGGTAGGTCCGCTACATCTTCTTAGCAGCAGGTCTCCCACATCATCCTCCGGCTAGCCGGAGGTTACCGCCGCCCGCGGCACTGGCTCGAAGGCTGACGCACTCGCTGCCGCTTCGGTAGCATGTGGCCGATGATGGCTACCGAGGCTGACATGCCTGCCACGCCCGGCACCGACGAAGCCAGCCGGCTTGCGGTGCTGCGGGCCCGGCTGGCAGCACCGATGCCGGCCGACCGGCCGTGGGGATGGCTGGGCCCGCTGCTGGTCACCGCGTTCGGCACGTTCCTGCGGTTCGACCGGCTGCAGGTGCCGCGCGCCCTGGTCTTCGACGAGACCTACTACGTCAAGGACGCCTGGAGCATCCTGCACCACGGGGTCGAATGGAACCTGGTCTCCAACGCCAACTCCCTCATCCAGGCCGGGCACACCAACATCTTCCAGCCCTGCAACGGCACGTCGGCGTGCGGTGAGTACGTGGTGCAGCCGGAGATGGGCAAGCTGCTCATCGCGGTCGGCGAGTGGCTGTTCGGCCTGACCCCGTTCGGGTGGCGGTTCTCGGTCGCGCTGATCGGGTCGCTGTCGATCCTGCTGCTGGCCCGGATCGTGCGCCGGATGACCCGCTCGACGCTGCTTGGCTGCGTGGCGGGGCTGCTGATGGCCTTGGATGGCCTGGAGCTGGTGCTGTCCCGGACCGCGATCCTGGACATCTTCGTGATGTTCTGGGTGCTGGCCGCGTTCGGCCTGCTGATCGGGATCGCGGTGGCGCCCACCATCGCCTACTACGGCAGCATGGACCCGCGGGCGCTGTGGCAGGCCGGGGGCGCGACCGCGCTGTGGCTCTCACTTTTCACCGTTTCCCAACCCGTCGTGCACGCTTCTCACAGGTCCGGGCCGAGGAACGTCCCATAATCTACCTTCATGGAGAATCGCTCAGCGCCGCAGAAGCGCCAATATAGGATCCTCATCATCGAGGACGATGCGGCTATTAACCGCGTCCTACAGCTCGAGCTAGAACACGAAGGATATGAGGTAGACGTCGCGCGGGACGGTTTATCGGGTCTCGAAAAGGCCCTCAAAGAACCCGACCTCGTCGTGCTCGACCTAATGCTTCCCCGGATGGACGGCATCGAAGTCTGTAAACGGATTCGCGCCAAGAGCCGCGTTCCGATCATTATGCTTACCGCACGCGACCGCGTGCCGGACCGCGTCGCGGGGCTCGACGTCGGGGCCGACGATTATGTCACCAAGCCGTTCTCGACCGACGAGCTGCTGGCCCGCGTGCGCGCCCGCTTGCGCGAGCGTTCCCCGCAAGGTAACGTCGTCGAATACCGCGACGTCGTAATGGATCGCGACCGCCACGAAGTGCACCGCGCCGGAAAAGCGATCGCACTTACCGCCAAAGAGTACGCTCTGCTGGAGTACTTGCTCTTGCACCGCAACAAGGTGCATACGCGCGACGAGCTTTTCAACGGCGTCTGGGGAAGCGACTTTCTCGGCGACTCCAATCTCATCGACGTTTACATCCGCTATTTGCGCGGCAAGATCGACGACGGCTTCGACGACAAGCTCATCACCACCGTACGGGGCGTCGGCTATACGATTAAAGATTGAGCGGCATGTCGCTCAAATGGCGCATAGCGCTCGGGTATTCGGTGCTGCTGATCGTCGCACTGACGGCGATGAGCGGCCTGCTCGTTTGGCGCTTCCAACAGATCCTCGACGACCAGGCAGAGACGACCGTGAACGCGACGATGCGGACGATCGTGCAGTTCGCGCAGCAATCCGCGACCCCGTTCTCGCTTGAAGATTCGTCGCTGGGGACGCTCCAGTTTCTCTTCAATAGCAGCAACCTGGCGACGTGGAACTCGGCCAACAGCTTCGTGCAGGTGGATTCGAGCGACGGGTACCCCTTAGCGAAGACGGAGAATCTCGGCGCGCTCGCGATCCCGCCAAACCCCAGTCTTTCGCCCGGTCGCGACGTACTTTTTCGGCATCTTACCCTGGGCGGTCGCTCTTTCTTGGTCGAAGACCGGTATCTGCTTGAAGGCGCGAACGCCGCGATCATTCACGTGGCCGAGCCGCTGGATACGTTGCAGCGCACGTTTGCGCGTGCTCGCGAAGCAATCGTAATCGTTTTGGGAACGACGGCGGCCGCGGTCATCATTCTTTCGATCGTCCTCGCAGCTCAAGCCACAACGCCGATCAACGAGCTTTCTCGTGAGATGCGTGAGATCAGCTCCGATCGTCTGGCGGTCGCCGCGGGAGCGGGCGCCTTCGACGATGCCCCTCCGCTGCAAGGACAGCGTCGCCGCGACGAGATCGGACGGCTCGCACAGAGCTTCAACGACCTGCTGTCACGGCTGGGGGAAGCCTTCGCGCGAGAACGGCAGTTCATCTCGGATGCTTCCCACGAACTCAAAACGCCCCTAACTTCCATCAATTCCAACGCGCAGATGCTGTTGCGCTGGGGCGAGCGAGATCAGACGATTCTCCGCGAAAGTTTAGAGACGATCGTGCGCGAGAGCGCCGATCTCGCAGCGATGGTCAACGGCATGCTGACGCTGGCGAAAGCCGATCGTGGCGATGAGATTCCAAAGGAACCGCTTTCCCTCGCGCAAATCGCGACCGAAGTCACGCAGAACGCTGCGCCCCGAGCGGCCGAAAAAGAGATCGAGCTCCATTTCAGCCACACCTCCACTCCGACCGTCTGCGGCGATCCGAATCTCCTGCGTCAGATGATCGCCAACCTTGTCGATAACGCCATCAAGTTCACCGAGCGCGGCCGCGTGGACGTACGCGTTGGAAGTGCGGGAGCCTTGGCATGGGTCGAAGTAACCGATTCGGGGCCCGGTGTCCCGCCGGAGGAGCTTTCAAACCTGTTCCAGCGCTTCTACCGGGCTGACAAGGCGCGTTCCCGAGAAGTCCCGGGAACCGGGCTCGGTCTCGCCATCGTTCGCTCCATTGCTAGGGTGCACGGCGGCGAGGCAACCGCTGCCAGATCTCCGGCAGGGGGTGCGATTTTCAGGGTAGATCTTCCGCTCATGGAGCTTCCGTTCACCGGGAATTCATGATGGAGGGCCCGGCACCCCGATACAATGGACCCGTGTACGGAGGTTCTCGGCGGGGAGCGCTCGTTGCGCTTCTCGCCTCATTGTGTTGTCTGGCTTTCGCGCAGCCCGTGCGGGCCGATCAACCGATCGACGTCGGCCCGTCGCCTATTCTCAACGTCCGTCTCACCCGTGGGAACGTGACGATTTTGACGTGGGACCGTCCCCAAGTGCAAATCTCATCCAATAAGCCCCTAAACGTGCGCCATATCGCTCCGTCGGACGTGGATCCCGGCATTCCCAAACAGCTACAGATCTCGTCGCAGCGGATCCAAACGGAGTACGGGCTCGTCGCGCTTCCAGCCGAGTCGTTTGTACTGCCCGAACTGCCCGGAGAGCACGACGCCGTCATGGCGCAAGGGAGCGGCACGATGACCATCATGATCCCACGCGGCACGGCCATGGTAATCGCGCACGTGCGCGCCGGTCACCTGACGCTCGATAACTACCATGGCGTGTTCGTCAGCCACGTTCGATCGGGCAGTATCTCGCTCGACCACGTCGGCGGCACCGGATTCGTGGAATCGATGCGCGGGCGCATCGCCGCAACGAACTCGACGTTCGACCGGCTACGCGTACGAACGGCCACCGGAAACATCTTCTTCCAGGGTTGTACCTCACATCAGATTCAGGCGAGCAGCGTGTACGGCTCGATCGTCTACGACAACGGGCAATTTCAACCGGGTCTCGCGCGCTTTGACTCCGAGCACGGAAATGTGGCGCTCGGCGTACGCGGCGGCGCGCAGATCGGCGCCTACAGCGGCTCCGGACACGTCCTTTCGAGCTTTCCTAACGACACGCAGATACGCGGAAACCCAAACACGCAACAAGCGACGGTGGGCGGAGGCGGACCCATCGTTACGGCCACCTCGAAGAATGGATCGGTCTATTTGTACAGCGGTTCGATGAACGACCATCCCAGCGTTCGCCAAGAGCTCAGCGGCAGCACGCAGCTGCCGGTTCGCGCTCCTCGTCCGCCACACGGACGACGTCATCGCGGCTTTAGGAATCTCTGACTAATCGGGCGATGCAAGTGCGTGATGCTGAGGAGGNNGACGAGCGGCTCCGAGGCATCATGCACTTGCATCGCCCGATTAGTCAGAGATTCCTAATGCGCTGCTGCAACTTCCGTCTCGATATCTAAGAGATAGTCGTCGTATGCGGCGATGACTCGCAGGCCGAGCTCGTCTTCCAACTCTTGCGCTAGCCGTGGTGGATCGGCCTCGAGCATCTTCGTTCCGAAATGCGCGAACACGGCGACCTTCGGACGAACCTCGGCCACGACGCGCCGCGCATCCTGCCACGTCAAATGATCGGCATTCATCTGATCCGCAAAACGCAAGACGTTAACGACGAGCACGTCGGGACGATGCGCGGCGTAGTCGGCGGCCAGACCTTCAAAGTAGCGCCCACACGGAAGATAGGCTACGCGCAGTCCGTCGTAGACAAAGTGCAGTCCGTAGGTTTGGACCGCGTGCGCGTGCTGCAGCGAGGTGAAGAGCTCGACATCGCCTATGAGATACGGACCGCTGCTCGCGGTCAAGCGTTCGACGCACTCGACGAAGCGTAGCGTGTAGGGCAAGACGACGTGTTCGTCGTCGAATGCATCGGCGGGTGCCAGCAACGCCCCACGCCGGCGGAATCCCCCCGAGGTCATCGCCTCGATCATTGCGTTGACGTCGCCCGAATGGTCGAGATGCTTGTGCGAGAGCACGATCGCGTCGAGCTCGCGCGGATTGCAGGGCGGGACGTGCGAGAGCGCTCGAACGAGCGCACCCGGGCCCGGGTCCACGTGAATCTGCGTCGAGCCAAAACGGAACCACATTCCTCCCGATGCGCGCAACTGGCGGGCNNGACGAACGGCCGAGCCAGCGCTCGAGCACCGTGGCGTAAACGCTGCGAAAGTCGGTCGTGTAACGCACGTTGCCCATATTCGTCGCGCTCAAATCGGGAAGCGTCCCGTACATACCGCCCTTGACGCCGCCGCCGATCAGGAAGAGCGGGGAGGCCTCACCGTGGTCCGTTCCGCGGCTGCCGTTCTCTTCAATGCGTCGCCCGAACTCGCTAAAGGTGAGGGTAAGCACTCGGCGCTCGTTTCCGTGCGCGCCAAGGTCGTCGTAGAAAGCACCGATAGCATTCGAGAACTGCATTAGGAGCGTGTTCTGCGTCATTTTTTGGCTGACGTGCGTGTCGAACGAACCATGTTCGACATAGATTACCTTCGTTCCGAGATTGCTCCCGACGATTTGCGCGGCCAGCGCCAGGCTGCGACCCAGACCGGTCGCCGGATACGAAGCCTGCGTCTTATATCCCGCCACGAGCTTCGGCAGCTCCTCGGAGCTGCGTTGCGCGTTTGCCTCGATCTCCATCACGTGGGCGAGGTACGGCGATGCNNCGTTGCGGTCGGCCATCATCACGTAGTCGCCGAGGCCCGGAACGGCTGGAATATCGGTGCGCTCCGAGACCAAGACCTCCGGCAGTACCTTCGAAACGGCCACGCCTTTGAACAAATTCTCGCGCGCGGGCCCGGCTTGGTCGAAGTAACGCCCAAGCCAGCCCGTGTGTTCGTATCGATCGGGCGCCGCAGTCTGCCAAATCTCCGTCGAGCGAAAGTGTGAGTGATCCGGATCCGGATACCCGACGCCTTGAACGATCGCGACCATGCCTTTATCGTAGAGTGCCTTGACGGATTGCATCCCCGGATTGAATCCCACGTTTCGGTCGATCGCCAGCACATCTTTTCGGTCGATTGCAAGCGCTGGGCGCAGCTGATAGTACCGATCGTTTCCGTGGGGAACGACACAGTTGAGCCCGTCGTTTCCGCCGTAAAGATTGATCAACACGAGGCACCGGTCGGCGCCTCCCGGCAGTCCGGGAAGCGGCCCTTCGACTGCGCTGCGGACAGGCTGCGCAAGGGCGCGGGCAAAGACGTGGTCGGCGTTGGCGACGACGGCCAATCCGGAGGTGGTGCCCAGTAGAAACTTGCGTCGTTTCATAAATTAATTCAATTGGTACGCCGGCGTCGCCATCGCGAGATAGGCGGCGCCGCGCACTCGCTGGTCGTAGTTCTCCACTGAGAGCGGTGCGAGAGCGGCGGTGCCCGTCCCGCTCAAATAGCCCTCGAGCTCGAAGAGCCCCTCGGGCGCAGCATCGCCCTGCAGGATGGTTTGCGCGAGCCGCCGAGCCGCCGCGCTCGAAGCCAGCGGCAGCCGTTGCAGCCAGGACGAATCCGTCAGCGTCTGCGAGTTGAGGAGCCGCGTGAGGAAGTTTTGCCGTGCAATCATCGTGCCGCTGGTTAGCCAGTTTTTTGCGCCGGGCCAGCCCGCGACGTTAGGAGGAAAAAAGAGACGTTGCCCCATTTGCGTAAGCGCATCCGGCGCGACTGAATCGATCGCCTCTACTCCCAGTGCGGCGTACGTTCCGACGACGAACTCGACCGGACTCTTCACAAGCGCGCGGTAGGCTCGCGGGCTGTAGAAGAGGTTGCTGGCCAGGATCGTCCCGAGGATCGGCGTTAGCTCGAAGTCGTGCCGCCGCAAAAGCGCAGCGAAGTGGTCGACGAGCTGTGGCTCCGGATCGTTGTACACGAACAGGTTGAGCAGGCTGGCGGCAAAAAACTTCGCGCATTGCGGCTCTGCGAAAATGATACCGATGATATCGTCGCCGGTAAAATTGCCCGTACGGCCGAGAAAGGTTTTGACCCCCGAGTCGTGCAGTGGCGCATCGAACGTGACGGTATCCGTGCGCCGGTCGACCCGCCAACCCGTCCACGCGCGAGCCGATTCTCGCACATCCTCTTCGCTATAGTTGTCCACGCCCAGCGTAAAGAGCTCCATCAGCTCGCGCGCGTAGTTCTCGTTAGGGTGCGCCGCAACGTTTTGCGCGCCGTTGAGATAGATGAGCATCGCGGCATCTTTGGAGAGTTCGAGCGCCAGGTCGCGCAGATTCCCCAAGGCGTAGCGGCGGAAGAGCGCGTTCTGATTGTAGGTAATCCACGGATACAACGGCGTCGCGCGCGATGTGAAGTGGCCGTGGAAATACAGCGTCATCTTCTCTTGCAGGGGGGCCGGCGTCGACAGCATCCGGTTCAACCACCAAAGCTGCAACGCAAAGATCGCGTCCCGGCCCTCGCGCGCCCTCTCTCGACGCGGCGTCATTGCTTGACCGAGCATCGAGCGCTGCAGCGGGTCCGTTGCCATCGAAACGGGCCGGCCCAAGTCCTCGAGCTCTTGCGGCGGCGTAATCGAAGAAACCGGCGGAACCGTCAGCAGCGATTCGACCGCATCGCCGGCGGTCATTGCGGCGTAACGCCGCACCTGATCGGGCGTGCCGCCGAAGCCGGCGCGGCGGAGCAAATGCGCGGCGGAGCGTTCGCCCAGCCGTCCAACATGTGGCTGGAGTGCCGTTGCGAGATCGAGCGGGCCCGCCGGGCGTACGATGCCGCCGACGTCGACCGGGGTCTGCTGTAACGCCATTACCGCACAGTTTTCCGCATTACAGCCGCAATCGCCCTCGCCGCGCGCAGACGTCTAACCGGGCTCTAAGCGGACGTACGCCGAATGGCGGCGCGATGGCAGATTTTCAGGCAAACGCCGAACGGATGGAGCGGTTAGTCGCGGAGTTGCGCGAGCGCCTCGTAGCGGTTCGAGCCGGCGGCGGCGCCGAAGCGGTCGAGAAACACCGCCGGCGCAATAAGCTGCCGGCCCGAGAGCGCGTCGAACGCCTGCTCGATCCGGGTTCCGACTTTCTCGAGCTCTCGGCGCTTGCCGCCTCTGGAATGTACGACAACGATTCGCCCAGCGCGGGCATCCTTACCGGGATCGGCGTCGTGGAGGGACAGCACTGCGCGATCATCGCGAACGATGCGACCGTTAAAGGCGGTACGTACTATCCGATCACGGTCAAGAAGCATCT
>PKWF01000165.1:0-11886 GCA_003133185.1 Vulcanimicrobiota bacterium | reverse complement strand
TACGTGCCGGCGATGAGCGACGAGACCGTCATCGTCAAAGGCCAAGGCACGATCTTTCTCGGTGGACCGCCGCTGGTTAAGGCGGCCACCGGCGAGGTTGTGACCGCCGAAGACTTGGGCGGCGCCGACGTTCATACGCGCATCTCGGGCGTAGCCGATCACTTTGCCGAGGACGACGCGCACGCGCTCGCGCTCGTCCGCGAAATCGTGCGCAACCTTCATCTGGAACGGCCGCGGCAATGGGATCGCATCGAACCCGCGCCGCCGAAGCACGACCCCCGCGAAATCTACGGCATCATTCCGGCCGACAGTCGCACGGGTTACGACGTTCGCGAAGTCATCGTGCGTTTGGTCGACGCCTCGGAGTTCCACGAGTTCAAATCGCGCTACGGCGCGACGCTCGTCTGCGGTTTCGCGCGCATCGAGGGGCATCCGATCGGCATCCTTGCCAACAACGGCATTCTCTTTAGCGAGAGCGCCCTCAAGGGTGCGCATTTCATCGAGCTCTGCACGCAACGCGGCACGCCGCTGCTTTTCTTACAGAACATCACCGGCTTTATGGTCGGGCGCGAGTACGAGAACCGCGGCATCGCCAAAGACGGCGCGAAACTCGTGATGGCCGTAGCGTGCGCCGAAGTACCGAAGTTCACCGTCGTGATCGGTGGCAGCTTCGGTGCGGGCAACTACGGCATGTGCGGCCGCGCCTACGCGCCGCGCCAGCTTTGGATGTGGCCAAACGCGCGCATCAGCGTGATGGGCGGCCCGCAAGCTGCGAGCGTCCTTTCCACCGTCAAGGGCGACATGACACCGGAAGAACGAACGGCGTTCGAAGCGCCGATTCTCGAAAAATACGAGCGCGAAGGCAGCCCCTATTACTCGACAGCGCGCCTTTGGGACGACGGGATCATCGATCCACTCGATACGCGCCGCGCGATCGCGATCGGTCTCGATGCGGCCGCACACGCGCCGCAGCCGCGCACGCAGTACGGCGTGTTCCGGATGTAGGTTAGTGTAACCAGAACCCGTCGGCCTTTCCGTCGGGACCCACGACGAGGAACGCGGTCTTCGTTCCGCCGCTAAAGTCGACCAAGGAGCGGTACTCGGTAAAGCCTTCCGATACGGAGGAGCTCAGCAACGTCATCGCTCGAACGCTCCCAAGCGCTTGAGGCTGCGTCGCCAAGTAGGGGCGCAAGAGACCCGCGATTGCTGGATCTACGGCGGCCGCGCGACTCGACGGCGCATTCGCCGCTACTGCCCTGGGGTAGAAGAGCGTCAGCACGGGATCGAGCACGGCTTGGGCCGGAAACCCGGCGCAGTTTGCCAGCGCGACGATTGCAAACCGGTCATGCACGAAGAGCGCGTTTCCCGCAACGTAGCCCGAGGGCGTTCCCTGGCGACCGATCATCAACATGCCGGCTTGCCGGGTTGACTGAAAGGCCGGCTGCATCGCTCGTAGCCATGCGGCTGGAAGCAGCGTGCCGCGGAGGAGCGCGCTATCGAACCGCGCTACGTCGGTAGCAGTCGAGATGAAGCTGCAGCACTTGCGGTTCCAGGCGTCCGTCTGCAGCGCAGCTAGGCCAAAGACATCGCGCCACTCATAATACCCCAGCGCGAGCGGTGCCCAATCGGGCGGTTCCCCGGACCACGTGTGATCCATTCCGGCCGGCGCAAAGACGTGGTCGTGCAGGTAGGTGACGAGAGGTACTTCCGTGACGCGCTCGATGACGTCGCCGAGGACGTCGTAGTTTGCATCGTCCTCGCCGAGGACGTCGTAGTTTACATCATCCTCTCGCGGCGAGAGCAGTTGACGCACCGTCACGGTCGAGTCCGGTAGAGCGGGAAGATAGCGTTCCACTGGGTCGTCGAGATGGAGTTTGCCTTTTGCAACGAGCTGCATCACGGCCACGGCCAAGAAGAGCGTGCCGGTCGAGCCAATCGGGTACCGAGTCTGAGCGGTTGCCGGCACGTTTTTTTCGAGATTGGCGCTCCCTCGAGCTCCGGCGTACACGACCTTGCCGTTCTCGACGATCGCCAAAGAAATGCTCGGGGTGAGCTTCCAGGTGACGACGTCGCGCAGAAGTTTGTCCAGTGAGGTTCCGGCCGGCGTCCCGTAGGCCAACGGCTCAGCCGGGCTCGCAGCAGTAAACGCTAGCAAAACTACGCATGCCCCGATGCAGGCTCGCCTTAAATCCCCGCGTACCATTCGTAGCCCTGATCTTCCCAGTAGCCGCCGTGTCCTCCGGCGATGGTCGCAAAGCTGCCGACGACTTCGATTCGGGCGATCCACTTTGCGCTCTTGTAACCCAGCTGCGTCGGTACGCGCAGCCGGACGGGCGCACCGTGATCGGGATCGAGGGGCGCGTCGTTGAGCCGCAGCGCGAGCAGCGCCTGCGGATGGCGAGCCTGATGGAGATCCAGGCTCTCGTAGTAGAGGTTGCCCGAACCGTCGTTGTCCATGCAGCGAAAAACGACGTAGCGGGCGTCGTTACGGAGGCCAACCACATCGAGCAATCCTCCGAGCCGCACGCCACTCCACTTTCCAATTACGCTCCAGCCTTCGACGCAATCGTGACGCGTGATTTGCGTCTGTTGCGGCATGCGCTGCAGTTGCGCGAGCGAAAAGGTTTGGGGACGCTCGACGGCGCCCTCGACGATCAAACGATACGGGGCGAAGTTTCGTGCAACGAGATCCGCGTAGCGCGTGTCCGACGGCGTGGCGAATCCATTCACGCGAAAGTGGCGATCGACGTCGTTATCGCGGTATTCGCGAGCCAAGCCGCGCGTCCCGATCAAAAAGTGGTTGAGTCCCTCAGCCGACGCGAGGATGCGCCGAACGTTGTCGTTGTTGTTGAGTGCCGAACCGATCGGCCCGCAACCCGCGAGCGCCGACGCAGCCGAGGCGAGAAAAAGCCGTCGCCTCATTGCGGTTGATACCAGCCGCTGATCATGGACCGCATCTGGTTAACGACGCCCTGCGTCGCAACTTGGAACGTGTGAATGATAAAGAAACCTACGAGCAGCCCCATGCCGACGAAGTGCCACAACCGCGCGAACTGACGCCCGCCGAACGCAACGGTGAGCGGATTGGCGATCGCATCGATTCCCGGTGACAGCGCCAGGCCCGTAAGCACGACGAGCGGCGCGAGGACGAAGAGCACCGTCGTGTACGCGGCCTTTTGTAAGGGATTATAGATGCCGTGAGGCGGCGGCTCCTTGCGCAACTTTAAGTAGTAGGCTTGCATTGGCCAAAGCTTGCGCAGGTCACTCGGCCGTAGCACCATCTCGCGCAAGTTCCCTTTGATTGCGCTGGAAATCAGCCAAGCCAGCCAGCAGAGCGCCGCGATCCACGCAAAAAACAAGTGCCAGCGCCGGCCGCCGGCGAGGTCCTGGTAGCCTGGAATGATGATCGGCGCCGGAAATGCGTGCGCGCTCTTCTCTCCCATGCCGTCGTCGGTCCACCCGAGCCAACCCGTGGTAACGAACGTATGACCGAAGACGGTGGTCGTTCCAACGCCGTCGGCCGGCGAACCGATCGCCAGTACGCGCCGTGCCGCGTCGCTCTTGTCGGAGGCGTCCAAGTTCGGCGACGCGTTGAAAATTTGGAGACCGCTTCCGATCAGCACAACAAACGCGAGCACCCAAAGCCAGTGGCTGGCCCGCGTCAGCAGCGGATAGCGATAGATGGCCTGGCGCCCAGCAACCTTCATCCTTGAAGTATAACGCCCGCGAGGCCCGCTCGGATGACGCCTCGAACCCCGGCGCCCATGGCCGAGAGCATTCGCCTCGTCGTCTCTGAGGGCATAGCCCGCGTCACCCTGGCACGGCCGGAGGCCCGCAACGCCTTCAATGCCCAGACAATCGAGCAACTGCACGACGTTTTTGCGCGGATTACGGCCGCCGACGATGTGCGCGCGGTCGTGCTGGCCGGCGAGGGCAAGGTCTTTTGTGGGGGCGCCGATATCGGCTGGATGCGCGAGTCGCTCGAGTTGAGCTTCGACGCCAACGTCGCCGACGCCGAACGCATGAGCGACATGTTTCGCACAATCGATAACTGTCCCAAGCCGGTGATCGGCCAAATCCACGGCGCCGCGCTCGGGGGAGGCGCCGGCCTCGCGGCCGTCTGCGACATCGCCATCGCGGCAGACGACGCGGTCTTCGGATTCACCGAAGTCAAGCTCGGCATCATTCCGGCGGTGATCTCTCCGTTCGTTCTCGCGAAGATCGGCGCATCGCACGCGCGAGCGCTCTTTCTGACGGGAGAACGCTTCGACGCACGGCGAGCCAAACACATCGGTCTCGTGCACGAGGTCGTGCCTGCGGTCGAGCTCGGCGCCGCGGTCGAGCATTGCCTGGAAGAACTCTTCACGGCGGGGCCCGCGGCCGTGCGCGCCGCGAAACTGCTGATCCGCCGCGTGGTCGACAACGATTACGACGACTCCCGCGCGATAACCGCGCGCGCGATCGCGCAGCAGCGCATCGGCACCGAAGGCCAAGAAGGGTTACGAGCCTTCCTCGAACGCCGGCAGGCGTCGTTTGTAAAAGATCTAGAGCGCGAGGACCCGTCAGTCTGAACACTCCCAGCTTCGCCCTTCCGGTGTCATCCTGAGCTATGTCATGCTGAGCTTGTCGAAGCACGAAGGATGACCAAGATATCACGCTTACTGATCGCCAATCGCGGCGAGATCGCGGTGCGCGTCGCGCGCGCGGCGCGCGAAATGGCGATCGTGCCGCTCGGCATCTACTCGGAGGCCGACACAAACGCATATCACCTGCAGTTCGTCGACGAGGCGCGATGTGTCGGTCCGGCGGCCGCGGCGCAATCGTACCTCAACGCCGAGGCGATCATCGCGGCGGCGCTCGCCATGAGGGCCGATGCGGTCCACCCGGGATATGGATTTCTCTCCGAGCGCGCGCCGTTTGCAGCCGCCGTTCGCGATGCCGGACTGATCTTCGTCGGACCGGCGCCCGAAGCGATGGCGGCCATGGGCAGCAAGATTGAAGCGAAGCGGCGCGTGCGAGCTTCCGGCGTGCCCACCGTTCCCGGCTATGATGGCGACGACCAATCGCTCGCGACGTTACGGCGGGAGGCGCAGCGAGTCGGGTTTCCGCTGCTGATCAAAGCGAGCGCGGGCGGCGGCGGCCGCGGCATGCGCGTCGTCGACTCGGTCGAACGCTTTGACGAAGCGCTCGAAGCGGCGAAGCGCGAAGCGCTCGCGGCCTTTGGCGACGATGCCATTTTGCTCGAGCGCTACCTTCGCGACCCGCGTCACATCGAGTTCCAAATCCTGGCCGACGCGCACGGCACGACGCTGCACTTTGGCGAACGCGAGTGCTCGATTCAACGGCGCCATCAGAAGATTATCGAAGAGGCGCCCTCGGTAGCGCTGACGCCCAACCTGCGCGCGGAGATGGGCGCCGCCGCGGTGCGCGCGGCCGAATCGGTCGGCTACGCCAATGCCGGCACTGCTGAGTTCATGCTCGATTCCGACGGCGCGTTTTACTTTCTCGAAATGAACGCGCGTCTGCAGGTCGAGCATCCGGTGACCGAGCTGGTGTACGGCATCGACCTGGTGCAATGGCAGCTTCGCATTGCTTCCGGCGAACCGCTTGCGCTCGCGCAGGACGAGATCCGGCCGCGCGGCTGGGCGATCGAAGCCCGGCTCTACGCTGAGGATCCCGCGAACGACCTGCTCCCGTCGACCGGGACGCTCACGTACTGGTCGCCGCCGGAGGGGCCCGGCATTCGCATCGATGCCGGCGTTGCCACGGGTAGCGAAGTGACCCACTACTACGATCCGATGCTCGCAAAGCTAATAGTCTCCGGCAGCGATCGCGGCGCTGCGATCGCGCGGCTCGAGCAAGCATTGCTCGATTTCGGCGTTGACGGCGTGCGCACGAACCTGCCGCTCTTGCTGTGGATCGCGCGCGACGATGCGTTCCGCGCCGGCGAAACGACGACGAGCTTTCTGGATCAACGCTTCGACCAATCGTTCTTTTCGGCAGAAGCCGTACCACGCGAAGCGGTCTTGCTCTGTGCCGCTGCCCTGCTCGTCGACGGTCGCGCACCCTGGCGCATCGGTGAGATCGGAGTACCGCTGCGCTTGCAACACGGCGGAAGCGTCGTCGAAATCGTCGCAGATGCACTTGGCGCTGCGGGGGCATGGCGCTTATCGGGTACGTATTCCGGCGAACTCCAGGCTCGACGCCGCGGCGAGAGCGTGCAGGCCAGGTTCGACGGCACGGCAATCTCCGGCGCAGTAACGTACGCCGGCGATGCGTTTGACGTCCATCTCGACGCTCGCACGTGGTGCTTTTCGTTTGCATCACCGCCATCTGCGGAGTCAGCCGGGCATAGCCACGGCGGCGTCGCCGGCGCGCGCGTCGCTGCACCCATGCCGGGAAAGATCGTCAAGGTCGCAGTTCGCGAAGGCGACAAGGTCGAGGAGCATGCGCTTCTCATCGTGCTCGAGGCGATGAAGATGGAGCACCGCATCGAGGCCACGGTCGCCGCGAGCGTCAAATCCCTGTTCGTCAAAGAAGGGCAGATCGTTAGCAGCGGCACGCCCTTGGTGGAACTCGCATGACAGTCGGCGTGTCATGCTAAGCGGAGCTCGTCATCCTGAGCCTGTCGCTTGNNGAGCCTGTCGAAGGATGACCAGAGATAACGCATGACCTTACCCAAACACGTTACGATCTTTGAGATGGGGGCCCGCGATGGGCTACAGAACGAGAACGCGCGCATTGCGACCGGCGACAAGGTGCGTTACATCGATCTACTTTCGAGGACGGGGTTGAAGTGGATCGAAGCGACCTCGTTCGTCAGCCCGAAAGCGATTCCGCAGCTTGCCGATGCTACCGAGGTTTTCGCGCGCATTCGTAAAGCGCCGGGCGTGCGCTACCCGGTGCTCGTTCCGAACTTGAAGGGCTACGAGCGCGCCCGCGCTGCCGGCGCCGACGCGATCGCGGTCTTTACGGCGGCCGCGGAGCGTTTCACCAAGCGCAACATCAACATGACGCTCGACGAATCGCTGGCAACCTTTACCGACGTCGTGAGCACTTCCAAGCGCGACGGCTGCTGGGTGCGCGGCTATGTCTCTACCGCGTTCGGCTCGCCTTTCGGCGATGTGGTCACTCCGCAGATGGTGCTGGACGTCAGCCTGAAGCTGATCGAGATGGGCTGCGACGAGCTGTCGATCGGCGACACGATCGGCGTGGGCGTACCGAGCCAGGTCGACGAGCTCGTGCCATTACTCGCAGCGCGGATTCCGCTGGATCGCATCGCGATGCACTTTCACGACACGCGCGGCACCGCGCTGGCCAATGTCTACGCAGCGCTGCTCAACGGAATTTCGAAGTTCGATTCATCGTCGGGCGGCCTCGGCGGCTGCCCCTATGCGCCCGGCGCCACCGGCAACGTCGGCACGGAGGACGTGCTCTACATGCTCGAACGAATGGGCATCGAGACTGGCGTCGACATCGCGAAGGTACGCGCCGCATCGCGCTTCATCGCCGGCGTCGTCGACCACGCGCTCACGAGCAAAGCCTACCAGGCAATGGAAGCCGCCGACGCCGCACCGATCTCGTGATGGCGTGGCTCAGTATGACAAGCCGCGGCGGGCGACTGGGATGACGAAGCGGGTCGCGGTGTGTGAGTCGGTATAGGCGCTGATTTTATTGTCGACGAGACCCGTCGCGAGCCCGGCGGAACGCACTTGCGCATCGGTCGGCGACGCGCCGCGGCCCTTGGGATGAAAGACCCACAGCGCGCCGTCCGCCTTCAGGCAGGAGGCGGCACGCTTGATGCGCGCTAGATCGCGCGGAGCGTTGACGCGGACGAAAATGAGATCGTAGCTGGTGCGCAGTACTTGCGACGCCGACTTTGCGAGCGCCGCATTTAGCCCCGTAGCAAAAAGGTCGTCATGCGGCCCAACCAGCGCGACGTGCGCATCGGCGAACACGCCGAGTTTTTCCAAGAGCGAGCGCCCCGAGTAGTCGCGTTCCTCGCGCGCTTTCATATGAAGCCGAGGTTCTTTGGCTTCGGCGGAATCTCCGTGTACGCCATCGGCCGGTCCCACCAATCGTGGCGCCGGATCTCTTTTAGGTGCTCGCTCGGCGGCGGCGGCAAACGCAACTCGAGCGCGCGCCCGTAGGCGCCAAGATAGCGATCGATCATTCGCTCGATGCTGAACTCCCGCTCGACGTGCGTCCTGCATGCGCGCCGATCGAGCGTCGCGAGGTCCGGCACGCGTTCGACCGCCTCGTCAACCGAATCGCATAAGAAGCCGGTCACGTTGTCCACGACGATCTCAGGAAGCGAACCCGTGCGCGCGCCCAGCACCGGGGTGCCGCAGGCCATCGCTTCGATCAGCGTCATGCCGAAACGCTCGGGCCGCGTGGTCATGTGAACGAGTCCCAGCGCCTGCGAGAGCAGTTCGTTGCGTGCTTCGCGCTGGACCGCGCCAAGGAACTGCACGCGATCGCCGTCGATGTGGGGTGCGACCTGTTCGCGAAAGTAGGCCTCGTCCTGCGGGATCGCCGCCATCTTCAAACGCACGCCCGCGCGCCGCGCGATCTCGATCGCCAGATGCGTACCTTTTTCGGGATGAAAGCGCCCGAGAAAGCAGAGATAATCTCCCTGTTTATTGCTGAACGTAAACTGCGCCGGGTCGATGCCATTGTATGTGGTTGCGAGATACTCGAGGCCTGGGTCGCGATCGGCATTGGAGATCGAGCAGTAGAAGCTGCGCCGCGCACCCGCATAATAGGCCGCTAAAATCTGCGGTGACGAGAAGCCGTGAATCGTCGTGACCAGCGGTGGGGAATCGGTAGCCAGCGCGTACGTCAGGGGCTTCCAGTCCAAGTGATTGTGAATCAGATCGAACTCCGAAGCACGCGCAAAAAGCTCCGCGATGTGCAGCGCGGTGAAGACCTCACCGTTGAGCGCCGGATCCTCGTTCAGTCCAACCGGGACGACCGAGGCGAGCTTGCCGTCGAAGCGTGAGTTGCCCGTCGCAAAGAGGGTAACGTCCAGGCCGCGCCGCCGCATGCCGTCGGCCACGTTGAACGCGATCTGCTCCCACGGGCCATAGCCGGGCGGCGGGCTCGGCCACGAAATTGCGCCGAGCACCGCAAGCCGCAGACCCGTCAAGTCCAGCAACTACTGGTCGTTGTCGACGATGCGATTGTCGCGATCCGCGGCGGCAAGGTTGAAGTGGGTTTTGCGGATCAGGCGTTTCAACGAGAGCTCGGAGTACGCAGGTACCGGCGACGCGCGCGTATAATCGAACATATCGCTGAGATCGTCGTCGGTGACGTCGCGCTGTCCCATGTTGCCGAGCCCCCAGTTCACCTCGATGAACTTCGTTATGGCGGTCGACTCGCGGAGTTTATGCGACACGTACGGCGTTGCCTTCGGATTGGCCGGAGTGTAATTAGAGCGAGCCCAGGCCGACATTACGATAATCGGAATGCGAAAGCCCCAGGTGGTGCCGTCCGGTCCGGGCGGCGGCGCGACGTGGTCGTACCAGCCTCCCGAGTCGTCCCAAGTGACGATCATCGCCGTGTCCTTGTAATAGTTACACGACGCCGCCGCATGCATGCTCTGCACGACGGCGAGGTAAATGGAGCCGATCCATCCGGGCCCTGCAGCACTTAACGTTGCGGCATGATCGGAATCCATTGCGTTCGGCATGACGAACGAAACCTGCGGCAGCCGGCAGTCCGCAATGTCGCTCAAGATCTTACCAGAAGGCGTAACGACGTTGCGCTGCCAGTCCGGGCCGTAACGAACCTTGCGGAAGGCCTCGTAGATATTGACGGTTGGATTGACGACGTCCTCGTACCGGCCGGTATAGTACTTCCACGTAACGTGAGCCGCGTCGAGCAAATCGCCGATCGTCGGCTCGTCAAAACACGGAAAGACGCCCGGCGTGATTATCGATTCCCCCGCACCGAAAATTGGTACGGTCGTGCTCGGCGGGGCATCGCAGCCCCAAATGTGGCTGTTCGGGTTGCCGGCGATTCGGCTCTGCGCCGTCGCCATCGTGTAGTGACTAGGAAACGTCGGCACCAAACGTGGCGCAAAGTTCTCATCGGCAAGCGCGTAGTGCGCCGCCAGCAAGTGGTAGATCGTCATCTCATAGTCCGGCACGTAGGCGTATTCAAAGCCAGGCCCGGGTTTGGGAAAGCCGGGTACCGTCGAGATGCGGTCGCTCGCGAAACCATCCATTCTGCCGCGATTCCACTCGCCCAAGAGCGAGAGGTGGTTGTGGCTCGGATCCGAGGGGTTTTCCAGCGGTACGGGTTTCAAAGAAACTCGCTCGCCGTCAACGATCGCCGTCTGGGACGCAGCCGCGCCGGGATACGGACCGCCGTGCGCCAGAATCGAGGACGCAAAGAGATTGTCGAACGTGCGGTTCTCTTGCACCATCACGATCACATGGCGGATGGGGCTTCCCGGTATGGCCTGCCCCAGTAGCGTCGGATTCGAACTCGATGCACTCGTGACGCCGCTCAACCCCAGCAGCGCGGCCAACGCGATCAATTTCTTCGTCATTGGATCAACCCGCCTTTGAGGACCAGTTGCGGCTCGCGCAGCGCGCGCACGTCTTGGCCGGCATCGGCGCGCAAGAGCAGCAGATCGGCCGGCTCGCCAACGGCCAGGAGGCCGTTATGCAAACCGACCAGCTCCGCGGCAACGCTCGTCGCTGCGTGCAAGGCTTGTTGCGGCGTCATGCCCAGCAACGACCACATTAACTCGACCTCTTGCGCGTAGTCCTCGTGATAGTTATACGGCGTGCCGGCGTCCGAGCCGCCTGCAAATCGCACACCGCTTTCGTAGGCCTTGCGAAGATTCCGCGCCATCACCTCGCCCAAGCCGCGTGCCTTCTTCTGAACGTACTCTGGCTGCTGGCCGTCGTCGAGATGCGCCAGGATGCAGGTCGGCGCGCTCAGCGTCGGGACGAGGTACACGTTGCGCTGCTTGAAAAGCTCGATCGCTTCGTCGTCGAGCAGCGTTCCGTGCTCGATCGAGTCGATGCCTGCGCGCAATGCATTCTTGATGCCCTGCGTGCCGATTGCGTGCGCCGCGACGCGCAGTCCATGACGATGCGCTTCTTCGATTGCGGAGCTCAGCTCGTCGGGCGTAAGCTGCGCGTTTCCGGGCACGGCGCCCTTGGTAAGTACGCCGCCGGTCGCGATCAGCTTGATGCAATCCGCGCCGGCCCACATTTGTTCGCGCACGGCCTTGCGCGCATCCCACGGCGAATCTACGGCGCGCCCGATCGGCCAGCCGTGTCCACCCGTCATGCAGAGCACGGCGCCGGCAGCACGCATGCGCGGCCCGGGAATGCGTCCCTCCTCGATCGCATCGCGAATGTCTTGCGCAATCGCATTGGAGCTGCCGACGTCGCGAATGGTCGTGACCCCGGCCTTGACCGACTTGCGAGCATTCTCCACGGCACGCAGCAGGCGCTGATTGCGCGTCGTCGTCGAGATCATGCCCATCATGTCGGGCTCGCCGCTTGCTTCGAGATGCGCGTGCGCGTTGACCAGTCCCGGCGTAACGCACGCTGCCTCGAGATCGCACTCGCCGCTTGCGGCGCGAAATTCCGCGATGCGTCCGTCATCTACGATCAGATCGACGTTGCGCTTTGGCGGCTCCAGCGTCCCGTCGTAAAGAATCCCCGCGCGAACGATCATCCGCCGGTTATTCCAAGCCGCCTCGACGTGAGTCCTTTAGTGAATCGTGAAGTTCGTCAGCCCGGTAATGCCGTTGACGATCAGCTGCACGGCGATGGAGGCAACGATGATCCCCACGATCCGACTGACCGCGTCAATCCCGGTTTCCCCAAACCACGTCGTCAGGCGCTCGGAGGCGCGCATGAA
>PKWF01000034.1 GCA_003133185.1 Vulcanimicrobiota bacterium | reverse complement strand
CGCCGCGCTTGCGGCGCGCGACGGCGACCGCGACTATCTCGAGCGGGTCGTCAAAGAGGTTCTACGGCTTTACCCACCTGCCTGGATCATCGGGCGCGAGTCGTTGCGCGATGTAACGTTGAGCGACGGCAGCTACATCCCGGCAAAAACGACGGTTTTCATGGTCCCGCTGCTGCTGCACCGTAAGCCGCAAACCTTCACGCAGCCCGACCGCTTCGAGCCCGATCGCTGGCTCGAAGGCGAACCGCCGCCCTTCGCTTACATCCCGTTTGGCGGCGGGGCACGCCGCTGCATCGGCGACGAGTTTGCGCTGCGAGAAACGACGATCGTTTTGGAAACGTTGCTGCGCCGCTACCGCTTCGCCCTCGAACCGGGCGCACGTGTGGAAACCGCTCCGCTGGTCACGCTTCGTCCGGCCGGTCCCGTTCCGATGCGAGCGGTCGCCCGAGTCGCATCGGAAGCCCTTAGGAGCTCGGAGGCTCCTTTACGCTAGAACGAGCTGATCGTTGCCGAGACCGGCGTTGCCGATTGCTTCGCGAATCATCTGGTCGGCAATGTCGGGGACTGCCCAGCGGGCTTGGGCTTGCGCGTCGAGCTGGTCGATCGGGTCGAAGTAGAGGAAGGCCTTCCCAGGCTTGACGCTCGGCGCCGCATAGACCGCGATACCATTGTTGCGATCGTAATACTCGTAGGAGTGCACGTCGCGCTTGCCGCCGCCGCCCGGCGCGTCGCAGACGAACGTCGGCGTATTGAATCCGGCGGTGCTTCCCCGAACAAATTTCTCGGTGTCCACCGCGGTCGCGATCGTCGTGCGCAGCTCCTCGACGCCTTTGACCATGTCGTGCATATAGACGTAGTACGGGTGCACGTTGACGTGGCCGAGCCGCTTGGTCAGTAACTGCATCCGCTCGCGCGTGTCGTTGACGCCGCGAATCAGCACGGACTGGTTCCTGGTAAATATTCCGCGCTCGAAGAGCAGGCGCATCGCCTTCTGCGTGATCCACGTGATCTCTTCGGGAGCGTTGAAATGCGTGTGCAGAACGACTTCCTTGCCGATTTTTCGCCCGCGTTCCACGATGGAGGTCAGCGCGTCGAGCCACTCCGTGTGCGTGATGAGCTTCATCGGCATGATCGCTGGGCCTTTGGTTGCGAAGCGCAGACGGCGCAGATGCGGAATGTCCAGCAAGGCGTTACCGATCAGCTCGATGTTCTTCGGCGAGAGCTGGTAGGCGTCGCCGCCGGAGATGACGATGTCTTCCAGCTCCGGACGGCTTGCGATGTAGGCAAACGCGTCTTGCCACTGTTTGCGCGTCGTGGCCAGCGCGATCTTGTCGACGTTTTCGGTGTCGGGGCCGATCGCGTAGCTGCGCGTGCAGAAGCGGCAATAAACCGGGCAGACGGCGAGCGGTAGAAACAGCGCCTTGTCGACGTAGCGGTGCACCAGTCCAGGAAGCGGCGAGTCTTGCTGCTCGTGAAGCGAATCGAGCGTCAAGCGCGGGTGATCGGGCAGCAACGCCGAGGCCAGCGGGATGAACTGCCGGCGAATCGGGTCGCCGATCGGATCGCTCCAATCGATCAGCGCGATGGCGTAGGGAGAGACGCGCACCGCCATCGGTGCGCGGCGAAAGCCCTCTTCCGCGTCTTCGTAGAACTCGGACGTGCAGACACCCCGAATCGTCTCGAGCAATTCTTCGGCGGTCTTTACCGATTGGCGCTGTTGCCACAAATGGTCGAGGAACGTCGCTTCGTCGACTTCGGCNNGGAGGCACGGGCGGTTTGACATGCGGCGCGGGCGTGAGCGTTTGGGTCATTCGGGTTTCCTTGCGTAGATCTGGTTAAAATGTGCGTGCAGCTCGGGACGATCGCGCAGCGTCTGCAGAGCGATTTGGGCGTGATCTTTCGTATAGCCGTTGCCGATGATCATCGTGACGTCTCGGCCGATGCCTTCGGCACCAAGCGCGGCGGCCGTGAACGACGTCGACATCGAAAAGAAATAGACGGTTCCACCATTGCGGGCGCAGAGAATCGAGCACAGCTCGGTTCCCGGAACGTTAACGCAGTTGATGACGAGGTCCGCAAGCTGCGGCGCGGCCGACTCGACCCGCTGGCTCGACGCAACGGCATCGCGCGCGTCGGCGACGATGAGGTCGTCGACGAATGCCTCGCGCTCCAGGAGCCGCGCACCGGGAGTATCGGCCCGGGGAACGATCCCGATGACGCGACCGCTCTCTCCAACGCAGGCCTTAGCTTGCGCGCACGCCAGCAAACCGCTCTTGCCGTCCGCGCCGATGACGAGCACCGTTTGTCCCTCCGAGCAAAGGCGCCGGACCTGTGCGGGTGCCCCGGCGACGTCCAGCACGCAGAGAGCGACCTCTTCGGCGAAGTCCTCCGGCAAGCGAGTCCAGAGCCCGCTTTGAAAGAGAATTGCTTTGCCGCGGATCCAGATTCGGGCGGCCGCGACGTCCACACCGGTGACCGCGTCGATCTGCAGCGGGGTCAGCGTCAGCGAAACCAGCGATGCGATCCGATCGCCGGCGCGCAGATCGATGACACCGCGCAAGGCTTCGCCGATTTGTAAAACGCGGCCCACGAACATTCCACCGCTTCCCGTGACGGGATTGTGCTGCTTGCCGCGCGCGCGAACGTTCGCGCTAACGTGGTCGCCGATGCGACGCGCGTCGAAGTCGCACGCCTGCGCGATTTGCTTGAACGAAGCGGAGTCGATGTTGAGCACCTCGACGTCGCACAGAATTTCGTTCTCATGCGCCGCCGGCGTGTTGTCGAGCTTCCAAGCGTCTTGGGGCATGGCCCCGGCCGGCTCGAGCACGCGATGAACCCCCAGCGGGTGAGAGCGCGCCGTTGACGCAGCGTTCATCGCATCTGCACCGTTACGCCGCCGCGGTCGAACGGCATCCCGAGAACGATCGTGGTCCGCGTGCGGGCCATCCCGGGCGTTGCTTTTAGCCGAGCGAGCAGCTCGTCGAGATGCTGCGTCGAGCGCGTCGCCACCTTACAGACGAAGCTCTCCTCGCCCGCGACGGAATGCACTTCGCAGACCTCCGGCATCTCGCTGAGCGTGCGCGTAAACTCGTCATAGGCGCAGTCGGGCGAGGTGTAACAGCTAATGAAGGCCGTCAGATGAATTCCCAAACGCGCGGGGTCGAGCTTCGCCCCGTAGCCTTGAATATAGCCGCGTTGCTCCAACCGCTTCACCCGGTCGTGGACCGCGGGCGGTTTGAGGCCAACCAGGGTTCCGAGCTGACTGAAGGTCGAACGCGCGTTGCGCTGCAACGCGTCGAGAATCCGCAGGTCGAGCTCGTCGAGCCCTTCAATGTGTGCAATCATAGTTGGTAAGAGGTCCAAAATTCCGAACAATCTTCGGGGCTCTGAGCATACCACCAGGCGTCCGTTCGGCGCAAGATGTGCGGCCGCCGTAGTTTTGGGGGTAGCCGTGCTCGCCGGCACCGCCGGATGCACTCGAACGTCTCGAGCGCCCCTCAGTACCGTCCGCTTCGATCTGGCCGCCGATCCGCAAAACCTCAATCCGCTCTTTCTAACCCCCGACGCCGCGTCGGTAGAGCTGCAGGCGGCCCGACTGGCGTTCGAGCCGTTTATCGACCGCGATGCGGCCGGGCGGCCGGTACCGGCGCTCCTGGAGGTCGTTCCGACTCGGGCCAACGGTGGGGTTTCAGCCGATGGCCGAACCGTTACGTACCGCTTGCGGGCCGGCGTCAAATGGAGCGACGGGTGGCCGGTTACTTCCGCGGACGTCCTTTTTACGTTGAAAGCAATCCTCGATCCGCGCAATCC
>PKWF01000106.1 GCA_003133185.1 Vulcanimicrobiota bacterium | reverse complement strand
GCCGTGACGATTTGTCCCTACGCTAGCACGATGCCGGCTTGTTGAACCTCTTGGTACGGTAGTAACCAGACCAGTGACTCATCGTGCAAATCGACGACTTGCACCCGATTGCCGAATGGATCGATGAAGTCGCAGCGAAATGGCGGAATGAGTTTGATCCCGTATTTGGTCGTCAGTTTTTCGCGGATCTCGGCGATTTGCTTTTCGTCTCGAACCATCAAGCCGAAGTGCCGCGTGCGGCTCGTCTGAGGTTTCGCCACTTCGAACATCGCAAGAAACTGGTGTTCGCCGGCCTTGAAGAAGGCGTCGCCTTCGCCTTCATCGAGTTTCTCGAGATTGAAAACGTCTTGATAGAATGCGACAGCCTTCTGTACGTCGTCGACCTCGATGGCGATGTGATTGATTCCNNAGCATGGCACGCGGAATCGTCCTGGGAGTCGTTGCTACGCTCGTGGTCCTAGGACTGGGAGCATACCTTGGAGTTGAGGCCGGGATGCTACCGGCCAACGCCGACGGCAAGCCGTCGCGGCTGGAACGCTGGGCCGCACGAACCTCGCTTCGGACAACGCTGGAGCGAGAAGCGCCCAAGGGCCCCAACCCGCTTCCGCTCGACGATGCCAACCTTATCGCCGGAATCAAGCTGTATGCCGCAAACTGCGCCATTTGCCACGGAGCGTCCGAAGGCAAGCCTTCAAATATTGCGCTAGGGGTGTATCAGAAGCCGCCGCAACTGGTCAAAGACGGGGTCGAAGACGATCCCGAGGGCGTGACCTATTGGAAGGTCGCGCACGGCATTCGCTTCACCGCCATGCCCGCGTTCGGTAAAGCCCTCGAGGATCGACAGCTCTGGCAGCTGACGCTCTTCCTTAAACACATGGACGGCCTTCCGCCGGCGCCGCAGCGCGTTTGGAAAGCCGTCAAGAGCGAGGCGACGAGTTCGAGCTAGGGCGTTGGAGGCGTTGGGGCCGGCTCGGTAGTCGGCGTCGCGGTGAAGATGTACTGGTCGTTGGAGGTCGGCTGCGGATTCGCGAATTGATTCTGCATCGCCATGCCTGAGAGCACGGCCGCCGTCTCCGGATAGACCTGACCGCTGAAGGAATCGTCGCTGTTCACCATGCCGACGAGGTGCAGTTTTCCCTCGGGACCGGCGCCCAGCCCGAGATCGATGCTGGAGGGTCCGATGTCCAGCCACATGTAACTTCCGTCGCGGCCCCCGACGACCGGAATGTAGAGCTTGTTAAAGGAAGTGTGATAATAACCCCTGATATTTCCGGCGGGAAAGACCTGCAGGTCGAGCCTGCCCGTGATCGGGTATTGCGACCCGTAAAACTGCTTGATGGCCGTCGTGTAATGGAGTTGCGTCGCCGAAGCCGTGGCTTGAGCAGACGCCGCGCTCTGCACTCCAAGCAAGGTCGCGCCTACAAGCGCAACGCATTTGACCAGCCGTCCCAAAGACCGTACCATTCTGACTCCTCTCGGTTGACCTTCTCAGGGAGTAGAGCGCTTAGGGCGCCGAGAACGTGACGGACGTGGCACAACCTGCGGAAATTGATCTACGGACTTTCCCGGCGTGGGAACGCCCCGACCAGGTCCGCAAAGCTCTCGACCGTCTCCCATCAGGGAGTTCGCTTACTCTCATCACGGAGAACGAACCGCGAGCATTGTCGGTGCGGATCAGTCAGGACCGGCCGGACCGTTTTGTAATGGAAGCGCGCCACATCGGCAGCCGCATGTGGCATCTGCGCTTGACTCCTCGCACGGGCGAAGAGACCGACCGCAACTCGGCGGCCCAGCATCTAAGCCGCTGTTCTGCTTTTGCTGCGCTCGGTAGCGAGGTTCGAGAAGAGCTCGTCGCGGCCGTCCTTTGGCAGACTGGCCGGCGCGGACAGACGCTCGTTGCCGAGAATGCCGATTGGCCCTTCATTGGTATGGTAACCGAAGGCATCGTCGCGCGTGCCAACGGCGGGGGCCGCGATCGCGAACGCATCCTTTATGAAATTTTTCCGTATGAGGTCTTCGGTGTCGCCGAGTATTTCGACCGGGGTCTGAAGATGGCGCGGATTGCGGTCTTCTCAAAGACCGCGCACGTCCTCAAACTGCCCTGGGACGCCGTTTCGCGCGTCGCAGCGCGCTACCCGGGGCTGACCAATGCGCTGGGCATCGTTTTGGCGCAGCGGGTTCGGCTGCTCGCCGATGCGCTCAGCGCGCAAGGATCCCTTCCGATTCTCGGCCGTATCGCGAAGGTGCTGCTTCCGTACGCGATGCACGAGCGCGGTCTCGTGCAGGCCGCGCCTTCGCTGTCCACCATTACGCAATCGCAGATCGCCGCCGCCGGCGGCACCGTCAAGGAAGTCGCAGCCCGCGCGATCGCCGAGCTCGAGTCTCGCAATGCGTTACGCCGCGAGCACGGGCATATCCGATACCTCGATCGCGAAGTTCTTTTGGAGCTGATCCGGGACGTGTCTTAAGGCGGAATCCGATCGAAACCGGCGTACGGCCGGAGAACCTCCGGCACGGTAACCGTTCCGTCGCGCTGCTGATAGTTTTCCAGAATTGCGATAAGGGTTCGTCCGATCGCCAGAGCCGAGCCGTTGAGCGTGTGCACGAACTCCGGTTTCGCGCCGGGCTCGCGCCGGAAGCGTATCGAAGCGCGGCGCGCTTGGAAATCCGTGCAGTTGGAACACGAGCTAATCTCACGATAGGCGTTGCTGCTCGGGACCCAGACCTCAATATCGTAGGTCTTGGCCGCGTTAAAGCCGATATCACCGGCGCAGAGCGCGACGACCCGGTGTGGCAGCTCGAGCTCCGCGAGCAGTGCTTCGGAATCGCGGGTTAACATTTCGAGTGCCTCGAAGGAGGCTTCCGGCGCCGCCAGCCAGACGAGTTCGACTTTTTCGAACTGATGCTGTCGCATTAGCCCGCGCGAGTCTTTACCAGCTGCCCCGGCCTCTTTGCGAAAGCAAGGCGTATGCGCGACGTACTTCTCCGGCAGGTCTGAGAACTCGAGAATTTCGCCGCCGCGCATCGCCGTCAGCGGAACTTCCGCCGTCGGAATCATAAAAAGGTCGCCATTGCGATCCTCGAACATTGCGTCGGCAAACTTGCTCAACTGCCCGGTCGACCACATCGTCGCACGCGACACGAGCAACGGCGGCGCAATCTCGCGATACCCGCGCTCCTGCGCACGATCGAGGAAGAACGTTGCAAGCGCTCGCGATAGGCGCGCGCCGGCGCCGGCGAGAACGGCGAACCGGCTGCCGGAGAGTTTTGCGGCTCGCGCGAAATCCAGAATGCCGAGCCGTTCGCCGATTTCCCAGTGTGGTTTCGCCTCGAAATCGAAAACTCGCGGCGTTCCCCAGTGTCGCAGCTCGATGTTGGATGCTTCGTCGGNNAGCGGCGAACTGTCGCCCGAAGCTGACAGTGCGCGAGCTCGTTCTTCCGATGCAGCGATCTCCAGGGAGAGCGCATCGATCTTTGGCCGCACTTCGCGCGCCGCGGCGGCTCTGTCGGCTGCCTGCCCGACGGAAGCGGAAAGACGGTTCTTTTCTGCCTTCGCCCTTTCTGTTGCGGTAAGCGCCGAGCGGTACTCCTCGTCGCAGCGCAGAAGCTCGTCCACGATCGACGGATCTGCCCCGCGGCGAGAGAGTGAGAGTCGCACGCGGTCCGGATCGCGTCGAACCAGAGCAATATCGAGCATGGAGAACCGCGCCATTAAGCAGTCCGTAAATCCACTCCTACCGGCGGTTGGATTTGTGACGGAAACGCTGCTCGCGCCGCAACAGGCGATCGTGGCGTTTTTCGCGCGCGCTCCGCTCGCGCCGCCGGGAAACGAAGTGGTAACGCTCGACGACGCGTTTGGGCGCGTACTTGCGCAAAGCATCGCCGCCGACGACGACTATCCGAATGCCTCGCGTTCGCTGATGGATGGCTTTGCGGTGCAGGCCCAACTTGCGCCGAGTGATTTCGCGATCGTCGGCGGCGTGGTGATGGGCGCGGCTCCCGAGATCCCGCTGACGCCGGGAAGGGCGATGCCGATTCCCACGGGTGGCCTTCTTCCGCTCGGCGCCAATGCGGTCGTGCCGATCGAAGATGCGGCCGTCGGCGGAGGCCGGCTTCGCGTGGAAACCTCCATCGAGATTGGGGCGAACGTCGCCGAGTGCGGCGCGGATATGCGGCTCGGGGATACGCTCTTGAAGCCGGGGCGCCGCCTACGTGCCGGAGAAGTCGGCGTTCTCGCGACCCTCGGCATTACCGACGTTCTTGTCTACCGTCGCCCTACGATCGCCGTGCTGTCGAGCGGAGACGAGATCGTCGAGCCGCAGACGCGGCCACGCCCCGGAGAGATTCGCGACTCGAACCGCTATGCAATCGCGGCTTCACTGCGAGCGATGGGCGCCCTCCCGCGCCACTATCCGACACTGCNNGGCAAGCCGACGCTCTTTGGCGCCGACGGGCGCAAGCCGATTCTGGGCTTGCCCGGAAACCCCACGTCGGCGCTATTCATGCTCGAAGCGGTTGCGGCGCCGATCGTTGCGGCCCTCACCGGCGCTCCGCTGGAGCCCCCGACGCTGCAAGCGCGGTTGGAAAAACCGGCCAC
>PKWF01000247.1 GCA_003133185.1 Vulcanimicrobiota bacterium | reverse complement strand
GCTTTGCTCTTCTTGCCGGCGTGGGAGCGTTCATCACCCGCGAAAGCTTTGACCATGGCGCACCGCAGTTTAGAGCCGATTCGGGGTTGGGGCTCGTTGCCGCATCTTTGTCGATCAGTTTAGATTCACTCGGAATCGGCATCTCTCTTCCAGGAGTTCCTCTGCCTTTGACTCCGCTGCTCGCGACGGTCGCCGTTAGCACGATCCTCTTCACCGGCGTGGGCCTTGCATTTGGCGAGCGCCTTGGGCAACGTTATAAACGCGGTGCTCAGCGTGCTGCGGGCATCGTGTTAGTGTTTCTCGCCGGAGTGTTTACCATCCAGCACCTCGCCGGCTGGCCGACATAAAAGGCTCACTACTGAGCCTTCATAGATTCCTTAACGATTTTGGCTATGATGAGACAAATGTCAAAAACGCCGCTCCTGGGGCTCCTGCCCGTGATCATCCTAGCCGGGGCACTCTGCGCTGAGCGCTCTGCCGAGGCGAGTGTCATTTCGCACGATTTGCTAGATCAGGTGCTCGTGGCATCGCTGGCGCCGATGCCTCTGGGTCCGATTGCGTCGTCTGGGCGCACCAGCTGGGATTGCCAACCGGAACGCGCTGCAGGATCACCCCGATGGCAAGATGCGGGGCTACCTTAAACTGACCACGGCGCGGAATCATTTCGCGACGGTACGCCAGTTCTTGTACGTTAGGGCAGCCAGCGCGACGGCCGCGGCAACCGACAGTATCATGGTCGGGCGGTAGTACGGCTGCAAGCCGAGTCCGGTCGCCATCACCGGAACGATTGGATTGAAAAGCCATGCGATGCCGAGGGCCACGCCGCTGACTGGAAACCAGCGAAGGTAGCCGAAGCGAACCGCCGCGAGGATCCAGGAGCCGCACACGATGAAGCGGACGCGCTCGGAGTAGACGTACGAAAAATACCCCGCGTCGCCGTACGCCTCGTGCCAGTTGTGGGACCCGTACCCGTCCCCGGCTCCAGCCAGAAAATAGGCAGAGATTAAGAGCAGAGCCGCGGTCGCAATGTTTCGAAGGCGGTGTGAGGACGTCAAATAATCCCCCATAAAACCAGGCGCTTGCCTGTAAGTGGCCAAAAAGTCCCGGTATGACAGATGCTCAGCTTCGGCATTATCTAGATCGACGGGTAGAGGTTCGGCTTACCGACGGAGCGCTGCTGACCGGCACGCTGGTCGAGGGTGAGCCCGTGTTCGCCCGTGGGCATGCCTATTCAGTCATCGTCCAGGAGGCTACTCCAAGCAAAGGGCCGACCTTTATCGGCATACCCTATGCCTCGGTCGTCCGAAGCGTCGTGCTTCGAGGCTAAGCCAACGCCCCTAAGCCTCTACGCGTCTCCACTGCGCGATTGCCACAACGCCGTAACCTGCGGCGAGAATCGCGAGCATCGCTAACCGCAGCAGCCACGTAGGATCGGCGGTCATGTTCATTTCCTCGGTGTTAACGTGCATGTACACGAGCGGATCGATACGGCTAAGCGTCCAGAATATGGTGTGGATAAGAGCAGCCAGCGCATTGTCGTTGGGGTCTACGAGGCTCAAGCCGGCGACGATCGCCGCGACCGGCCATGCGATGCCGAGTATCGCTCCATAGCCGCGCCGCAGCGAACTGGTGGCGGCGGCAAGCATGGCATACCACGACAGCGGAGCGATGATGCCGGAAACGATCGCGATCAGATCAACAACATGAAAAGTAATCCACGGCGGAAAAAAGATCGTGTGGAGCCCGATCCCAAAGAGCGTTCCAACGGCTAAGGCCGCGATGATGCCGGCGGCGTCGGCGCCGATCATCATCAGCGCTAAACCGATCCGGTCGATCGGCTTGGTCAACGCCACCTCGAGATGGCCGTCGTTCTCACGCGCGAACGGTGCTCCGAGCATCGTTGCCACGATCAAGGCAACCACTGTCCCAAAGATCACGAAATATCCGAAGCCCATCTCGTGGTTTCTCTCCATATGACTATGGGCCGGGAGAGCGACCCGTGCCACGCAGGCAAGGATGAAGAGAATTCCGAGCACGATCGTGGTCCACTTCAGCGTGCCACGCACGCGCAACCATTCGACGTATGCCATCAGAGCGCGTACTCGTCCTCGGGTACGACCCGCATGCGATGCGGCGGTCGTGCCTTTGCGGCTTGTGCCGCATCGGTGTCCTCGAGTGCCAGGACGAGTCGTAAGCGCCAGGCGCCGAGCGTTAAGCTGAAGTTCGTTCCAAGAATTTCCATGGTATTAAGCCTCCACGCGACGCCACTGAACGATGGCGAGCGCAACGTAGACGAGCGATAGAATGAGCAAGGCCGGAAGTTCGCTCTGCAGCGAGACGGCCAGCGACCCGGCGGCCCTGCCGTTAACCGTAAAGGCGGGGCCAAAGTGCAGATAGGTGAAGGGATCGATCCAGGAAAGCGGCGTCGCGAGCCAATGTACGAGTTGTGCCATAGGAGCGTCGCCCAGACTAACGCGCGCAAGGACTGCCACCAGCGACGCGACCGGCCATGAGATTCCCAGCACGACGCCGTACGTGCGCCGCATCGACGCCGTCGCTGCGCAAAGCATCGCGTACCATGCCAGCAGGCCGGCAAAACCAAGCACGACGACCGCGGTGTCGCGTGGACCGTAGGTGTAGTTTGGCGCGTATTCAACGATGTGCGCGATGAAGAGTGCCGCGACGGTCATCAGCCACGCGACGGCGATACCCGTCACGTCGGCGATCATCGCTCCCAATCCCAGCGTCGTCCGCGGGGCCGGATTCGTCAACGCGATCTCCAGATGCCCGTCGTTTTGGCGTGCGAACGGTGCACCGAGAACCGTCGCTACGATCAACGCCAGAAAGGTAGCAATCGTGGCATAGTAGGCAAAGCCTTCAGGTTCGTTCGTATCGATGGTGACCATGCTGCCGCCGGGCACCGCGACGCGCTGGAAGCTTACCGGGCCGAATCCAATGAGTTTCCCGGACCGTTTCACCGAGCGCTCGAAGATTTCGACGTGCTTCCCAAAGTAACCGCGATCGTCGATGGTAAAGCGGACGCCTTTTGCTACGTTGACGATCGTCGTGCGTTTCGTGCCGTCCGGCAGCGTCGAATGCGTAGTCGTCGCGCCGTTGAGAATCTCTCTCGCGTTGATGTCGCCGCTCGACGTGTGCAACTCGACCCCCGACAGGGCCGACTTCGAGCCGACGTTCAGAAACGTGTACTCCGCCACCACGGTGAGCAGCAGCAGGACGCCGAGCACCCACGCCGTGCATTTGAGACAGCGACCGACGCGCAGCCATTCCACGTACGTCATTACGAGCTGCCTTTGGCGATCACGTCGGCGGTGGCGTCGGCCGGCGACACCGCGAACAAGAAGATGTCTTCGAGGTTGAGGTCCACGACCCGCACCCCCGTCGCACCGGCGCCGGTCAGCATCGCTGCGATGTTGTCAGCGCCGTCGCGAACGAGGAGCCGCACGATGCGCTCCGCGCGATCGGCCCGCAGCACGCGCGGATCGTTTGCGATCCCGTTGAGCCCGTAACTAACGTTGGGGAAGATACCCTCGACGATCTTACGGTCGCTCTTGAGATCGTCAACGAGCCCTTCGAGGACCAGGCGCCCGCGATCCATCACCGCGATGCGTTCCGCAGCTCGCTCGACTTGACCGATTTGATGCGATGAGAAGAGCACCGAGTTTCCACGCGCGGCTTCGTTGATGATCAGGCTCAGCACGTGGCGCTGGTTGATGGGGTCGAGCCCGCTGGTCGGTTCGTCGAGCACCAGGATCGGCGCGTTGCGAGCAAAGGCCAAGGCGACCATCACCGCCGTGCGCATCCCTTTCGAGAGCGCCCGACTGCGCTTTGCGGGCTGGATGTTGAACTGCGCCAACAGTTCGAATGCGCGCGCCGGGTCGAAGGTCTTGAAGGCCCGCCGGTTCATCTCGACGTGCTCGGCGACGGTCATCCATTCATAGAGGACGCTGCGCTCGGGCACGTATGCGATGCTTTCGAACGTTTCCGGGACGAGCGGCTTCCCATCGAAGAGAACGCTGCCGCTGGTCGCTCGCGCTAAGCCGAGCATGCATTTAAACACGGTCGTCTTGCCGGCGCCGTTGGGGCCGAGCAGTCCGAAGACGCTTCCCGCCGGAATCTCGAGCGAGAACCCGTCGACCGCCGCAAACTGGCCGTACGTCTTGCGCAGGTCTGAAATCTTTATGCTACTCATTGGTCCTCCGGAAACCACCGGTCGA
>PKWF01000216.1 GCA_003133185.1 Vulcanimicrobiota bacterium | reverse complement strand
TTGGCCGCAAAGGCGGCAAGGTGGGCGGCAAGGCGCGCGCGGCAAGCCTAACGGCTGAGGAGCGCCGAGCGATCGCGGCCAAAGCCGCTAGGGCACGGTGGGGCATGGGCGACGAGGAGTGAGGTCGGTCGCCTATGGACTAGCGGCTCTTATAGCCGCCGCAATTATCTATCAGGTGGCGTTTCGGTACAGCTACAGCTTTGTGGACTTCCCTCCGCTTTTCGGTGGCGTCCTTAGGATAGATCACCTGACGGGCTCCGCTTGTATATCGTGGCCGCCATCCGGCACAGCACCATTAGCATACCGCTGCAAGGTAATACGATGAGTGACGACGTTTGGTGCAACGTAGAGGGCGACTTTAAGTTTGTTGCAGAGCTGCCCCGGCTCTTACGCAAGGACGAGGAGATTTTCGGGGAGTGGACTTGCACGGAATTCCCAGGGCCCAACCCTGCATACACGTCGGGTGAAAGTGAGCACATCGGTGGACTGCGGTATCGTATTCGGGGTCACGTCGTGAACATTACTCGGCCCGGAACATACCTGAATGTCAAGACCGAAATCCGCGACCGCCAGCAGCGCCCTAAGCCTGAACGAGTACAGGCGTTTCCGAATCTGATAATGCCGGGGACGGTGCGGCAGGAAGAACACGAGGAATAGTCTCCTCGATCTCGCCTGCGCGAATCCCTCGCGCCCCGATAAAACCACGCTTATCAATTGCGATTACGGGTCGCCCGTCCGGCGCTCTAAAGAGCATGGCACTTGCCGAAACCCCAGCAACCTTAACACAGGGGTCGGGCGCAAGAACAATACGCTGTAGCGCACGCTGAAGCCAGCGCGTGAACGCCGACTGTCCGCGAACGCAGCAAGCCATGCGCTATACTCTATTACTGTGAACGCACGACAACAAGCGCCAAATTAACCGCGTATGCTAAACCGTAAATGCTTGCATATGCTTGAGCGCTGAAGTATAATATAAGCATGAATCGTTTACCGTTAGCTATGCGCGCACAGGTTCTTGGAGCTCTCTGCGAAGGCGCGTCTATTCGCGCAACTTGTCGCATGACGGGCGTGGCGAAGAATACCGTCGTCAAGCTTTTGGCTCAGGTAGGCGACGCCTGCGACGCCTATCAGTACGCGAACCTTCGTAACCTCCAATGCGCTCGAATCCAATGCGATGAGGTTTGGTCGTTCTGCCATACCAAGGAGCGCAACCTCAAACGCGAGCTGCGCGGGACCGAAGGCGTTGGCGATATATGGACTTGGACCGCGATCGACCCCGACTCGAAGCTTATGGTTTCCTGGCACCTAGGGAAGCGGAGCCGTGACGACGCCTGGCGCTTCATCCGCGACCTGGCCGAGCGTATCCGGTCGCAAGCGGTCCAAATTACGACGGACGGCTTCGGAGCGTACGTTGAGCCGATCGAGAAGCTTTTTCCCCGCGCCGATCACGGAACCGAGGTCAAGGTTTACGGACGGATACCCTACGAGGGAGCCGACACCAAGTATAGCCCGATGGTTGTCACGGAAACGATTCGTACCTCGGTCTGGGGCTTACCGGACCTCGACCATATAACGACCGCGCACGTTGAGCGGAACAACCTCACGATGCGGATGCACATGCGGCGCTTCACGCGGCTGACCAACGCCTTCTCAAAAAAGGCGGAGAACCATAGCCGCGCCCTGGCGCTCCACTTTATGTATTACAACTTTGTGAAGCGCCATTCGTCCGTCAAGACGACGCCCGCGATCGCGGCGGGCGTGACCGATCGCGTTTGGACACTGCACGACCTGGTAAACCTGCCCGACGTTATGCGGGATAGCGAAGCCGCCTAGCCTAACCTCTTCCCTGTGAAAGCGGGGTTGTATTCCCTTGGGGCGTTGGTTATTCTAGCCGTGATATTCCAGCTTTTCTTCCGCTACCAATACGTTACCGCAGGGGAGGCTGTGTGGCGAGTTGATAGGTTGACGCAGCGCCCTTGCTTAGCGGCCATTGGCCGCTTCTTGTGCGCGCCAATGCCTCAAGCGCCGGCACTTAGGTTTGACCCTAACAACCCGTTTGGCGGAGGGTCGCCGGTAACTCCCGCCCCGACGAATCCTCTGCTACCGTAGAGGTCGGGGCTTAGGACTCGCGTGGCGGGGACGGATTACCCTCGGATGGCAGTAGCCAGGTTTCGCGCCAGGTATCAACGTTCGTCGCTCGGTGGCTGTGGTAAAACTCCGGGTTAAATCCCAACTCCTCGGCGTCCTCGTTTATCAAAATAATCGTTCGGCCAGGACTCGCATCGTTGAGAAGCTCCGTAAAGCGCGCCATAGCCTTGACGTAGTTGTCTTTCGATCGAAAGTCGAGCGAAAGCTCCCCCATCGCGGACTCCGTGCCTTCATAGCCAGGATTCCGAACGACAATTTGGACGCGCTTGTGCATCCCCGCCCATTCGGCAAGGGTCTGGGCAAGGCTTCGTAATCCAGTCGCCAAAGCAAACGCCAAGAAACGGAGGAAACGACCAAATGCCAGACGCCGATTTAATGACTGAGCTTGTGAAAATTGAAACGGAGCTTGCGTCGATTCGCAAGGTTCTTCTTGCGATGGCGCTGCTGCAGCGCGGAGAGGGACAGGATAAAACTCACGCTGGATCTCTGATAACAGCAGCCCTTGGGCGAGGGCGTTAGCCGCATTCGGCCCAGGGTCTTTAAGATAATCCGCAGCTAGGCCGTCTAAGTCAGGGGGCTGTCGCCAAGGTTCGGCTGCGATCGGCTGACCTCATAAAAGCGCAAGTATTCAAAAAGGCCGATCGCGGCCTGCAAGAGCCGAGGGGCCTTTCGGCCCCTCCAGCGAGTCAGCTTTCTAACTGACCCACTACCAGCCCAATGGAGGTCATTTCCGATGGCCTCGATACCCCGTTCAGCGACTGCCTCGACGGTGATGGGACGCTCTACGTCGTCAACGAACCGGCTGGGCCGGGCTGGGTTACGGAGTTCCCCTTCGGTAAGACACAGGCGTCCAAAATTATTAAGAAGGGCATCAATACGCCGGCATTCTGCGCGATTGACGGCAACGGAAATCTTTGGGTGACGAACATCGGTGGCCCTAACGTCACCGAGTACGAGAAAGGCTCGACGAAGCCACACGTGATCATCACAGAGGGCTTGTTATACCCGGACGGCATCGCATTCGACCAATCCGGGAACATGTACGTTGGCAACCGTTTCACCGAAGGTACTAAAAGCAACGGTCCCGGAAACGTCGTCATCTATGCGTCGGGCAGCAAATCGCCCAGCCGGACCATCACCAACGG
>PKWF01000259.1:223-2594 GCA_003133185.1 Vulcanimicrobiota bacterium | reverse complement strand
AACGCCGAGGCCGCGGAGTCGTCTGGCAGGCTGCGCTCCTCCAGGGTAATCTGCAGACAGCCGGACGGATGACGCGGATTCACGCCGCGGAGGTTCGGGATTTCCGCGCAGGATTCCGCGCAGTGTCAGCACGGGGCTGCCCGGGCACGCTCAGCATATTGAACCCGACTGCGGCATAGCGCCGGTGAGAGCGGCGGGAGCGCGGGGCGGTAAGCTGTCCGCTCCTTCCTCGCGGAAAACAGACCCGCTTTAGCGTGGACCGCAAAAGCGGACAAAATTTGATCCACAGTCTCAAATTGCACGGAGTTGAGCAGCAATCCGGATCGAAGGCCCTCAAGTTTTAAGCCTAGCTCGCAATAGATCGCGACGTCGATGCCGATGAGCGAGCGCCTGTGTTCGAAGCGCGACGATCGCGATCCCCTGTTCAACCCACACGGAACCTCGCACGGACATACTGCCTGGATAAGAAACCGTCCCACGATTGTGAAGAACCGCTACGAAGCCGCGGCAACTAGCAAGTTGGCCTAAAATATATCTCGTAACCCCGCCGAGCGACTGTTGATTCTCGGCAATGGTAGTCACCCCGCCGGCGACCTTCGGGTTCCTTGGTCGGTGGCCGCGCGGTTGCCTCATGAGCCTCTGATTTTTAACGGGTAGAAGGGCTGGGCACCGCTCTGCGGAGGCGCGGCGGCTAGCTCTCGATAAGCAACGGCTCATATGCGCATCAGCGACGCTCTCGCGAGTCAGCGGCCGTTCTTTTCGTTCGAATTCTTTCCGCCCAGGGACGACGCCGGTTCGCTGCAGCTCATCGCGGCTATAGAGGCGCTCGCACCGTTGCGGCCGGCATTCGTCTCGATTACGTACGGCGCGGGCGGGTCAACGCGCGCCAGAACCGTAACGCTCGCAAAGCGGATTCAGCGAGATATCGGGCTGGCGGTGGTCGCGCACGTGACGTGCATCGGAGCGAGTCGCGCAGAGCTGCGAACGCTGCTAGAAGAGCTGGCGCGGGCCGGTATCGAGAACGTGTTGGCGCTGCGCGGCGACCCCCCCGCGCGCTCGCAGTTCGTCCCAGCAACGGGAGGTTTCGAGCATGCCATCGAGCTCATCGCCATGTTGCGACGTAACTACGACTTTTGCATTGGCGCCGCGTGCTATCCGGAGAAGCATCCGGAGGCGGCGACGCTCGAGGCAGATCTAGCCGCGCTCAAGCTCAAAGCGGAAGCGGGTGCCGATTTTTTTGTCTCCCAACTCTTCTTCGACAACGCGCAGTTCTTTTCGTTCGAACGTCGGGTTCGCGGAGCCGGCATCGCGCTTCCGATACTTCCCGGATTGATGCCGATCACGAACTTCAGTCAAATCGAACGCTTCGTAGCCCTCTGCGGCGCCAGCATTCCGCCGAAGCTTCGGGTAGAAATGGAAGCGCGCAAAGGAGACGTCAACGCGGTAGAAGACTTGGGCGTAGCTTACGCCTCGATGCAGGCGCTCGGGCTGCTTCAGGGCGGCGTACCGGGTCTGCACTTTTATACGCTCAACCGTTCACCGGCAACGCGCGCCATCGTTTCGTCGCTTTTGGCAGCGAGCGCGTGGCGGCCCGCGATCGACGCTGCCAGGAGCATAAAAACGCAGTAAAACGGCCGTAATCGCCTCCGTGTAGCGTGAACGAACGGAGGCCCTCGACGTAGTGCTCAACGAGGCCCTGCCCACCACCGCCGCGATTGCTTTGCCGATGCTTGCTATTGCGGCGCTCGTCGGAACCGTGGTCGCGGTCGTGCCGGCGGCGGCGCAAGTGCAGCAGCGGACCTTGGCACCCCTGCCGAAGACCTTCGCGGTCGGCGCCGTTATGGAACCGAAGCGTTAGAGCCGGCAACGGCGCTTGCGTTGCGCGCTAGGATCGAACGCTATGCGGAACGGACGCGCCGCGATCGTGCGGCAGTCGTCTGCACCTCGGCGCTGCGGCCGGTGCTTGCCGAGTTCTTGTTGCGCTCCGGGATTCGGGTAAGCGTCTACGCTTACGGCGAGTTGCCCAACGAGGTCGCGCTCGTCGCATCCGAGGTCATCGCCGAGGAGGAACCGAACGCGCTCGCCCAATGCACTTAAGGACGCTAGATTGGATCATCGTCGTCCTTTCATTGGGCGTAAGCTTCGTCCCGGCGATCGTGCTCGCGCGGCNNATCACGGAGTTCTTCGCGGCAGGGCGTCAGGCGCCGTGGTGGCTGATCGGCATCTCGCTCGTCGCGACCACCTTTTCCACCGACACGCCCAACCTCGTCACCAATCTCGTGCGCGACGGCGGCGTTTCCGAAAATTGGGTCTGGTGGTCGTTTCTCCTCACCGGGATGGCGACGGTCTTTTTTTATGCGCGGCTCTGGCG
>PKWF01000259.1:0-205 GCA_003133185.1 Vulcanimicrobiota bacterium | reverse complement strand
TCTATCTCGGGCTGTTCTTCAACTGTTGGATAATCGCAACGGTCAACTTGGCTCTCGTGAAGATCGCCGGCGTACTCTTCGGCTGGCCGCGTGCCGAGACGCTGGCCATTTGCGTCGCGGTTCCGATCGTCTTTGCCGCGACCGCGGGCCTTTGGGGCGTCATGGTCACCGACATGATTCAGTTCTGCATCACGATGACCTCGGC
>PKWF01000027.1 GCA_003133185.1 Vulcanimicrobiota bacterium | reverse complement strand
CGCACAGCCCTGAAAGAACCGCATCCGAATCGAACTGATACATCGCCAGTGGAAAGTAGAGCGCAGCTCGAATAGCCACGCCGAAGAGTAGCAATGCTAGTGCGACCCAGAACCAGCGATCGCGCCGCTCCAAACTACGAAGACGCATGCTTTCCGTTCGTATTCAAGCCAGTTGAAGAGCGGCTTCCCCGTCGCCCGCCGTCATTGACGCGCATTTGGCCTGTGCGCCGGTCGCCAGCTGCGATCCACCGCAATCGGCAAGCGCAGCAGCGCCGATTGTAAGTGCAAAGCAAGCCGGAGTCCTCACGTGCAGTACCTCCCAGATGCTGAACCGAACCTTCGCCTAGCGGAGTTCGCCGCCTCCGAGCACTGAGCGAAGCAAGTTGTTAGGGCGCTACGAGCTTCTGCAGAGCGTCCCAGTGTCGCGGATGCGGCACCTTCGCACCCGCCCGGATTCGCGAGCAGGCTGCGAGCGATAGTCCCGTAGCCTTGCCGATCTCCCTGAGCGTGAACGCATCGAGCTTAGGTACGATCTCGCGCTTGAACCACGCGTCATCGCGCTGGTCCGGATGCTCGCGCGCCCAGCCGGCCTGCGCTGCGAGCGCCTTGCGAGCCGCTTCGATCGCTCGCAGTCTGCGCTCGCGCCGCGACTTTGGCATACACGCCTCACAACGGCGACGCCTTCGCTTGAGCACCTGTTCGCCGCACATCGCGGAGGCAATCGGATTGGCTGGGCGCGTTTCGACAGCCGGCGCGCGCCATGGGCGCGTTGCTTACGGACGTGCCTGCGAGGCCTTGCGAGGTGTTGCGAGCAGCGGCGATCGCTCCGGTCCGGGAACGCTGCGGCGCTTATTTCCGGATTTAGCCGCGAGCGTGCGAGGCGCTGCGCCTTTGCGGGGCACGACGAGCCTGCAGTAATCGGCGCATTCGCGGCGGTCGATGCCGGGCAAATATTGGGCGTGACGAGGAGGCTCGCTTCAAGGACGGCCAGCCACGAGGCCGAAGTTTGACGGCACCACTCTCAAAAGAGGAGCAGGCCGATGATACGCTTGAACCTTGGCAGCTGCGCTATCGCCGTACCCACGATTTCGGCGGTTTTCTTGACCGCATGCGGTGGCGGATCGACAGCACTACCGGCGCAACCGGTGACCTCGATGTTTGCCGATCCGCTCGCGCACGACGGTTTAGAGACGATCCACAGCTTCCGTGCAAACCCGAACGGTCTGGTCGCGTATAACGGCTTGTTCTACGGCACGAACGTTGCGGCGGGTGGGAAGAACTACGGCAACGTCTTTTCGCTCGACGCCTCCGGGAAGGAGCAGGTGCTCCACGTCTTCAGGGGCGGCACGGACCCCGCGTATCCGACCGCCGGGTTGATCGTCGTCAACGGCGTGTTGTACGGAACGACGGTCGGGGGCGGCACTGGTTGGCGGCACAACAAACAATGTCAAACAGGGCCGCCTCCGAGCGGCGGCGAGGGTTGCGGAACCGTCTTTTCGATCACGACCTCCGGTGAAGTACGTGTTCTGCACAGCTTCAAAGGGGGATCGGACGGCAACGTTCCCTTCGCCGGGCTGACGCTGCTGAACGGAAAACTCTACGGCGTTACCTTAGTTGGCGGGACGCGCCACCCGTGCGGACAGTACATCGGAACCGGCTGCGGCACGGTCTTTGAGGTCAGCATGTCCGGGGAGGAACGCATCGTCTACCGATTTAGGGGCGGTAAAGACGGCGCGGCTCCGGAAGGAACGCTGCTCGCACTCGACGGCAAACTGTTTGGCACGACATACTCCGGCGGTGATAAAACGTGCGACCGTTCGAGATGCGGTACGCTCTTCGAGGTGGCCACGTCCGGAAGCGAAGACGTGCTCTATCGTTTCAAAGGCGGCAAAGATGGCGCGAATCCGCAGGCCGGGCTGGTAAGCGCCGGCGGCGCACTCTTTGGCACGACGACTGGGGGCGGCGCGGCGTGTTCCGATTACGGCTGCGGGACGATCTTCAAAGCCACTGCTGCCGGCGCAGAACGCGTACTCTACAGGTTCAAAGGTATACCCGACGGCGCATATCCCAGGTCGCAGCTCACCGAGGTCAACGGCGCGTTGTACGGCGTTACGCCCGATGGTGGCGCGCAATGCGACGCGCCCAGTGGACTCGACACCGGTACAATCTTCGAACTCACCACAGCCGGCACCGAGAAGATCGTGCATCGTTTCGCGTGCGAAACGTACTCGAGTGACGGCGCCGAGCCCGCCGCGCCGCTGGTCCATTCAGCGCAGAAACTTTACGGCACGACGACGTCCGGTGGGCATTACAACGGGGGAACTGCGTTCGCGCTCAGCCTCTAAGCGGCCGCGTCCTTCCGTAGGGCTCAGAGCCGTTCGGTTTTGGTGCATACCGATTCTCCGCAAAAAATAGCGACCAGGCGCCGGGCTCGTCTCGTCTTGGCTCGCGTGGCTTCTATCCCACAACGCAGCGCCGCGGGTAAGGAGTTAGGGCCTCAAAATTGTGCGCCCCCCCCGGCAGCGTAGCCGGCTGGGCCGCCGCGCGATCGAAGCCGCCGCGATCCAAGCCGCAACGCGTTAAGCGCCGCGACGCCCTGCGAGGCATGCTCGGCCGCAATGCGAGCTACGCGCGCCGATCGAAGCTGCTAAGCCCCCGAGGCGACGGAGCCTCGCGAGCGCGAAGCCGTGCAGAGGCGCAGAGGCTATGCTCTAAATTCCGCTCGCTCGGAGCGCGGTCAGCAGACCTGCCGCGTCTGGCGAGGGGTAATCAGCGATGAGAAGCCAGAGCTGACCGTACTGCTGAGGCGTTCCGCTCGCGCCGACGACTTTCGCCTCACGCTCGACTTCATCGTAAGAGCCCACCGCCGCCCACCGCACCGGCGCGTGTCTGAGTTTGCCGCCATAATCGAAGCAGTCCGCGGTCGGCACCTTGGGAACCGCGGTGACGCGCTCGTGCGTATCGAAGTTCAAATCATAGACCCACGTGTAGTCTCCGTAGACGAGTTGGACCTTGTGCTGAACGAGCGCTCGTTCCAAACGCATGTAGTCGGAGAGTTCCGTTGTAAGTTGAGCCCGTAACTGGCTACCCGGCAAGCCATAGCACAGAAGATTCGGAATCAGCAACGCAGCCGCGGTAATGATTGAAAGCGCCCTGGCGGCGGACCATAGTCCTTCTATCCCAATGCCTAAGAAAATAGGCACGACGACGTAGAGCGGCGCAACATATCGAACGGTCCATCCGCGAACCATTCCCGCTTGTGAGGCGCTGAAGATTCCAATCGTTGCAACGAGAACGAGCAGCAACAGCATTCCAAGGTTTCGCGGGGAACAGGGTTGCGTCGGATTTGAGACGGTGCGACGGAGGCTTAGCGCAAAACCCACCGCAGCTATTGAATACGCGATCACGAGGATCGTGGTTTCCGACCACCAGCCTGACGCTCGAAATAGCAGGTGCGGAATCAGCGAGCCGATGACCCAAACGAAATCGTCGCGTGCGATGGCCATGCTCGGCGCGGCTCGAACAGCCCAGTTTTGAGTGAAGGTCGGAAAACTGTGGCTAACGTTTGCCAGCACAAGGGGAAGCGCGCCCGCCGCCGCGGCAACGATACTCGGTCCCGACTCTTTAAGCATGGACCCCCGGCGCCGTGAGGCAATCCAAACAATTGCCGGCAATACGATCATCAGCGTTTGGAACGAAAACCAAAGGCCGATACCGACGCTCAATCCAAAGCACACCCGTTGCCAGAGCAGTCCCTCCCGGCGCCAAAGTGTAGCGAGCCACAGCGTTGCGGCGCAGGAGGCCATTATTTCGCCGTATCCCCACGGCGGATAGGTAACCGTCATAAACTGTTCCGGCGGCACGATCACAAACAGAAATGCCATGCAGCCAGATTTCGGTCCAAG
>PKWF01000051.1:204-4162 GCA_003133185.1 Vulcanimicrobiota bacterium | reverse complement strand
GAAGCTGGCCGGCGAAGGAAACGTCGACGGCGACGCTGCCGTTTTCCGCTGCCGGTGCGACGTGCGCAACGCGTCCAGTCGCCACGCCGTTGCCGGCGTCGATGAGAACCGGCATGCCAACGGCAACCGACGGCACTTGACCTTCGGGAACTTGTAATACCGCCTTGAGATCGCGCTCGTCAGCGATGCGCGCGAGCTCTCCGCCCGCGTCGACCCGCGCGCCCGGATCGATCGCGACCGATTGCACGACGCCTGGCGTGCGCGCGCAAACGAGCAATGACGTGACTTCGGTTTCTTTGGCCGCCAACTGGGCCGAGGCTTGATCGAGTTGTGCCTGGGCGGCGGCAACGTCGGCCGCCTGCGCCGACGCGCTGACGCCGATTTGTGCGCGTGCGAGCGTGGCCTGTGATGCGGATTCGCTCGCTTTGATGGACGCGATCTGATACGTTTGCTCGGCGACGAAGCCGTCGCGGCGCAGACCTTGCAGCCCTTCGAAGTCGGTGCTGTCGACGCGCGCCTGCGCGAGCGCGGTCCTGTACGCCGATCGCTGCGCCAGGTTCGCAGCCTGCGCCTGTGACTGCGCGCTACGCAGTTGTGCGCGCGCAACGTCCACCGCGGCACGCGCACCTACGACCGCCGAATCCAGCTCCGGGTTGCTCATGCGAGCGACCGGAGTTCCGGCAAGCACCGAGGCGCCGGGTTTGACGAGCACGTAGTCGACGATCCCGGCCTGCGTGGCGGCGACGACGTGTATCTCCTGCGGCGCCAACGTCCCGGCGGCCGAAATCGAGCGCTCAAGCGTCCCGCGCTGCACGACGTCTGTTACGACCGTAGAGCGGTCGACGCCAATGCCCGCGCCGCCGAGGCTCGCGAGCGATTTCAGCGCGATGACGGTGGCGACGNNGCAGTACGGCAATTCCGCCGATTGGCGCCCAGCGCGGTAGGCCGCGCTTGCGCGCGCGCCGGACATCCATCCCGCTGATCAGCGCCGATCTCATTCGTACCGCAACGCCTCGGCCGGCTCGACGCGCGTCGCGCGCCATGCGGGATAGAGCGACGCAAGCAGCGAGCATATGGTGATCAAGATGATAACAGCCGCGAACGTCACCGGATCAAACGGCGAAACAGCATCGAGCTGTGGCTCGATGGCGTGTGCCGCGAATGCGGCGAGGGCGAGGCCGCCAGCAATGCCGCCAGCCGTCGTGAGCAGGGCGCGCTGCAGAACGTCGGCAACAATCGCACCGGAGGTTGCACCAAGCGCAATGCGCACGCCAAACTCGCGCGATCGTTGGGTAACCGAAAACGAGACCACGCCGAAGATGCCGGCGAGCGCGAGTAGCAAGGCGATGACGGCGAGCGCGCCGAGAAGTAGCGTCGTAAAACGCGCCCGTGCCGTCGCAAGCGCAAGACGCTGCGCCACAGTGAAGGTGTCAGGCGGCTCCGCCAGCGGCATCGCGCGTGCAAACGCGCTTTGGATCTCCCGGCCGATCGTCGCGGGCGCAACGCTGGGCGCATAGACGACCGCGCTCGCGTACGGTTCCCAATTCTGCTCGATCGGCTGATAGAATTCGGGTTCGTTAGCACGCGTGAGTTCGAATCGCTCGTTGGCGACCACGCCGATGATTGTCGCCGGCGTTTTGACCGTCGGCAACACGAGATGCGCTCCGATTGGCGCGATTCCGTTCAAGTACTTATCAACGAACGCCCGATTGACGATCGTGACCGGTTGTGACGTTGACGTATCCGCATCGGTGAAGCCTCGTCCGCGGACGAGCGTGATCCCAAGCGTGCGAAAGTAATCCCGCGTGACAGCGTTCAACCGCGCCAGTGGCTTGGCGCCCGGCGGATAGCTGCGCCCCACGACCGGCGCCCATGTTTCCAGTCCGAGGTCGCCGAGCGGATACGTCATTGCGATGGACGCGAACTTGACGCCCGGCAACGCCTGCAGGCGCCGCAGCAGCTCGCGCTCGGTGGCGAAGTCGGGTTGCTGTTGGCCGTGTCCGGCAAGCGCGACGTCGTCGGAAACGACGACTCCCTCGGGACGAACGCCCAGCGGCGTATGAACGAGCGCAGAGAAGCTACGCACCATCAGGCCCGAGGTGACGACCAATGCCAGCGCCAGCGCGACTTCGATCACCACGAACGTTGCACGCACGCGGTTGCCGCGCGACGTATCGCCGCCACGGCCAGCCGATTTCAGCACCAACTGCAGATCCGCGGCGCGTAGCGAGATGAGCGGGAAAAGGCCGGCGAGCAGGGTCGCGACCACGACGATGCCGACGGCGTAGAGCAGACTGGTCGCGTCGATAACGATGGAGGACGCTCGCGGGAGGTCGCTCGGGAGCATCGGCGTCATAGCGCGCAGCGTACCGTAGGCCAGTGCGACGCCCAGCGCCGCGCCAAGTGCCGCGAGCAATCCTGTCTCGACCAGCAGTTGTCTGGCAAGGTTCGGTGAGGAAGCCCCGAGCGCGCGGCGCACCGCGAGCTCACGATCGCGTGAAGACCAACGCGCCGCGAGTAAGTTGCCGACGTTGACGCAGGCGATTAGGAGAACCCCGGCGACGGCGGCGAAGAGCATCCATAACTGTGACGACGCGTCTCCCAGAANNTGGTGTTGGTCCTGGGATAGAGCCGCTGCAAACGATGCGAAACGAACGAGAACTCGGCGTTGGCTCGGCCAAGCGTCACTCCGGGAGCCAGTTGCGCGACCGCGCCGGCGGTGCGATTCCCGCGGTCGCCGGACTCGCCGCGCGCAGACCTTGCGGCGAGAAAGTCTTCCTCGCTCAACTGTGCACCGTTCGGATCAACCAGCAGCTGCTTGGGCGCCGACACGCCCACGATGTGCCAGCGCTTGCCTCCGAGCAAGATCGTCCGGTCCAGGATGCGCGGGTCGGCGCCAAAGCGCTCCCGCAACAGCTTATCGGAGATCACGATGTTGCTTGCGCCTGGCCGGCCGTCCGCCGTAACGAAGGGCCGGCCGAGCTGCGGCGCGATGCCGAGAACCGAAAAGTAGTCTGGCGTCACATCGAGGCCGTTCACTGTATACGGCTTGCCGCCGAACAGCAGCGTCGATTGATCTTGGGCTGCAACGGCAAGTGCCGTTAGCGCGTGACTTCTCGAACGCAAGTCGGCGGCGTCGGTTACGGAGATTGCCGGGTAAGTTTCGCCGGCACCGTGGTACTCGACGACTGCCAGCGACGACGCGTGCGCGAATGGCAGCGCCCGCAGCACGACCGCGTTGAGCACGCTGAATACCGCAACGTTGACCCCGATGCCGAGGGCGAACGTGAATATCACGATAGCGACAAAGAGCGGCGCCGTGCGCAAGCGCCGCACCGCGTAGGAGAGATCGCGCGCAAACGGATCGAGGCGCATGGTCACCGCTCCCCTGAGGAGATCGAGTAACTGTGCCGGCGCGCGCGTTGGATCGTCGTCCAGGTCGGCGAGAATTTGTTTGCCGAACCGAACGCGGAAATCGGCGGGATACGCCAGCAAAGCCGCGCGCGCGAAGGCACCGAGCAGTCTCACGCGCGCGTAGCCGAGGGAAGCAAATCGAACGAGCGGGCGACGCGAACGAGCGCGTCGAGTCGCCGCGCTTCCGCCTGCGCTATGCGCTTGCCGAGCGCCGAGAGGCGATAGCGGCGCCGGCGCGGATCCGCGGCGTCCTCAGGAAGCTCCAAGATCCAACGGTCCGTGAGCAGCTGATGAACCAGCGGATAGAGCGTGCCGGGCGTCAATCTCACGCTCCCGCCAGTGATTGATTCGACCGCTTTCGCGATTGCATAGCCGTGTCGATCGTCCTCCGCCAGCGAGAGTAACACGTAAAATGCGCGCGGATTGAGCGGCAAGAGCGAGTCAACGTCGTTCGGCACCCAGACCTCCCGAAGGGCGCGATGTGCGCCCTATCTATCGAGAAGCAGTATATCGATTCACGATATACTCGTCAAGAATGGCTCGT
>PKWF01000051.1:0-195 GCA_003133185.1 Vulcanimicrobiota bacterium | reverse complement strand
GTCGCGGTCTCATACGCTGCCCGACGGCTAGTATGGACCGCCGCTCGAGCCGGAGGTGCCCAGCCGGCCCGCACGCTCGACTTAGCTCACCCGCGCGCCCTGGTCCGGCGACGGAAGGTGCTCAGACATCGCGGCCTTCTAGCGCATCTGCGCGGGTCGATAGGGTGGCGAGAAGTAGAGTTATCGACAGCTAAA
>PKWF01000223.1:3641-3902 GCA_003133185.1 Vulcanimicrobiota bacterium | reverse complement strand
CGCTCGGCATTGGTACGCAGCGAGTGGCAGATGAGGTCGCGCGACTGTTCCCTCGAGCACGAGTCTTACGGATGGACTCGGATACGACCACGCGGATCGGCGACCATGCGCGGATCTTGTCGGCCTTCGAAATCGCCGGCGATGTATTGGTCGGCACCCAGATGGTCGCGAAGGGCCTCGATTATCCGACGGTAACGCTGGCCGCGGTCGTTGCAGCCGATCTGGGTTTGAATCTTCCGGACTTCCGCGCCGCCGAGCGCA
>PKWF01000223.1:3433-3569 GCA_003133185.1 Vulcanimicrobiota bacterium | reverse complement strand
GAAAGCGGTCTCGCCGAAGTGCTCGGCCCCGCTCCATATCCGATCGCGCGAGTGAACGATGAATGGCGCTACCGAATAGCGTTGAAAACCTCGACGCCGAAACCGCTGAGAGCCTTTATTCGGGAGCGAGTTCTCT
>PKWF01000223.1:0-3382 GCA_003133185.1 Vulcanimicrobiota bacterium | reverse complement strand
TTTGCTGGACTTCTTCGCAGCTTTAGCCGGGGCGACGGCGGCGCGCTTCATCGCTTTGGCTAAGCGCGATTTCTTGCGCGCTGCCTTATTCGGATGAATGATCCCTTTGCCGGCCGCCTTGTCGTAGGCGCTTTCGGCCAAGAGCGCCGCGGCGTTCTCGGTCGAGTCGACGGCCCGTTTAAAGAGCGTCTTGAGACGATTCTTTGCGCTCTTATTGCGCGTCTCGCGTTTTTCCGATTGCAGCGCCCATTTTTCGGCGGCCTTGATATTCGGCAAGAAGACTCCTCGTATAAGCGGCGGCGGTGGAACGGCGTGTATCATAGCAGGGTCGCGCGACGGGTGTCCAGCGAAGCGAGCAGGATTCGACAATAACTCTCGTAGCGGCTTTGGGCGATCCGGCCGGTTGCGGCCGCCTCCTTGATGGCGCAATCGGGCTCCTGGAGATGGGTGCAATCCGTGAAGCGGCAGGCCGCCACGAGCCGCCGCATCTCCCTGAAGCTATGGGCCAACAGGCCCGGGTCGACTCGACCGAGGCCAAACTCGTTGATGCCCGGGCTATCGATTAAGAAGCCGTTTGGGGTTCGATAGAGCCGCGCGGCGGTCGTGGTCTGGCGCCCGAGCCCGTGCCGGGAGACATCGCCGACGACCGAGTCGCCGCCGAGCGCCCGAAAGATCGTGCTCTTCCCGACGCCTGAGTTCCCCACGAGCAACGCGCGCCGGTCGCGTAAAATATCTCGAAGAGGATCGATCTCGCCGCTCTTGGGATTGATCGAAATGCTTGGATACTCCAGACCAGCGTAGAGCTCGATCAGATCGCGCGACAGCGCCGGCTCGGCAAGGTCCGGCTTGGTAAACACGACGGCGGCCTGTATCTCTTCCAACTCGGCGAATGCTAGAAGCTGGTCGAGCGTCGGCAGCCGGGGAGCCGGGTTGGCGAGCGCCGTTACCGCAACCAGCAAATCGACATTGGCGGCAATGGTCTTCGCACGCCCGCTCGAGCTGCGTCGTTCGAGCGTGCCGATGCGCGGGTCGATGCGTTCGACTAGCGCTTGCCCATCCTCCAGAATCCTGACGTGTACGACGTCACCCGGAACCGGCATGGAGCGTCGTCCCGTCATGCGTCGCAGCTGCGCGATTCGCGGCAGCGTTTCGCCGTCGATCGATATCCATGCGGAGTTCTTTCCGGTGGAGACGACGAACGCTCGATGTAACGTGATCTACCGTACCATCAGCATCGCGGGGAGTCCGGACGATTCACGACGGGATGCAATCGAAGGGATCGCGCGAGCCCGAAACGGCCGCGCGATGTGGCGCCTTAACCCCTCCGCAGGGCGTTCGTATGCCTTGCTCGAGTTGCCCGATGGCACCGACCTTCCCGAACTTTCAATCGCGCCGACCGAAGTCGCATACGAAGCGGCAGTCATTGCATGGGCAGTTTTCCCTACGGTTCCCGAAGCCTTGCCGAGCCTTTACGCCGCACTCGGCGGCCCGGGGCGCCCGGTGGGCGTACTCGCTTGCCGGCCGTGCCCGCAAGGAGCGATCGTAGAATGGGATCCGGATTCCGGTGGTATTGAGATCATCATGAAAGTGGTCGATGTCGAGCTCCGCCGCTTTTGCAGCGGACGGCGGGCCCAGCTGCTGTCGCCCTTGACGCCGAGGCTGTCGGCCAAGATTGCCGCTTCCGGCATGAGCGCACCGGAAATTGCCGCGGATCGCATTTTAGAACTGCTGATCGATGCTTAGCACCATATCGCAGTACGTCACCATCTCTGACGTCGTGGACGTCATCGCCACGAGCATCCTGATCTATTACGTGCTTTTGCTTATTCGCGGTACTCGAGCGGTGCAAATACTCATCGGCATTTTGGTGCTGGTCGGATTACTCGGCATCGCAACGCTCTTCCATCTCAATCTCCTTGGGACGATCTTGCGCCTTCTCGTCGTCGGCGTGCTGGTCGCGATCCCGATTGTTTTCCAGCCGGAACTTCGGCGCGCATTGGAGCAGATCGGGCGCGGAGGGCTCTTTCGATTGATGGGCGACGAAACGGAGCCGTGGCCGGGCCGTCCCGAAGACCGAACCATCGTAGCACTGGCGCGAGCCGCGTTCTTTCTGAGCGAGAACCGGCGCGGCGCTTTGATCGTGATCGAGCAGCAGAGCGGGCTCAGAGAGATTTGCGAAAGCGGTACGTTCTTGCACGCCGAGATTTCCGAAGAGCTGCTGCTGACGATTTTCACCCCGGCCTCTCCCCTGCACGACGGCGCGGCCATCGTGCACGAAGGTCGCCTTGAAGCGGCGGGGTGCCTGCTTCCGCTGGCCGAACGAGCGCTGACCGGCGTGCGTTTGGGAACGCGGCATCGCGCAGCGCTCGGTTTGAGCGAACAGACCGATGCCGTAGTACTGGTCGTTTCGGAGGAGAGCGCAAATATACGAATCGCGCGAGCCGGAAAGCTCTCTCGGCCTGTCGACGACGAGCAACGTCTGATCAAGATGCTTCTCGCGGTGACGCGCCCGCCTCGCCACGAACGGCGTCGGCCAAACGATTTGATCGCGCACCTTCGCGCACGGCTTCGAGCGCCGCGCGAACGCTCCAAACCGCGCGTTTCGTGGACCGATCTCTGATGGACGTAATTCGAAAGAACTTCGGGCTCAAGCTGTTGGCCGTCGGACTTGCGATCGTGGGCTGGGCCTATTTTCGCTTCGCGACCAACCCGTTTCTTGCGAGCGGTCCGGTGGACCAACAGCTATCCGTCCCGATCGTTTCCGCAAACTTGCCAACGGGCTACGTCGCCCATTTTACCGACCGCGAGGCCGTCGTCACCGTGGCGACCAAACGCGGAGAGTCCGGCATCAAGCCAGACGAGATCAAGGCGGTGCTGGACCTCTCGAATAAAGGTGAGGGAATCTATAACGTACCGGTGCAGCTGGTGGCGCCCGAAGTTGCCGTGCAAAGCCTTAGTCCGGCCTCCGTCACGCTGACGATCGAGCGGCTCGAGGAGCATGCCTTTCCGATCGTCGTGCATTACGTGGGCTCTCCGTCTCGCGGCGTCGTCGTGAACGGGGTGCGGGTTCGTCCGAGCATAGCGACGGTGCGTGCGGCAACCTCGGCGCAGATCTCCGGCGTTCACGTCGACGTTGAGTTGCCCGGTGAGGCGGAGACGATCGACGAGATGGCCAGGCCGATTGCGGTCGACGCTTCGGGCGGCGAAATTGCGGGCGCTTTGGTTTCGCCCAATCTGGTACGCGTCCAGATGCGATTCGTGACCGCCGCCGCAAAGTGAGTCCTCTCTTTGGAACCGACGGCGTGCGCGGGGTGGCAAACAGCGAGCTGACGCCCGAGCTGGCATTTCGCATCGGTCGCGCCGCGGCGACGGTGCTGCATGA
>PKWF01000047.1 GCA_003133185.1 Vulcanimicrobiota bacterium | reverse complement strand
AGGGGTGCGGAGTCGTAACGGCTTGGTAGTCATAACCTGGTAGCGGGAATGAAAATCTCAATGCTCTATTGTCGCGCGCTTACCGCTATACGCGAACATCGGGCGTCATCATCATATGACGCCGGACGATCCGGCATTTGGCTGTTCCATCGCCACGTTGCCGACCACATGGACGCCGGCATNNCCGATAGCCGTAAGGCTTGCGTCGGGAAACTGACCGCCGGCTCCACCGAGGAAACTATAGACCACGCTCTCTGACCCCGACGGCGTTATCGTGTAAATCGTGCCTAGTTTCTTCGAGCCGCCGGCAGACGTTGTGCCGTAGAGTTGGCCGTTTAAGACCGTTAAGCCCGCAAGGGGTTTGGAGCCGTCCTTTCCGCTGCCGAAGCTGTGGAGCACGCTCTCCGACCCCGACGTCGTGATGGCGAAAACCGTTCCCGCATTTTTTGCGCCGCCTTGCTGCGTCGTTCCATAGAGCGTACCGTTTGACTCCGTCAGCCCCGCAAACGGATAAGCGCCGTCGGCCCCGCCTTGGAAGCTATAGAGAACACTGTAACTCGAACCACCTGGACTGAGTGCGAAGACGGTGCCGTCGTTGCTCGCGCCGCCCGAGGAAGTCGTGCCGTAGAGCACGTTGTTGACATCGATCAGGCCGCCGAGCGGAAGCGAACCGTCCGCCCCACCTGTAAAACTGTGGAGCACTTGTTCGGCGCCGGAAGCGGTGACCGAGAAGACGGTGCCGGTTTCCGTCGAACCACCATAGTAGGTGGTGCCGTAGAGCGCGCCGTTAACGCTCGTCAAACCCGCACGGGGGTCATTCCCGTCTTTTCCGTCGAACGAGTGGACCACACTCTCCGAGCCCGCCGTCGTGACGGCGAAAACCGTTCCTTTGTCATGCTGGCCGCCTTCCTGCGTGGTTCCGTAAAGCGTGCTGCGGACGTCGATCAGCCCTGCATACGGCCGTGCACCTTTCTTGGCCTCGAAGCGGTACAGGACGGTATACGTGCCGGTCGGGCTCATTTCGAATATGCACCCGCATCCACGATTCGGAAAGCATTCTTTGCTGGAACGACCGCCGAAGTTCGTCGCGCCGTAGAGCGTATCGTTTAGACCGATCAAAGCGCCAACTGGGATTTCTCCATTGTGCCACTTTTCGAACACATAGAGTGTCTTGAAGTTCGAGCTACCAGTTGCAGGCTGGCTCGCCGCAGGAAGTGACGAAGCCGCCGGCATGCGCGAGCAGCCGATCAGAATGGTGACGCACAAAGCCAAACGAAGTCTTCGCACGGCGGTTTTTCTCTCCCGAATCGTCGTGGCTGGTGTTATGCGGCGCCCTTCTCGGATAAGGTGATGAGTCCTTGCTGCAAGGCCTTGCGGCCGCACGGAGGCTGGGTTTCAGAGTCCCTGTTTGCCTAGGCGGTCCCTTCGCTCCAGAGAGGGTCAACGTCCGCTAGGTGTGCGGTACGTTATCGGAGAAGGCGAAATAGTGCAACGCTAGTCAGGACGATGGGGAACATCTATCATGCGGCACGTTCGTTCGGCGTTGGTCATTACTGTCAATCGCTCCCAACGGGGGTTGTATCATGGCGTTTCTTTTTTATCGACCAGTAATACCGGCAGCGGTGATACTCCTGGCGTGGTCGGGCTGTGCAGGACACGCAGTCCCGGCTATTGACGGAGCTAATCCAGCACTGCAAACCTCTAGTGTCTCGGCAAGTAGCAGCCGGCCGGCCGACACGAGGTCGATTCTGAAGGGGCTCTCGAAGGACGTCGTCATCGGGTCGACCGTCGACGCCAAGAATGGCGACGAAGGACCGCGCGCGATCTACATCGTCCCCGACAGCCAGGGGATCTTGACCAAGGGCCAGCTCCTTGTCTGTAACTTTGAGGACTCGGCCGGCGTGCCCGGCAACGGAACGACCATCGAAGCCCTCAATCCGAGGCCAAGCTCAGCGCCGGTGCGCTTTTTTCAAAACAACGCAATTGAGGGCTGTGACGGAGACGCGATCTTCCATAGTGGTACCGTGTATGGCGCAGGACTTACAAGCGGCAAGATCGCTGTGATCTCTAAGAAAGGAACGTTGGTGAAAACCTACAGCGGAAAGACGGTCACCGCTCCGTTCTCGGACACCGCCGCCACTACCGGACAGAGCTTCTCTCCGTTGTACCTGTACGCTGGCACTACCACGAGCGGAGGGATATTGAGCATTAGCATCGGCTCCTACGGGAACGGGTTGGCAATTCAAGTGGCCAAGGGCTTCGGCGTGAGCGATGACTCGCAAGGTGAGCTAGCCCCGTCGGGATTGCAGTACGATTCGGGCCTCGATACCCTCTACATCGTTGATGGCGTAACCAATACGATCGTGGCGTTTTCCAACTCGAGCAAGCTTTTGGATAAGGATGAAATCATCGTCAAGCCCGGCGGAAAGAGATTCGAATGCAAATACCCCAAGACCACGTGCGCGACACTGGTTTACAGCGGGCCGCCGCTGGACGCACCGATGGCTTCCGCGTTGCTTCCCAACGGCAATCTCATCGTCGCCAATACGCAAGGGACGGCCAATACGCTGGTCGAGCTGACTCCCGCGGGTCAGGTGCTCGATACGGAGGTTGTCGACACTAGCTCGACGCAAGGCGTCTTCGGGCTCGTCGCCGGCGGGACGAAGGATTCCAACACCGTTCTCTTTTACACCGATACGAATACGAACACCGTTCACGAGCTCGAGCCGTAAGACGTAACCCTTAACGCAGCCAGCATCGGAACGCCTTTGGCAGGCGTTACAGCACGTTGC
>PKWF01000268.1 GCA_003133185.1 Vulcanimicrobiota bacterium | reverse complement strand
GCGCGCTTGCCTTCTTCGATGAGCTGCTTGACTTTTTGCCCACCTTTTTGTCCGATGCGTTCGTAGAAGTTGGGCCCATACCGATCTCGCGTGGCTTCGCCGCCCTTCTTGCCACCCTTCTTACCGATCTGCTCGTAGAATTCGTGGCCGTGTGCGAGCTTCGTCGCTAGGCCGCCCTTGCGTCCGATCTGCTCGTAAAACTGGGCACCGTATTTGTTCTTAACGGTCTCGCCGCCTTTTTGCCCGGCCTCGCGGACGGACATTCCGCCGGTGCGGGCCTTCTGTTCCTTGTTCTCTGCCATGATTTTGCTGTTCACCTGTCCGTCTGCCGCCAAGCAAGGGCGGCAAACTCTTTCTAACTACTACAACGTCATTATTGGGAGAAAAGTTTGACGCCAAGGTTGGGGGTCGATGAGAGCGTGCGCTCCGAGCGCGCTCAAGCAGGAAGCTCCTGCTTGGTTAAAAGAGTCTTTTTGTGTCGACGAGGATCGTAACGGGACCGTCGTTGACCAGTTCGACGGCCATGTGGGCCCCGAACTCTCCGTGGGCCACCTGGACTCCGAGCGCCGCCAGCGCGGCCCCCAGCAACTCGTAGAGGCTGCGTGCCCGTGTCGGCGGCGCAGCCGTAACGAATGAAGGGCGCCGCCCGCGCCGCACATCGCCGTGCAGGGTGAACTGGGAAACCAGCAGGAGCGCCCCACCGGCGTCCTGCAGCGAGCGATTCATCAACCCGTTGGCATCCGGAAAGATCCTGAGCTCGGCGAGCTTTTCCGCCATCGACCGGGCGTCGCGTTCGTCGTCGTCAGTGCCGACGCTGACGAGCACCAATAGGCCGGCACCAATTTCCCCCACGTTGCGATCGGCTACGCGCACGCAGGCGCGGCTGACCCTTTGAACGACCGCGCGCACTACCGTGAGAAGATGGACGAGATTGCAAACAGCGCGTTCTCGCGCCGTTCCAAGACACGCCGGTAGAAATAGCCCGCCCAATGCGTTCCGAAAGGAACGTAAATGCGCAAGCGGTATCCTTGCGCGACTATTTCCTGCTGCACGCTCGGACGACAGCCGTAGAGCATTTGGAACTCGAAGCTCTCGCGTGGGAGCCGTTCGGAAGCAACGAACTCCTTGACTGCGGCAATCAGCCGGCGGTCGTGCGTTGCGATGCCCGGATAGTTTCCGTGCAACAAGAGCCGGCGCGCCTGCTCCAGGTATTGCGTGCGGATCTTCGGCATCGACTTGTAGGCGATCTCGGGGCTCTCGTTGTATGCGCCCTTGACTAGCCGTACGCGAGCGCGCAGCGCGATCGCGTTCTCGACGTCCGCGGCAGTTCGCTTCAAGTAGGACTGCAGGACGGGTCCGACGTTCGGGTGTGTCGCGAAGGCTTGTCGGAAAACGCGCAGCGTGGCCTCGACGACCGCAGAGCCCTCCATATCGATACGCACGAACGGATCGCTGTTGCGCGCCGCGCGTTCGAGGATTGCGACGAGGTTGTCCAAGGCAAATTTTTCGTCGAAGAGCAGGCCCATCGCCGTCAGTTTGACGGAAACGTTCGAATCGACGCCGCTTTGTGCTATCGCGTCGAGTATCTCTTCGTAGGCCTCTCGCGTGCGGCGTGCCGCGTCGGCAACGTGGACGTCTTCACCCAGAAAGTCGAGCGTCGCGGACATCCCTTCGGCATTGAGCGCGCGTACGGCCGCAATCGCGTCGCCGATATTGTCGCCTGCGACGAAACGACGAGCGACGAAATAGAAGTTCCGCTGGACCGTGTCCCTGATCATCGATCGGTAGCCAAAAGTCCAATGAAGACAGGGCTTACCATGGAGACCTTTCTAAGAGGCCGCAAGCGACAGTGAAACGCTCCGCCATGATTGGCGGCGCGGGGCACGCGCCCCTGGGCGAGCGCGCAACGACGTGGCTGCCCCAAAGGTCTGGCGCGAGGTAGCGNNGGGGCGGGCGCCCCTGGGGGCGCGCAGCGAGGTGGCCGGCCCCAAAGGTCCGACGGGAGGCAGCGGGGAACGGCGCGCTACCCATTTGCTAAGGAGAATAACATGTTGCATCGTAGTGCTCCGTTTGCTTGTCGCGCGGCAACGATATCGATGTTTGGAATACTTGGCGTCCTCGCCGCTGGCTGCTCGAACGCCGGGGTGCCTACTGCTAATCTAGCGAGTAATCCAGCGAGTGTTTTCCGGGCGCTCGCGAGCGGTCACGGCGTGGCCACGAGCCGGCTCCACGCGAACGCGGGCGGTTGGCTGTCCCCCGACGCCAAGAAGGGTAAGGGCCTGATCTATTGGGGCAATTTCGACGACAGTACGATCACGATCTACTCATCCAAAGGCGTTAATGGAAAGGAGGAAGGCCAGATCACGACGGGCCTTAACGAGCCCGAGCGACTTTTCGTCGACAAAAAAGGTAACGTATACGCCACCAACATTGGCAACGACACGATAACTGCCTACAAGCCGGGGACGACCTCGCCGTTCCTGACCATCAGCACCGGCGTCGTTTCGCCAACGGGTCTCACGGTGGACGCAGCGGGTACGGTCTATTGCGCCAACGTCGGCAACAACACGATTACGGTCTATCCGAAGGGGCAAACGTCTCCCTCGCTTACAATCCCCACGCCGGCCAGCCCCGAGAGCCTCGCAACGGACGCGAAAGATAATCTGTACGCGTCCGTGGGAGACGAAGTAGAAGAGTTCGCTCCTGGATCGACCAGCGGCGTCAACCTTGGCCTCCCCGGCTATCCGGGCGCGCTCGAAGTCGATCGCTCGGGCAACCTCATCGTGAACTACGGTAGCGCGATCGACTATTTTCCGGCGGGCCAGACGGAGCCGTCAAAGGAGATCGAGGTAACTGCCGGTTCGCCGTTCGAGCTTTCGCTTAGCGGTAACGAGAAAAAGTTATACGTCAGCGTCGACGTTGGAACGCCGTTCGTTATTCAAGATGTTGCCTATCCGAACGGCACGACGCTTAGCAACAAGCTCTCCACGAACGGCGGGGACTGGCCAATTGCGGCGAGTCCCGACGCCGCATTGGGCAACTAGTGGTTTAACCCTCGTCACGAATACTCGACGCCGCGGCGAAGAAGCCAGGCGGTGGCAAGCACGGCTGCGGCTAAAACGACGAAGCCGTAGCAGATTGCGAGCGCTTCGCGAACGCCCGAAGCGGAAAGCGCTACGTAAAGTGCGACCGGCAGCGACGTGGGATGAAATGCCACGATGCTGGTCGCCCCGTATTCGCCGATTGCGCGAAGCCAGGCGAACGCGATCCCGGCACCGATGCTGCCCGAGGCCGCCGGCAACGCGATGCGAGCGAAGATCCGCCACTCGCTCGAACCTAAAGTTCGCGCGGCGTCGGCGTACATTGGATCGAGGGCGCTAAATGCCGCGGTTGCGGCAATGGCGACGAAGGACCCGGAAACAAAGAACTCAGCGATCCCGACGCCCAGCAGCGAATCAGGCACCGTCAATCCGTGGGCTGCGAGCCAAGAGCCGGCCGGCGAGTTCGTGCCCAGCGCGTAGATCAGCATCAAACCCGAGGCGACGGGCGGAAACGCCAGCGGCAAAGCCAGCAAAAAGAGCGCGGCGGCGCGTAGGCCGGGTGCCAAGCGAGCGAGGTAGTAACCCGCAGGTATTCCCAAGAGCGTCGCGATCAGCGTTGCTCCCGCCGACGCAATCAGCGAAACGCGCGCCGCGTCGCCTCCGATCTTTGCGAAGGTCGCAAACGCTTGCGTGGGCGGCATCGCCGTCATGACGACAACCACCGGCGCAACGAGCGCGACGAGCAGCACCAGCGTCGCGAGGAGAAAGATCGGGCCTGCAGAGCGGCGCCTCATGCAGGAACCTTCACCGACCGACCGCGCAAAGCGTGCCGATGGGCGCAGCACTGCTCAAGATTTTTATCATCGCGCTCGCCCTGGCGCTCGACGTCTTCGCGGTCGGCGTCGGCGTCGGCGTTCGCGGCATCGCGCGCCGGCACAAAATTCGCATCGGCATCGCCTTTGCTTGCGCCGAAGTCGTGATGAATATCCTTGGGGCCTGCCTCGGTTTGCTCGCCGGCCGGCTCATTGGCGACGTTGCGGGCTACTTCGGATTCGCCGCGC
>PKWF01000142.1 GCA_003133185.1 Vulcanimicrobiota bacterium | reverse complement strand
TTGAGCGATCTCGGGATCACGTCGCGCATTTCGTGGACGCACCCGCCGGGACGCAAGAATCCGCAAGGTCAACTGCACCTCTATAACCAGCAATCGCGAAAGTTCAACTCGTTGATCGGGTTCCCGTGTTCGGCGGACAAGGAGCGCAAGGCGGGCGAGATCTTGGCCGGCGAGTTCAACGGTCAGCGCAAGAACCCGCGATCGCCCAAAGTCTTAACGATCGTTCCCGACGGCACGACGACGGTCTACGATGTGACCGAACCGGTCACGCACTCGGTAATCGCCGAGGGCATGATCGCGCACAACTGCAACCTCGCAAGTCTGAACCTCGTCAAATTCCTCAACGACGACGGTAATTTCGATGCGAAGCGCTTTGCCCAAGCGGCTCGAATCTGGACGACGACGCTCGAGATCTCCGTCACGATGGGGCAGATGCCGTCGAGACGGATCGCTGAAAAGAATCATGGCTACCGGACACTCGGCCTCGGGTACGCAAATCTCGGCACGCTGTTGATGCGGCTGGGCTTGCCCTACGATTCTGAGGAAGGCTTTGGGTGGTGCGCCGCAATCACGTCGCTGATGACCGGCGCCGCGTACCGGACGTCCGCCGAAATGGCGCAGCAACTCGGCCCATTCGCGCGCTTCGAAGCGAACCGCGATCCGATGCTGCGCGTCATCCGCAATCATCGCAGCGCCGCCTACGCGGCCGACCCTGGCGCGTACGAAGCGCTCACGGTCACCCCCGTAACTCACGCGCCGACGCTCTTCACCCAAGCCACGTGGGCGCTGGCGCGCAAGATGTGGGACGACGCGATTTCCATCGGCGAGGTTGCCGGTTTCCGCAACGCCCAGACGGTCGTGATTGCGCCGACCGGATGCCTTACCGGTAACGCATTAATTTCGACCGACCGCGGCCTCACCCGTTTACAGCGTTTGGGAAATGTCGACGGAGAGCAATGGCAAGATATCGACGTTCGCGTGCTCACCGACGACGGCGAACAGCGCGCGAGCAAGTTCTATATCAACGGAATCTCGCCGACTCGGCGCATCAGGACCAGCAGCGGCTATACGATCACCGGAACCCCCGAACATCGAGTGAAGATCGTCGACCGCCAGTCCGGCGATTTGGTCTGGAAGCGCTTCGCCGAAGTGGGGACGGGCGACACCGTCGCGCTCTCGATGGATGGCTTTGCCGGCGGTCCGCAGGTGGTCAACCTGCCGCCGCTGGGCGACGAGCATTGGACCGCGGATTTCACGACGACGGCGCCTCAAATCCTGACGGCCGACCTCGCCGAGTTCGCCGGCTACTTCATGGGCGCCGGCACGCTGCACGCCAAGGGCTTACGCTTGCGCGCTGCCGATGAGGATGCCGACGTTCGCGATCGGCTCATCGCGCTGGCGCGGCAGCTCTTCAACATCGAGGCAACGGTATCGCCGAAGGGCGCTTATACGGAAATCGGGATTCATTCGGTTCCGCTTGCGATGTGGTGGCAAGCTTGCGGCTTTGCAAAGCATCACCCGGCCAGCGACTCGCGCAGCAAGAGCTACCTCGCCCACGTTCCCGATGCGGTACTCGCCTCGAACGACCCCGTTATCTACGGCGCGTTCCTGCGCGGCCTCTTTGAGGCCGACGGCACCGTCGTCAACGGCGCCGCGCACCTTTCGACGGCGAACGCAAGCCTGGCCGATGACGTTCGAACGGTGCTTCTCACGCTCGGCATTCCAACGAGTACCCGCATCGACAAATCCGGCTGGAGCGGCGCCGATCTCTACGTGTTGCGAGTTCGCAATGCCGATTACGTGCGCAACTTCCTTAAAACGGTCGGATTCATCGGTGACCGTAAGCGCAGCGCCGTGCGTCCGTGCGACACGTGGCAGGGCACCAAAGGCGACCGCGTCTTCCTGCGCAAAGACGTCCTGCGCACGCTCGTTCCGCATTCCAGCGAACTCTACCCGCGGACCGCGCTCTACGGCTACCGCCATGCCGGCGCGATCAGCCGCACGGCGGCATCCGAGCTGCTCGAAAGAACGGGCAGCACTGAAATAAAGACCGCGCTGACGTTCTTCTACGACGACGTCGCCTCCAACGATGATGGCGGCGAGCAGTTCACGTACGATCTCTCCGTGCCGGCCAACGTCACGTATTTCGCCAACGGGTTCATCTCGCACAACACCATCGGCCTCGTCATGGACTGCGATACGACCGGAATCGAGCCGGACTTCGCTCTNNGTCGATGCCGCGCTGCATAAGCTCGGCTACTCGCAAGAACAGATCGAGGCGATCGAGACGTACGCCAAAGGCACCGGTACTTTGGAAGAAGCGCCACATATTAACCGCGCTACGCTCAAGGCAAAAGGGTTCGACGAGGATGCGATTGGGCGCGTCGAGGCGGTGCTTGCGAGCGCCTTCGAGCTGCCGTTCGTCTTCAATAAGTTCGTGCTCGGCGAAGAGTTCTGCAAAGAGCGGCTCGGCTTGAGCGAAGCGCAGCTCAACGATTGGAGCTTCTCGCTGCTTCGCGATGGCCTCGGTTTTTCGACGCAGCAAATCGAGGAAGCGTCGGCCCACATCTGCGGACGAATGACCGTCGAAGGTGCGCCTTATCTCAACGACGAGCATCTTCCCGTCTTCGATTGCGCCACGCCGTGCGGAAGATACGGTTCCCGCTACATTCGCCCGCTCGCACACGTCGACATGATGGCAGCCGCGCAGCCATTTGTCAGTGGCGCCATTTCAAAAACGATCAACTTTCCGCAAACTGCGACGATCGAAGACGTCAAAGAGGCCTACCGCTATTCGCGCGAGCGCATGATCAAAGCCGTCGCGCTCTATCGCGACGGATCGAAGCTTTCGCAGCCGCTGGCCGCAAGTTACGATTTCGGTAACGACAACGGCGAAGCGGAAGCGGCGAGCGTGCAGCCGCAGCCCTTCGCGACGCCGATGCAGATCGCCGAGAAGATCGTCTATCGGTACATTGCCAAACGCCGGCCGATGCCGCAGCGCCGCAGCGGCTATACCCAAAAGGCAACGATCGCCGGCCATAAGGTCTACCTCCGCACCGGCGAATACGAAGGCGGCCAGCTCGGTGAGATCTTCCTCGACATGCATAAGGAGGGCGCGGCCTTCCGCT
>PKWF01000130.1 GCA_003133185.1 Vulcanimicrobiota bacterium | reverse complement strand
GCGACGACGAGCGGAGTAGCTTTTTCGCAGGATGCGAAAAAGCGAGCGTCCCCGCAGCATGGGTGCGCGGGCCCCTGACCGCGGCGGAAGCGCGTTATTCCGCGAGAACGGCGCGGAGCTTGTCAAGCGCCTTGGCCTGCAGGCGCGAGACGTGCATCTGCGAGACGTTAAGGCGTTTGGCGATCTCCGTCTGCGAGACCGACTCGTAAAAGCGAAGGTAGATGATCACGCGCTCTCGGCCGGTGAGGACCCGAAAGGCCCGTTCGAGATTCGCGCGGTCTTCGAGGAGCTCGAGGCCGGCGTCGGCGATGCCGACGGTGTCCGCGAGCGTCTGCGACTTTTTATCGGTCTCGCCGGAGATTTCGCTATCGAGCGAGAGGAGGTTATAAGCCTGACCCAGTTCCTGGGCCTCCAGAATCTCGTCTTCACCCGCTCGCAGGTGCTCCGCCAACTCGGTTACCGTCGGGCTGCGGCCAAGCGATATCGAGAGCTTATCGCTCGCGCGGTTGACGGCGAGATTGAGTTCCTGCAGGCGGCGAGGCACCTTCACCGCCCAGCCCTTATCGCGAAAGTATCGCTTGATCTCACCGACGATCGTCGGCGTCGCGTACGTCGTGAACTCGACACCGCGTTCGAGATCGAAACGGTCGATCGCTTTGAGCAGTCCGACGGTTCCCACCTGCACCAGGTCGTCGAGCGGCTCTCCGCGATTGGCAAATCTCACTGCGAGAAAACGAACGAGATTGAGATGAACGACGGCGAGCTCGTCGCGCAGCCGTTCGTATTGGGAATCCGCGGTTTGGTGGTCTTGCGAGCACCGCTCGCGCCGCTCGATGAAGCGCTCGAAGAGGGCGCGGGTCCGCTCGCGGTCGCGTCGCGCTTGCTCCCGTTCTTGCACTAGTGGCCTAGTGGTCCGTAGCGCCGGTCAGCCTCTTGACCATCAGCAGATCGGTCCCCTGCGGACCGACGTCGTAACTAACTTCGTCCATTAACGTCCGAATGAGGAAGACTCCAAGGCCGGCGATGCGAGCTTCATCGAAGTTCATGTTCGGCGCTTGCGCGCGTGCGACGCCGTGACGCCCGCTGTCGCGCACCCGAATGCGTAACAAATCGGAGAGAGCCTCGCAGGTCACGTCGATGAATTCGCCGTGCCCTTCATGCGCAATGACGGCCGTGCACGCCTCCGCGACGGCCAGTTTCACGTCTTCGATCTCCTCGATCGAAAAGCGCAGGCGGTTGGCTACGGTGGCGGCGGCTAGGCGGGCTAGTGCTACCCATTCGGGTCGAGAAGGTACGCGTAGTTCGACGAGCTCGTTTTGGGAACGCTCGACGGCCGGATTCATACCAACGCTTTCATCGCCGCATCTTCGCTTTCAAAGATACCGAAGATCTTGACCAACCCCGTTATGTCGAAGATCTTCTTGATCTGCGGATTGGTGCAAACGAGATTGACCGATCCGCCGTGCTCGCGCACGCGTTTGAGCCCACCGATCAAGACGCCNNACGCCTCGGTCGATCAGCTCCCCGATTGCGTCTTTCACCTTCGGTGACGTGTAGACGTCGATTTCGCCGCTGAGGTCAACCACGTAACAATCGCCGGGAGCCTCCCGCACGTTCACCTTGATGTCCAAATCGCTATCCCTCCGCCTTCCGCTGGAGTTCGTCGCGAGTCTCTTCCGCCGTCGTCTGCCCCTCGGCAACGGCGGCATCGAAATTGGACCGGGCGCTCTCGACGACTTGCCGGCCCCGTTCGTACAGATCCGATACGCTCGATTGCCATTGCGACGTAACGTCGCCCACCTTCTCGCGGAGGTCGCCGGTCGCGTCCATCGCAAAGTTTCCCGCCTCGCGGGCCTTGTCGGCGAGGCGATCGCGCGCCTCCTCTTGCGTCAAAAATGTGGCTGCGGCCACACCAGCAACCGCACCGATGAGAAAACCGGCGAAGAATCGACCCCCGCCATTGCCTTTGCCCATAATTGAAATACTCCCTAGTTATTTAGTCTTTCCCGTAACCAAGCGCCGTAAACCGGCACTGATGCCGCCAATCGCCGCGCCGACGTTAATGATGGCGGGCGTAACGGCGCTCTTGGTAAGATCGGCAGTGCGCGAAAGAGTACCTACCGTTTCCTCGATCGTTCTCGTCAGTTCGTCAACGTGCGCCAGCGTGTTGCTGACGGGCGTGCCGACGTTTTCGAGTTGCTTGTCTACCTCGTCAAGCGTCGTCCGTACTCGGCCCAGCGTTTTAGCAAGCGCCAGCGCGGCGACAAAAATCCCAACGCCGACCAGCAAAATGCCCACTCCCGCAAGGACGTCAAGGATGAATGGACCATACTCCGTTCCGTTCAAGCTCCTGCCTCCAGCCGCGCGCGGTTCGTTTCGAGTCTACCCATTCCCCCCGCGACTGCGGCCGATGGGCCCGAAGCCCTCACATCCGCAACCACGGCGGGGAGAATGCCGAGAACGCGCTCGATCTCTGCCGGCGTCGTCGCCGTGCCGAGGGAGAACCGAACCCCGCTCGCGGGACCGGCCCCCTCCCAAGCCATAGCCACCAGCACGTGGCTGGGCTCGAGCGTGCCCGACGCGCAGGCACTTCCTGCCGAGGCGGAGACTCCCGCGAGGTCGAGCGCGATGATGAGCGCCGCCGGGTCGACCCCTGCGAAACTCAGGTTGCTACAGTTGGCGAGCCTCTGGGCATCGCCGCCGTTGACGCTGACGCCCGCCACCCGCGAGCGAATCCCGGCTTCCAAGCGGTCTCGCAGGGCCGCCACGTCCTCGGCAGCCTGCGAGCGTTGCGCGACGGCCAGCTCGAGCGCACGCGCCATGCCCACGATGGCCGGCACGTTCTCCGTACCGGAGCGGCGGCCCGACTCTTGCCCTCCGCCGATAATGATCGGGGCAAGGGGAACTCCACTTCGGACGTAGAGCAGCCCGACGCCTTTTGGGCCGTAAAACTTATGCGCCGAGATCGAGAGCAAGTCGACACCAAGTGCTCGCACGTCGACCGGCAGCCAGCTCGGAGCCGCTACGGCATCGGTGTGAAAGAGAACGCCGCGGCGGCGGGAGATCTCAGCAAGGTCGGCGATCGGCTGCACGGTTCCCACTTCGTTGTTCGCGTACATGACCGAGGCCAGGACGCTCTGGGGCCGGAGCGATCGCTCGAACTCCGCCGGATCGACGCGACCCTGGCGGTCGACCGGTACCAAACTCGTTTCGAATCCGTCTTCACGTAACCGCTCCAGAGCCCCCAGGATCGCGCGATGCTCGATCGCGGAGGACACGACGTGCGCGGGACGGGCGAGCCCTCGCGTCGCCCCCAGCAATGCCAGATTATTGGCTTCGGTTCCGCCGGATGTGAACAGGATCTCGCCGCGGGTGGCGCCGATCGCCGCGGCCACGCAATCGCGCGCAGCATCCAGCGCGGCGCGCGCCCGCCGTCCCTCGAAATGCAGGGAACTTGGATTAAAATTGTATTGGTCGGCGGCCTCGCGCATCGCGTCCGCGACCGCGCTGCGCACCGGTGTCGTGGCCGCGTGGTCCAGATAAATTCGATTTGAATTCACAGAATGCTCCAAGTATGCCGCACTATTATTGGCTGGTGCGAAGCTCCAACGCACAACTCCGAGAAGTAGCAACGGGAAACTGGCGGTTCGAGTATCACTCGGACCGCCTTCTTTTTTCCGCCTCGCGCGCCGGTGTCGCGGCCGAGTGGTCCAAATAAATTCGATTTGAATTCACA
>PKWF01000053.1 GCA_003133185.1 Vulcanimicrobiota bacterium | reverse complement strand
GTGGATCAATGGTCGTCAAACGAGATGATCGCCATCTTGGAGGCCGATCGGTACAACACGTTGCTGCCGCAGCCGCTTCCCGCGGACATTCCGATCGCCCACAAAACCGGCTCGTTCTTCGACACCCTCAACGACGCTGGAATCGTTTACGCAAGCGATGCGCCCTATGTAATCGCCGTGATGACGACGGCGTTGCCNNGCGCGCTGGCGTTCGAAACACGGCGGGAGCAGCGCCTCGCCGGACCTGACGTACTGGACCGGCATCTCGGATCCGGTCGCGCCCGTCCTTCGGCAAGCTCGGGACGGACCTTCGCCTATACCTTGACCCGAGCCGACGCGTACGCCGGCGTCAGCCACTCGAGATAACGCGGCTCTCTCCCGGTTACAATTCGCGCGTAGAGGCTGCTCAGCAGCTTGGTAATCGGTCCCATTTCGCCGTCACCCACTGGCCGGCGGTCGACCGAGGCCACGTAGGCGACGCCGACCGCCGTCCCCGTGAAGAAGACTTCTTGCGCGGCGTACAGCTCGCCGCGATCGATCGCCCGCTCCACGACCTCTAATCCCAGTTCGTGGTGCGCGATGGCCATGATGGCCCTGCGCGTGACGCCCTCGAGAACGTTTTGCGACGGATCGGGCGTATAGAGCACGCCGCGACGGACTATAAAAATGTTTTCGGCCGAACCCTCGGAGACGTGACCGTCATGCGATAGGAGAATCGCCTCGTCGAAGCCGTTTTGCACGGCTTCGCTCTTAGCCAGGGCCGAGTTGACGTAGAGCCCGGTTATTTTCGCGCGCGGCGGGGCCATCGTATCATCCATTCGCCGCCACGAGCTTACGCAGACGTCGAGTCCGCGGTTCGGATCGACATAGTGAGTAAAAGGAATCGGGACGATTGCAAAGGCGTCCGGCACGTTATGCAACCGCACGCCGACGTCTTCGGCCGCCTTGTAGGCAAACGGCCGAATATAAACGTCGGTCTTATAACCGTTGCGCAGAACGAGCTCGACGGTAATCTCGAGCAGTTCGTCGACGCTCTTGGGAAGGGACATCGTAAGAATCTTTGCCGACGTTTCGAGCCGTTCGTAATGGTCGCGCAGCAGGACCAGAAAGAGCTCGCCCTCTTCGGGCACCCAATAGCCTCGAATGCCCTCAAAGCAGCCGGTACCGTATTGAAGGCCGTGCGTGAGCAGCCCGACTTTGGCATCTTCGTAGCGCGCGAAGCCGCCCTTCGCATAGACCGTTACCTCAGATAACTCCATTCCAATCGGCTCCTTTTCGTCCAGCGGAGTTGCCCTCGGCGCCCGCTGGCTCCTCTGGCCACGGGTCGTGCTCCGGCGTCACGGTGGGGACTCGTCCACCGACACGCGAATTTAGCGGTCGTGAGCACAAACTACGTTCGATTGACGCATCCGCTCGTACGTGAAGGCCGCGATCTGCGGCGAGCCACGTGGGACGAAGCGCTCGACCGCGCCGCGGCGGCGTTTCGCGACGCGCGCGATCGCGACGCGACCCGCACGTACGGGATGTTCAGCTGCTCGAAGGCCACCAACGAAATGAACTACATCGCGCAGAAGTTCGCTCGTTGCGTCATCGGCAGCAACAACATCGACAGCTGCAATCGAACTTGACACGCCCCTAGCGTCGTCGGTCTGACGGCGGTCTTCGGGGCAGGCGGCGGTACCAGCTCGTATCAGGAGATCGAGCATACCGACGCGATCGTCTTATGGGGGTCGAACGCGCGCGAGACGCATCCGATCTTCTTTCACCACGTCTTGCGCGGCGTTCGCAACGGCGCGAAGCTGTACGTCGTCGATCCGCGTCAAACGTCGAGCGCTCGCTGGGCCGACGGCTGGCTCGGCCTCGACGTCGGCTCCGATATAGCGCTGGCCAACGCCGTCGGCCGGGAGATCCTCGCCGCCGGATTGGAGAACCGCGAATTCGTGACTCGAGCAACCGACGGCTTTGAGGAATACCGAGTGGCCGTCGAGCCCTACACGCTGGAGTATGCCGAAAAGACGACCGGCGTCCCGGCGTCCCTTATTCGCGAGCTCGCTGTGGCCTATGGGAGCGCTCCGAAGGCCGAGCTCTGTTGGACTCTAGGGATCACCGAGCATCACAATGCGGTCGACAACGTCCGAGCGCTCATCAATTTGGCATTACTCTGCGGGCATGTCGGGCGATACGGCTCGGGCGTCAATCCCTTGCGAGGGCAGAACAACGTACAGGGCGGCGGCGATATGGGAGCGATTCCCAACAAGTTTCCGGGCGGGCAAGACGCCGAAGATCCCGTCTCGATTGCCAAGTTTGAGGCGGCTTGGAACGTTACGCTTCCGCACAAGTACGGCTGGCATCTCAGCGACATGTTCGCCGCGATGGAACGAAGCGAACTCGACACGTTGTACGTTATCGGCGAGAACCCGGCGCAGTCGGAGGCCGACCAGAAGCATGCAAACGAACTGCTGCGCGGGTTGAAGCACCTGATCGTGCAAGACATCTTTCTGACGAAGACCGGCGAGCTGGCGGAGGTCGTCTTCCCGGCATCGGCCGGCTGGTGCGAGTCGGAGGGAACCGTTACCAGCAGCGAACGCCGCGTGCAGCGTTGCCGTAAAGCGTTGGAGCCGCCCGGAGAAGCGCGCGACGACATCGTCATCATGTGCGANNCTTTCGCCCTGGCACGCCGGCATGAGCTACGCGCGGCTCGACGAGCTCGACGGCATTCCATGGCCCTGTTACGACGAACAACACCCCGGCGAACGTTTTCTACACGCTCGCCTCTGGGAGAGCCCGATAGGCGGCCCGCGGGCGCCATTTGCGGCCGTGGCACACGATCCGCCCGTCGAAGCGCTCGACGACGAGTATCCGCTCCGCCTCACGACCGGCCGCCGCCTCGACTCCTTCAACACCGGCGTGCAGAGCGGCGGCTATCGCTCGCCGATGCGGCGGGGAGAGCGGCTCGACATGTCGCCCCAGGACGCGCGCAGTCACGGGCTCCGTGAAGGCGATCGAGCGCGAGTCAGCTCGCGCCGCGGCTCGGTCGTCGTACCAATTCATATCGACAAGGGGCTCCGGCCGGGTCTCGTCTTTACCACGTTCCACTACAACGACGAGGTCGCAACCAATTTGCTCACAATCGATGCGACCGATCCGCAATCGGGAACCGCCGAGTTCAAAGCCTGCGCGGTCAAGGTGGAACCTTTGTCATCCTTCGACAGGCTCAGGATGACAACGACAGGCTCAGGATGACAAAGTAGTGGATCTCCATTTTAACTCCGCGGCAGCAGACGACGCCGAGCGCAGCGCCGTCGATTCGCTGCTGGGCGCGCCATCTGAAGAACGCGGCGCCGATGCACGTGGCCGGCGGCACTTGCTGTTACCGGCACTGCACGCGGTGCAGGAGCGAGCCGGCTGGATTAGCGGCGGCGCCGTCAACTATATCGGCGAGCGGCTTACGGTCGCACCTGCGGACATCTACGGCGTCGCGACGTTCTACGATCTCTTTTCAACGAAACCTCGCGATCCCACGGTCGTTCACGTCTGCGACGATATCGCGTGCATCTGCGCCGGCGCGCAAGCGATCTGTGCGCGGCTCGACTCGAGCGCCGTGACGTGGGAGCGCAGCCCTTGCCTCGGACTTTGCGATCGAGCGCCTGCGGCGCTCGTCATTGCGGCCGGCGAGTCGCCAACCGCGACGGCGATGGCGCCTGTCAATGCAACGATGTTGCGAAATGCGGTTGGTGGCGATCTCCCCGAGCGCAACGCTCCTACGACGCACGTTGGAGGGTCGGAGCAACGGCTGCTGCGCCGCGTTGGGCGCGTCGACCCCGAAGGTTTGGACGATTACCGCGCGCAAGGCGGTTACGCGGCGCTGCAGCGGGCCTTCGAGCTCGGTCCCGAAGCGACGATTGCCGAGATCGCGACGGCAAAACTTCTCGGACGCGGCGGCGCCGCGTTTCCGGCGGCTCAAAAGATGCAGGCGGTCGCGGCAGCGCCGGCGCGGCCGCACTACCTGGTTTGCAATGCGGACGAATCGGAACCCGGCACGTTCAAAGATCGCGTGCTGATGGAAGGCGATCCGTTTGCGCTAATCGAGGCCATGACGATTGCGGCCTTTGCAGCCGGTTGCGAGCATGCCTACATATACGTGCGCGGCGAGTATCCTTTGGCGGCGCGGCGCCTCGAAGGCGCGATCGCGCAGGCGCGAACGGCAGGCCTGCTCGGGAATCTCGCGATCGAGGTGCGTCGCGGCGCCGGCGCCTATATCTGCGGCGAAGAGACGGCGCTCTTCAACTCGATCGAGGGCAAGCGTGGCGAGCCGCGCAATAAACCGCCCTTTCCGGCGCAGGCCGGTCTCTTTGGCAAACCGACGCTGATCAATAACGTCGAGACGCTCGTCAATTTGCTGCCGATTCTGCTCGACGGCGGGGCGGCTTACGCTGCGATCGGAACGGCGCAATCGACCGGCACGCGACTCTTCTCGCTCTCCGGCGCAATCGCCCGACCGGGTGTCTACGAGGTCGCACACGGAACGACGCTGCGCGCGCTGATCGAACTCGCCGGCGGCGTCACGCAGGGCCGCCGTCTTCAGGCGATTCTGCTGGGCGGCGCGGCGGGAATGCTGCTTGCTCCGCAGGCCCTGGATTTACCGTTGACTTTTGAAGACGCGCGCGCCGCCGGCGCGACGCTGGGCTCCGGGGTCGTCATGCTCTTCGACGAGAACGTCGATCTCGAGGCGATCGTGCGGCGCATCGCGCGATTCTTCCGCGACGAGTCGTGCGGGCAATGCGTGCCGTGTCGCGTAGGCACCGTTCGTCAGCAGGAAGCCTTGGAGCGCCGNNGGACAGACCGCCTCGAGCGTCGTCGAGTCTGCGAGGGCCAACCTCGGACTCTTTGCGGAGCAGCCGGGATGAGCGCCGCCGAGGTCGCACTGACCGTCGACGGCATCCCCGTGACGGTGGCGGCGGGCGCCAGCATTCTCGACGCGATCGCGCGAGCCGGAATCGAAACCCCCACGCTCTGTTTTTTACAAACGCTGACGCCGGTCAATGCTTGCCGGGTCTGCGTCGTCGAGCTCGAAGGCGCTCGCGTGCTCGTTCCGGCCTGTGCGCGCCGCGCCGAAGCGGGTATGAAGATTCGGACCGATTCGGAGCGCGTTCGCCATAGCCGCAAAATGGTGCTCGAGTTCCTCGCGTCGACGGTCGACATCTCGACCGCGCCGGTGATGCAGCGCTACTGCGCGCAGTACGGCGCCCAACCACAGCGCTACGGCGCCCAGCCGGCGACGGTCGCGCAGCCCGTCAAGATCGACAACGCCCTCTACCTTCGCGATTATGCGAAGTGCATTCTCTGCTACAAGTGCGTCGAAGCCTGCGGTACGGACGCGCAGAACACCTTTGCCATCGCCGTCGCAGGCCGCGGATTCGAAGCGCACATCTCGACCGAATACGACGTTCCGCTTCCCGATTCGGCTTGCGTCTACTGCGGCAACTGCATCGGCGTCTGCCCCACGGGCGCGTTGATGTTCTCATCCGAATACGAGCTGCGCGCGCGCAATGAATGGGACGAGAGCGAGCAGAGACAAACCGATACGATCTGCTCCTACTGCGGCGTGGGCTGCACGCTCACGCTGCACGTCGCCCAGAACGAGATCGTCAAGGTTACATCGCCGATCGAAAACGAGGTCACCAGCGGCCATCTCTGCATCAAGGGACGCTTCGGTTTCAGCTACGTGCAGAACCGGCCGGAGGAAGACGAGGGCTTGTCATCCTGACCCTTCGACTCGGCCCCTTCGACAAGCTCAGGAGCCTCGCTCAGGACTGCGCTTCGCGCAGGCTTAAAGGATGATTGAAAGGCACGGGCGCTGCGTCGAAGCCGACGTCGTGGCACTCGAAGGCGAGCTGCGGACGCGCAAGCGCGACGAGGTCGTGACGGAGGAGCCGCTGGAGCTTGCGCTGAGCGAGGGCGGCGCGACGCGCACGCTGGCGGTCACGATGCGCACGCCCGGCAACGACTTCGAGCTCGCCGCCGGCTTCCTCTATGACGAAGCGATCGTGGGGTCTCGCGACGACATCATCGGCATGAGCTATTGCCTCGACGCCGCCCTCAATCCGCAGCAGCAGTACAACGTCGTCACCGTCGAGTGCCGGGCCGGCGCAACCGCTGTAGACCTCGCGCGTTTCGAGCGGCATTTTACGATCGGCAGCGCTTGCGGCGTCTGCGGGCGCGCGCAGCTCGACTCACTGCACGATCTGGGAGTGAGGCCGCTAGACGATGCGGTGCGCGTTTTGGCGAACCTGCTCTACGAGCTGCCCGCACGCATGCAGCAAGCGCAACGCGTCTTTGCGTCGACCGGTGGATTGCACGCTGCCGCGCTCTTCGACGAGCATGGCGACGCACTCGTCGTCCGTGAAGACGTCGGCCGCCACAACGCGGTCGATAAGATCGTCGGGTGGGGACTCCTGGGCGGGCGTCTACCGTTCGCGCGATGCGTGCTGCTCGTCAGCGGCCGCGCGAGCTACGAGGTTCTGCAGAAAAGCATCATGGCCGGGATCCCGATCGTCTGCTCGGTCTCCGCGCCGAGCAGTCTCGCCGTCGATCTAGCGCGCGAGTTCAACGTAACGCTTGTGGGGTTCTTACGCGGCAACCGCGCTAACATCTACAATGCACCGGAGCGGATTTCATGAACGACCGAACCTTTCGCTTGGACTTCTTCATCGCGATCGCTGCCGTCCTGATCAGTGGGATCACCGCAGGAACGTTGTTCTATCAAACGCGCGTCATCGGGGACGAGTTTGCGGCAACGATCTGGCCGTACCTGAGCGTGGGGACCACCTACGATACGGGCGGCGAAACGATCGAAGTTACCAACGACGGAGTCGGTCCCGCGTTGGTTCAGTCGGCTCAACTCTACGTCGACGGCCGGAAGGTCCGCGCTTGGAACGACTACATCAAAGCGCTGGCGCGCGATCCGGAGTTACGAAAACCTTTTTTACGCGCGCAGGCCGCCATTCAAGCCGGATCGGCCGGTCACGCAACGATCACGATGAGCTCGATAGGGCCGTCGTCGACGCTTCATCCGGACGAATCGAGAACGCTGCTGAAGATCTCATTGCCCTTTAGCGTGCCGTTACGAGCGATGGTCAAGCATGTCGTCGCACTCGACCTCTGCTACTGTTCGCTGAACGGCAGCTGCTGGACGCTGCATGCCGTCCCCGGACAAATAAACTCCGACCCGGTGCCCGTTTCGCACTGCGCCGACAGGGCCGCGGTTCAATCGAATACGGCTCCGGTCACCTTCCCACTGCGCTGCCTGCGCGGTAACGGGTTACAGCGATCCGCGCAGGAACGCCGACAAGAGTGCGGCCTGCGCCTCGCGCAATTGGGCAGAGCCGGTGGGACGATCGTCGCCGAGCCAGTCGTTGACGAGCAACGAAAAGGTGACCGGGCCGTGATCGTCGGTTTGGAGGAACCCCGAGAGCGTACGCGCGTGCCGGTGGGTTCCGGTCTTGGCAAAAACCTTTCCATCGAGCAACGTTCCGGAGAAAGCGTCCTTCAAGGTGCCGCGGACGCCGGCTTCGGGTAGCGCATCGATGACTATCGAACGTTGCGCGCCGTTCCAATCACTCTGCAGAATCGTCACGAGATCTCGCGGCGTGATGCGATCGTACGCCGA
>PKWF01000056.1 GCA_003133185.1 Vulcanimicrobiota bacterium | reverse complement strand
ATAAGCCAGATAAGCGTCGATGGAACCCGTATGGACGAAAAGCCTCCAGAAGAGATTGGACGTTGCCATAGCGCTTTGAAGTCTCCTTCTGAGCCGTCTGCTCCGGGGCGGCTTACGGTCGCGGAATGCGCTGAGTATACCATGCGAGTTTTACCCCCGGTAGTCTTGACTTTTCGGAGCCCCGAGTACTCTCTTGACAAAACCTCAGGCTTTACCGGCCGGGCCCCTCGGCGGGTTGCCTCGTAAAGGGCGATCGAGCCCGCCACAGCGGCGCTGAGGCTCTCCGCCGGGCCTGCCATTGGGATGCCCAAAAGGCGCTCGCAACAGGCTTCCCAGCGCCCCAACCCGTGCCGTTCGTGCCCGACTACCAGCGCGGCAGGATGATCCCATCGCTGGGCGCCGAGCGGTTCGCCCTTTGCAGTCAGTCCCAGGACCCGTACGCCGGCCGCGGCGGCCGCATTCGCCAAGGCGGCTGGGTCGCTGATGGCCAGTCTCAGCCGAAAGACCGCGCCCATCGAACCACGGACGACCTTGGGATGATACGGGTCCACCCCCAGAGATCCGCAGACGGCTCCCGTGCAGCCGAAGGCATCTGCCGATCGCAGAAGGGTGCCGGCGTTCGCCGGGTCGCCCACGTCCGCTAGCACCACGGCCGGCTCGCCGCGCGCAAAAAGCTCCTCGAGGCTGCTAAAGCGCACCGCCGCGACAGCGACGATCCCGGTCGGGGTTGCGAGATCGGAGATTTGCGCCGAGCTGGCCGGCTCAACCAGGAAAGTCGGCGTTCCGGTGCGATCGAGCTCGCGCACCAGCGGCGTCTGATCGTACGCGGCCTGGGTTACATATATTTCCTCAATCGGAAACGCACCGGCGTGCGCTTCTTCGAGCAGCGTCGGACCCTCGAATGCGAAGCGTTTGGATTCCCGCCGCTCCTTGCGGGATTGCAGCGCCGCAACGCTCTTTAGGCGTTCGGCATGAACTCCGAGTCGGGTTGCCAACGGTTCAGCCGCTACGCAACCGCGATCCGAACCACGCGCGAACGCCGATCATGATGAGTCCGGCAGCGATCGCAGCGAGCATGATCGCGACGATTTCGTTGAAATGATGTGGCACGAGCGTTCGCACCAGCAGATAGACCGCGGCGACGAAAACGATGAGGAAAAAGCCGAGCCAGGCGATTTCCGTCGAGACGGACGACGGCGGTTGCGGCATTGAGGTCTCTTAGCTACGAGGCGCGGCCGTGCCGTTCCGCTAAGTCTCGCGGATGGATCGAGTGCCGGGCATTACCGAATCGCGCCAGGTTTTCAAAGGCCGCGTGTTCTCGGTTCGCATCGATGAGGTCGAGTACGACGATGGAAGCGCGCATCGCGTCGACGTCGTCGAACACGGCGCGTCGGTCGCGATCGTTGCGACTCCGGCAATTGATGAGCTGGTTTTGGTGCGCCAATATCGTCACCCGGCCGGGACCTCGCTCTGGGAGATCCCGGCCGGCACGTGCGAACCCGGCGAGACGCTAATTGACGGCGCGGGCCGAGAGCTTCGCGAAGAGACCGGCTTTAGTGCCGGACGGTTGACGAAGATCGGGTCCCTTTGGACGACGCCCGGATTCTGCTCGGAAGTCATGCATTTTTTCCATGCCGAAGAGCTAGTGGAGGGCGTCACCGACTTCGACGACGACGAGCGAATCGAGGTGGGTCGATTCACACAGCAGGCGGCATGGCGCCTGGTCGTTAACGGCGCGGCCGACGCGAAGACGGTACTGGCTTTATTCTGGCTGGAGGGCGGGCGAGGTAAAATTGGAAGTCACGTCGGTCGATAGTTGTATGTAGGAGACATTCTGTGTCGCCGAACGGTTGCTATTCGACACAGTGGATTCTGATTCGGTTTTGGAGGTTGATGGTGGAAATACCCAGCGACATTGATGCCGTGATCAAACGACTACTGGAACCGCCCTGCGTCGGTCCGGAAGAATCGGTGCTGGCCCCTGAAGACGAAGCGTATTTGAGCTCGCTCATCGCGTCGGTCCGGCTTGGTCGTCGCTCGGTCTTGATCGTCGAAGATGCCGACGAGCGCCTTCGCTTTATGTTTAGCAATGCGACGCGCGCCGAAGCGGTAACGATGTTGGGCAAGGTGGTGGAGGCCACCGGCCGCCGCCTCGCCGACGGCGACGATTAGGACAACTCAGATTTTGTCCATGGCGTTGTCGCGGTGAGCCTCGATTACGCAACAGTAAACTTCGGCTCGCCGCTCCTAGCCCTGAACAAAATCTGAGCTATCCTGACACTTCTACGCAGTCAGTCTGATTCCGTCGACCTTTCCCTGACCCGTAAGCTTGAAGTCGTAATGATATTGCGCGTGCGGATAGCGCACGAGAAACTCGTACGAGGTCTCGCCGTTTGAATCGGCGGTGCTCGAAAGCGGTATGATGGACTGCAACGGTCCTAACGCGGCGAAGTTTTGGCTTGCGACGAGGTCATCGGTTAAGTAAGCGCTGAACGACGGCGTCAGTTCGTCGCGGCGCACGCGACCCGAAGCCAACAGGGTTAGCCACTCCTTCGCCCGCTCGACGATCGCATTGTCCAGATGCGCCATCGTCGNNAGCGAGTCGGCGTTGGAAAAGACGATGACGCCGACGTGTTGCTCGGGCAAGAGGGCGTTCGTCGCTCGGTAACCCGCGATATCTCCATCGGACCAGACGAAATCCTTGCCGCCGCGACGATCGATGACCCAGCCCATTCCATAGCGCGTCGGGCCACTATCCGCGCCGGGAGCGAACATCGTTCGCACGGCGTCGACTCGCAGCAAAATCGGCATCGCGATATCCCATTTTGCAAGATCGTAGAGCGTCGTGACTAAGCCTCCATCGCCGCCGAGCCACGAGGGATCCAAGACCGGTGCGCGGTCGAATCCGTGCGAGCCGCGCGTGTACCCGATCGCGTGTTGTGGAGAGATGCCGCTATCGCCGGCAAGAAACGTCTGATCCATGATCAGCGGAATGAAGATGTGCTGCTCGAGATAATCGGAGAGGGGAACGCCGCTGGCGCGTTCGACGATCAACCCAGCCAATAGGTAATTTATTGGATCGCTAGCGTAGACGGTGCCGGGCTCGGCGGCGAGCTTCATTTGGTCGAGCGACGTCAGGAGATTCGCGATTTTGATCGATTGCGTCCGATCGGCGGAAAGGCCGGGAATCTTCGAGGACGGCGGAAGTCCGGAGGTTTGCGTAAGCAGCTGCGCGATCGTGATGCCATCGCCGGAGCGAAACTCTGGAATGTACTTTGTGATGTGGTCGCCGAGCGCGAGCTTCCCGTCTTGTGCAAGCAGCAAAATCGCCGCGGCGGTAAACTGTCTGGTGAGGCCGCCGGCGTAGAACTGCGAGTCCGCCGTCATCGGTACGTGTTTGTTGAGGTCGGCGAACCCAAAACCGCGAGCGTAGACGATCCGGCCGTCCTCGACGATTCCGATTGCGAGGCCGGGCGTGCGCCCCGCATGGATCTGCGCCTTCGCCATCTGGTCGATGCGGGCGGAAAGCACCGGCGTTAAGGCAACTCCGGTATCGGCCCTGGCCGGCATCCCGGCCTGCGCCAGAACGCAGAGCGATATCGCCGTCGCTAAGACGAAACTTAGACGGCCCATAGGTCGAGCATCAGGTATCGAGCCCGCCTTTTGGGCGGCTTCATTTTTGCGCCGCCTGCCGGGCGAGGTTCAGCAGCGCGCCAAATGCCCGTTGATCCGAAATGGCGAGCTCGGCAAGCGCCTTGCGGTTCAGCGTCACCCCAGACTTCTTGAGTCCGTGCATGAAAACCGAATAGGAGAGGCCTTCCCGGCGGACTGCCGCGTTGATCCGGCTGATCCAAAGGGAGCGGAAATCCCGCTTTCTAACGCGGCGATCGCGAAACGCATAGGCCAGCGACTTGAGCAGCGCTTCGTTTGCAACGCGATAGTTGCGGCGGCGAGCGGCGCGAAATCCCTTGACCAGCTTCATCACCTTGCGGCGATGTTTGAGACCTCCAACCGCGCGTTTAACACGTGCCATTCTCTACGTTCTCCTTGTTAGAACAGATAGGGAATCGTTGGCGCCAAACGCTTCAGATCGCCCTTGAAAGTCGGCTGATCTTTGCGGAACTTGCGCTTACGCTTGCGGCTTTTCTTGCTCAGAATATGACCGCAGCCGTCGAATTGATGGCGGTGAAGCAGCTTACCGGTCCCGGTGACCTTCACGCGTTTGGCGGTTCCTCGATGGGTTCGAATCTTAGGCACTGGCTTGCTCCTCGGCGACGGTCGCGGCGGCGGTTGGCTTTTGCTCTTTTTCGCGAGTGACTGAAAACTTTGGTGGACCGGTCGGTGTAACCCGTGGCGCGAGAATCATGAACATGTTCTTGCCCTCGAGCCGCGCCTCTCGTTCCACAATTGCCAGAGGCGCCATGTCTTCGGCCATCCGATCGAGCAGCCGGCGTCCGAACGACGTGTACGTGATCTCTCGACCGCGAAACATGATCGTCACTTTGATCTTGCTCCCGTCGAGCAGCAGCCGCTCGGCCATTCTTGCTTTCGTTTCATAATCATGCGTCTCGATCTTTGGCCGCAGCTTNNACTTCGATCAAATCGAGTCCGGCGAGTCGTGCCCGCGCCAACGCTTCTTCGGTTGGCAGAATTCCGAGTTGCTCGCCGTTTTCGTCGATCACCCGGACCGCACGAATGCGAATCTGATCGTTAACTCGCAGGGGTCTTGCTATGAGCTCATCTCCAAATAAAAAAGGCGCTGCCGGAGCAACCCCACTGCGGAACCAGCCGTAAGTTCCTCGGGTGAAGACCGGATCGCCCGTAGGCATCCGGTGAGCGGAGCGACCCGCTGCTTCGGCCCGCCAACCATATCACGCCGGGGCAGGGGAGTGTCAAGGGCGAGCGCGCAGCGAGCCTACCGCGCCGGCGAAGGCNNCCAGCAACGCCTCGGCCAGTCGGCTTGCCGGGACGGTGAGCTGGACGCCCAGCAGCAGCCCGCGTCCGCGAATCTCGGCGATCAGGGGCGATGCAAGCGCGCGCAGCCCTTGCATGATGGCTGCGCCCGCGTAGCGCGCGCGGGCTGTGAGATTCTCGGAGAGGATGACGTCGAGCGCGGCGTCGGCTACCGCGCAGCCCAGCGGATTTCCGCCGAACGTGCTGCCGTGGTCGCCAGGCTGGAAAAGACTCATCAACTCGTCGCTCGCCAGCGCTGCGGAGACCGGGTAGAATCCGCCGCCGAGCGCCTTGCCGACGATTAGGACGTCGGGCTTTACGCCGTCGTAATCGCAGGCAAAAAGATCCCCGGTCCGCCCAAATCCGGTCTGTACCTCGTCGGCGAGCAGCAATATCTCGTGCTCGCGGCAGAGCGCCCACACGCGCTTCAGATAGCCGGCCGGCGGTACGACGACCCCGCCTTCACCTTGAATGGGCTCGATGAGAACGGCAGCGGTCTGGGGTGTCAGGGCCCGCTCGAGCGCATCCGCGTCGCCGAAGGGAACGACGACAAAACCGGGCAGAAAAGGCCCGAAGCCGGAGCGATATTCTTGCGTCGTGCTGGCGCTGACGGCGGCCATCGTTCGGCCGTGAAAGTTGTTTGAGAAGACGACGATCGTGGCTTCATCGGGGGCGATGCCCTTGTGCGCGTACCCCCAGCGCCGCGCGAGTTTGATCGCCGTTTCTACGGCCTCGACGCCGGTGTTCATCAACAGCGCCTTATCGTAGCCGCAGACGCGGGTGAGTTTTTCGAGAAATCCCGGCATCCGATCGTTGCGCATCGCGCGCGAAGTCAGCGTGAGTCGGCGAGCTTGCTCGACGAGTGCCGCGTAGATGCGTGGGTGACAATGGCCTTGGTTGAGTGCGGAGTACGCGCTGACGCAGTCGAGATAACGCTTGCCGCTAAGGTCCCAGAGCCAAACGCCCTGCGCCCGTTCGACGACCAGGTCCAGCGGGGCGTAGTTATGCGCGCCGTAGCGCTCTTCGAGCGCGATCAACTCTCGCGCTTGCTCCGAGAGGAGATGCACCTCTCTCGTCTTAAGGACACGCCCTTGGCTACCTGCTTCGACCGGCTCGAGCGACTCGTCGCTCGGGATCATCCCGGTGTCTCCCTAAGCGGCCGTACCCGTGCGTACGTGCACGGCGAGCGACGTCCCAGAGCGGTCGTCCTGCTCCACGGAATGAGCGCGAGTCCCGCGCAGTTCGAGCGGGTCGCGGCCGATCTTTTCGACCGGGGGCACAACGTCGTGGTGCCGCGCTTGCCGCGACACGGACACGCGGATCGGCTTTCGACCGCGCTCGAGCGTTTGCGCCCCGAAGATCTTTACCGAGCGGTCGACGAATACGTCACGGTCGCGCGCGAGTTGGGCGATCGCGTAACGGTCGCCGGTTTTTCATTGGGCGGCCTGCTTGCCGCGTGGATCGGTCAGCATTTCGAAGTGGATCGCTGCGTGCCCATCGCTCCGTTCTTTGGGATCGCGCTGATACCAAATCGTTTGATGAACACCGTGGCCGAACGCTTGCTCCGCGTACCGAATCGATTTCTTTGGTGGAACCCGATCTTGCGCGATCGTCACATCGCGGCGTGCGGTTATCCGCGCTATACGACTCACGCAATCGCGCACTCCTATCGAATCGCACGGTCGCTTCTCGACGAGGCGCTGACGACTTCTCCGGGCGCGCAGCACGTGACGATCGTCACCAACGCCGCGGAGGTCGCCGTGAACAACCACGCGGTTCGCCGGCTTTACCGGCGGTGGCAGCGGCATCGTCCCGACAGTGTCGAACTTGCCGTTCTTACCGGCCTGCCTTTATCGCACGACATCGTCTCGCCGCTGCGACCGTGGCGGCTCGCAGATCGCGTTCATCCGAGACTCGTCAACGCGATCGATCCCGTAGACAATTTCTCGGTGCGTTTCTAAGCTCCTAAATGTAGTTTCGTAGTCGGGGCCAGTAGACGGCCAGCGGTTCCGTAATTCCCTCGCATAGCCAGATCGGAAAACCGTTTTCGAACGGGCGCCCCCAAGGATTGTAAAACCGCGTGACGATCTGCCGCTGCCGGAATAAGTGCGCGTCGGCTTGGCAGTCACCGTGGACGTCGATGAGAACGTTTCCGCTGTAGCCGTGCGTTCCCCACATCCAGAACTGATTGTTTCCGGAGAGCACCGGCGGAAGCCCATACTGCGGTCCGTAGAAATCGATCGCGCCCGCCTCTCCATAGTTGCTGGCCAGAATCGCGGCCTGTGCGCGCTGCGAGGGCGGCAACGAATGGTAGAGACGCGCCACGGTCATCGCCAGCTCTCGCCATCCGTGCATATCCGCCCAATCCGGCGGCAGGTCTCCGATTTGAGTGCGCTCGCTGCGCGCGAGATCGATGTTTCGTGCGATAATATCCTCCGCGAACCGGTCGTAGGCCGACATCGTCGCTTCCGGCAGAACCGGCATCAGCAGCGGAACTAGCGCGATGCCAGCAACCAGCACGTAGAATGCCAGCACCGGCCGCCACGCGGTCGCGCGCGTCGTCCAGGTTTCAATTGCAACGGCGCCGGCCGCGATCGGAATGGGGTAAACGTCGCCGGCATAATAGTTCTTGCCGTGAAAAACGCACATCGTAGCGATCAAGAGCAGATAGGCGACGCCGAGAAATCGCGTTGTGGGGCGCTGCAGCAAAAGTGCCAGACCGATCAGCCACACCGGCGCGAGCAGCGGATGCGTGACGAGCAACTGCGTCAGCACGTACTGTACCGGCGTCAGGGCGACGTTTCGATACTCGCCGGCGTCGTGCAGTACGGTCCACATCGGGAATCCATGTACGGCCTGCCAGAGGACGTTGGGCAGCGCGATCGCCGCGGCAAGCAACGCGCCGGCCACAAACCAAGGCGTGAAGAGCGCGCGCCGTTGCGGAAGTGCCAGCAGCGCGACGACGATCGCCGCGGCGAAAAGAACGATCGTGTACTTGCTCTCGATCGCAACCCCGACGATCGCGCCGACTGCTAACCACCAGCGAGGATCGGCTCCCTTGACGATGCGCAGAACGTAGAGCGCCGCTAGCGGCCAGAGCCAGAGCCCGACGGTATCGGTGGAGAGTTTCGTTCCGAAAGCCATGAGAATGGGCGTGAGCGCTGCGATCAGCGCTCCGAAGATTTCGGCGAACGCACCGCCCCCGAGCTCGACGATCAGGAGGCACGTCGTGTAGACCGATGCCGCGGCGAAGCACGCGCAGAGTGCGCGCACCGCAAGGAGCGAGTGGCCGAAGAACTGGGTAGCCGCCGCCAAGAGGGGTACGACCGGTGGCTGGTCGACATATCCCCAGGCCGGATGGAAACCGCAAATGATAAAGTACAGCTCGTCTCGGAAGAAGCCATAATGGGGATTACCAACAAGATGGACGGCCAGCGTCGCCAGTGCGGCCATGAGCGGAATCCTTTTAGCGAGCCTCGCGCGCATANNCCCTACTCATAAGCCATTCCGGTGAAGCCTGCAATGACCAAGTCGCAAAAGCGGTCCGACATTTTGAAACGTTGTCCGTGGGCGAGCACGCCCGCCCTGATCGCCTACCACGATGCGGAGTGGGGCAAGCCGTCGCACGACGACACCGTGCTCTTCGAGTTCTTGGTGCTCGAAGGTGCGCAGGCCGGGCTGAGCTGGGAAACGATTCTGCGCAAACGCGACCGTTATCGGCAGCTCTTCGGCGGCTTCGATCCGGCCTTCGTTGCGAACGTGACGCCGGCGCGCATCAAACGGATGATGCTCGACCCCGGGATCGTTCGCAACCGCGCGAAGATCGAGTCGGCGGTTTCAAACGCGCGGGCCTTACTCTTGGTGCGTCAGGAGTTCGATACGTTCGACGATTACGTTTGGCGTTTCGTCGGGGGCAAGCCGATCCGTAACCGCTGGCGCAGGAGCGAGGAGGTCCCCGCGTCTACGCCGCAATCCGAAGCGATGAGCAGCGACCTGCGCAAGCGCGGATTTCGCTTCGTCGGTCCGACGATCTGCTATGCGTTCATGCAGGCCGTCGGAATGGTCAACGATCATCTCTTGGATTGCGCGTGGCGATGATCGCGCCGCTGCTGATGGCGGTGGCGCTGCTTCCCAGCGGCACGTACCGCTACGAAACGAGCATCGGCGGACATAGCGTCGGGAGTAGCACCATACGCATTACCCGCAGCGGCGGCACGCTCGATGTCGGCGAGAGCGGATCGCTTGTCGGACGTACCCTGATCAGCGAGCGTAAAATCCGCGAGGCGAACTTCGCCAACCTATCCTACGTGGCCGATGCGAACGGCAAGCATTTGGTTCTAACGTTTGCCCGAAACGACGCGACGCTGACCGGCGGCGAGCAGCGTGCGACGATCGCCGCGCCGGCCGGCGCCCCATTTCTCGGTAGCGACAACATGACCGCGGGCTTCGCGCTCATGCCGGCGACGCTAGCAGCGACGGGCGTGAAGCAGTTGACCTTGGCTTGCCTCTGCGGCGCGTTCGTCGCGGTGCCCGTGACGGTTACCGGCCAGCCGACGCCACCGCCGCAGGGCGTGGCGCCTGGCGAGGAAGGCCTCTCGGCCGAGTTCGAGGGCCAGACGGCAACGCTCTGGTTCCATCGCCAGACGTACGTGCTCGATCGCTTCGAGCTGCCCGCGCAAGACCTGTCGATCGTGCTACGTTCTTACGATTCGGCGGTGACGCCGTTGCCGAAGCCGGCAACGCCCCCGCCGCTGCCGTTGCCGTCGCCGCGCTATACCTCGCACGACGTTTCGATACGGACGGACGACGGTGTAAGTCTCGCCGGAACGTTGACGCTTCCGAACTCGGCAGCCACGCCGCTGCCGGGATTCGTCCTGGTCCACGGAAGCGGCTGCAACGATCGTGACGAGACGATCGGGCCGAACAAGATCTTCGCGCAGCTGGCGAACCGGCTCTCGAACGACGGCTACGCGGTGCTGCGTTACGACAAACGTTCGTGCGGCAAGAGCGGCGGTAAGTTTCCGCTGCGCGATCGTTTGATCGCCGACGCGCGCGACGCGATCGCCTACCTGCGTTCGCAACCCGGGATCGATCCAAAACGAATCTACGTCCTCGGGCACAGCGAAGGCGGCGAGCTCGCGCCCAGCATCGCGATTGCGGACGGACATTTGCGCGGGATCGTCTTGCTCGCGCCGCCGGCGCTTCCACTCGAGCAGATACTAGAGCAGCAACTGCTGCGCAACGTTTCGAATGCCGATCGCGCGGCGACGGAGAAGCAAGTTCAGGCGGAGCTCGATGCGATCGCATCGGGCAAGAAGCCGAGCGCAACAAACCGATGGCTGCAAAGCTCGTTCGGAGTCGATCCGGCGGCGCTGATCGTGCGCGTTCCGTGTCCGATTTTGATCCTTCAAGGGACGAAAGACATCCAAGTTCTGCCGGCAGACACGCCGCGTCTCGTGCAGGCCGCGCAAAACGCACATCGCGACGTAACGGTCGTCATGCTCCAAGACGACGATCATCTGTTCATCAAGCTGCCGGCGGACGAGCCATCGACCGGCGGCGAATATTTTACGCCCTCGTACCTCGACCCGGCGCTCTTTGCGGCAATCGAGAGTTGGCTAGGACTCCAAACGTCCGGTCGTGCTCGCTTGCCTTGATCGCGAGGCCGCGTGCTGTCTTCGGCTTGTCCACCCCCGCGGCGTTCTGCGCCGGAAATGTTACAAACTCAGATACGCGCCTATGAATGGATGTTACGAAAGTACTCATGCAAAGGACGCTATCCAGCAGCGGCAGGAACCATCTGGTGGATGCAGGACCGATTTGTGATCTACGGCGCTGACGATATTAAGCCGTTTAGCTGCAAAGCAGACTATGGGCGCATGATTGACTATTTTCTCCAAGCCGACAAAAACTTTCTGATCGATATGGGAGTCGATCCGGGAAAGCTGCCCAGCAGGAACGATTGGCTTCGCCGATTATTGCCAGACCTGGAGCGTCCGGATTGCGAAAAGCAGACTTACTTCTTGAGTTGGCTTCATAACGGGGTGGCCATCGGGCACTCGAATGTTAGCAAGATTAGGTACGGTGAGGAAGCCTACATACACCTCCACATTTGGGTGCCAGAGTGTCGAAGAGTTGGCATGGGTACTGAATTCCTCCGACAATCGGCAAACACGTTTATACGAAAATTTGCATTGAAGAGTCTGTACAGCGAGCCGTACGCTGAAAATCCAGCGCCTAACCGAGCTTTATCCAAACTCGGCTTTCGGTTCATTAAGCGTTACTGGACTGTTCCAGGGTTCGTCAATTTCGATCAGGAGGTTAATCAGTACGTGACTCAGCATGAAATTTGATACTGCATAAGGGCTTTCAAACGTCCGGCCGGGCTACGCTTCGAGAGGAAAACGCAAATACAGAAAATGCCCCGGCGGCGCTGCGTTGTGGGATAGAAGCCACGCGAGCCAAGACGAGACGAGCCCGGCGCCTGGTCGCTATTTTTTACGGAGAATCGGTATGCACCAAAACCGAACGCGCTCTGAGCCCTACGGAAGGACGCGGCCGCTTAGAGGCTGAGCGCGAACGCAGTTCCCCCGTTGTAATGCCC
>PKWF01000067.1 GCA_003133185.1 Vulcanimicrobiota bacterium | reverse complement strand
ACCAAGCTGAGCTACGCCCCGGCACCGGTGGCCACTTCGCGATTTCTCGAACTATCCTCTGCCATGCCGCTCCCACCGTTCCTTCTTTAGCGTATGCTAAAGCAGCAACGCATGATAGCCGACGTACGTTGAGAGATCGCCTTGAAACGCATCTGCGGCGAGTAACGAAACCGCTTCGATCCGCAAACCGGCGCGCAACGCCGCGCGTGCGATTCGCAGATTCGAACCCGGCACCAACGCCGAACACCAAGTGGCCNNAGCGAGAGCAGCGCGTAGGCGAAGATCTGCACGAGATAGGCTTGCGACGCGCAGGCTAACGGGCCGATGCGGCCGTCGGGCCAGACGTAGGCGTAGGCAACAAACTCCCCGCGCAGGAAGAACGCGTGGCCCGTTGCGCTGCCGGCGAACCGCTCGTGATCCGAGTCGCGCGTCGTCCCGCGCGTCTGAGCGTCGAGGCCGCGAAGCCCGAATCCATGCGAGACCGAGTCGACCGCGTCCACCTCAAACCGGTAGTCGCCGGCGGCCATCTTCGCGAGCTCCTCTTCTCGCGGAATCGCGCCGGCAAGCCGCAGGATCGGCTCGCGCAGCATCATGCGTTGCCGCAAAGCCAGCACCAGGCTCCCGGCATCGCTCGGATCGACCATCATCGCGCGCGCACGATCTCCAGCGTCGAGAAACGCCGCAGCCAAGAGTTCGCCGCCCACACCGGTACCGCGATATGAAGGCTCAACGAAGAGATCGCCCACGTATCGCTCCGCCTCTGAGTCGTGCGCAACCGCGATTCCCACGCCCTCGCCGGCATCGCGCGCGACCCAAACCGTCCCGCGGTCCGCAGCGGCTAACGCAATCCGGACCGCTGCGTCGTCGCAGTTCCGCCGGCGCTGGATCGATCGGACTTCATCGGCACTCCCGAGTCCGATCGCAAGATCAGACACGGCTGCGCAACGCCGAGAGCAAAGCTTCCGCGGCGCGCCGCCGATGGCTGACGGCGTTCTTCTCCTTCTCGCTCAGCGCGGCAAAGCTGCAGCCGGATGGGGGATAGAAGAACAATGGATCGTAACCAAAACCGCCCGCACCGCTCTCGACCTCTAATAGGTAGCCGTTCACGTGAGCGGTCACGACGACGGGCTCTCGGCCCGGTTCGATCAAGGCCAGCGCGCAGACAAAGCGCGCCGAACGGCGGTAGGGTGGCACGCCGCGCAGTTCGNNGGCCTTCCCTCAAGCGCATCGACTTCCAGTCCGCTATCGTCGGCGAGTACCATGCCTTCGATGCCACGCTTCTCCTGCGTCGCGGCGAGCGCTTGCGCCTTAAGGAGCGCATTGCCGGCGTACGTATCGGCATCCTCGACGACGGCGGCGTATTTCCGAGGCTTCGCGAGCGCAAGCGGACTCCCCGAGAAAATCGCTCGCAGTTCGCGAAGCTTTCCCGCGTTCTGCGTAGCGACGAACGTCTTCACGAGCCAAGCCGCAAGACGGCCATGAACGCCTCTTGTGGGAGCTCGACCTTGCCGACGCGCTTCATCCGCTCTTTGCCGACTTTTTGTTTCTCCAGAAGCTTACGTTTACGCGTGATGTCGCCGCCATAGCACTTCGAAAGGACGTTCTTGCGCATCGCGGTAACGGTTTCGCGCGCGACGATCTTTCCGGAGATCGCCGCCTGAATCGGCACCTCGAACATCTGACGGGGAATGAGTTCCTTGAGTTTCTCGGCCATCGCTCGTCCGCGCATCACGGCCTTGTCGCGCGCCACGATGAACGAGAGCGCGTCCACCACTTCGCCGTTGAGGAAGATTTCGAGCTTCGCGAGGTCCCCTTCCCGATAGCCGATCACCTCGTAATCGAGCGACGCGTACCCTTTCGTCCTCGATTTGAGCGCGTCGAAGAAGTCGACGATCACTTCGATTAACGGCATTTCGTAGGTCATAATCACGCGGCCGTCGTGCAAGTATTCCATATTGTCAAGAGTTCCGCGCCGGCCTTGCGTGATCTCCATGATCGCGCCGACGTACTCCGGCGGCGAGATGATCGTCGCTTTGACGTACGGCTCCTCGATCGAGCTAATCGCGGTGGGAGGCGGAAGCTTCGAGGGATTGTCGACCATTAGCGTGCTGCCGTCACTGCGCACGACGCGGAAGAGTACCGACGGAGCCGTCGCAATTAGGTCGAGGCCGTAGCCGCGTTCGAGCCGCTCCTGGACGATCTCCATGTGCAGCAGCCCCAGGAATCCGCAGCGAAAGCCGAAGCCCAGCGCTGCCGAGCTTTCGGCCTCGTAAAGGAGCGCGGCATCGTTGAGCTTGAGCTTTTCGAGCGCATCGCGAAGCAGGTCGTACTGTCCCTCATTCGGGTACAGGCCGCAGTAAACCATCGGCACCGCTTTGCGATAGCCGGCCAACGCGATGTGTGCCGGATCGCTCGCCGACGTAATCGTATCGCCGACGTCGATCTCTCCCAACGACTTGATGTTCCCGATGACGTAGCCCACGCTTCCGATATCGAGCGATTCGACCGGCCGCATCTGCGGCGCGAAGACGCCGACTTCGGTACATTCGTAGATCCGTTGATGCGCCATCGACATAAAACGAGTGCCGGCGCGGAGCGTCCCGTCCACCACCCGAACGTAGCTGACCACCCCGCGGTAGGGATCGAACTGGGCGTTAAAGACCAACGCGCGCAAGCGATCGTGATGGCCTTTCGGGGGTGGAATTCGATGGACGATTGCTTCGAGGATCTCCTCGATGCCGACGCCGTTCTTAGCGCTGGCGAGGATGCATTCGCTGCGCTCCATCACCAGCAACTCCTCGACCTCGCCCATCACGCGCTCGGGATCGGCCGCGGGCAGATCGATCTTGTTGATCACCGGAATGATCGTTAGATCGTGTTCGAGCGCGAGGTGATAGTTTGCCAGCGTCTGCGCCTCGATGCCTTGGGCGGCATCGATGATCAGCACGGCCCCTTCGCAGGCGGCTAGAGATCGCGAGACTTCATATGAGAAATCGACATGCCCCGGCGTGTCGATCAGATTAAGCTGGTACTGCTCCCCATTGAGCGCTCGATAGTTGAGCGTAACCGGATGCATGCGAATTGTAATGCCGCGCTCGCGCTCGAGGTCCATCGCGTCGAGCGCCTGCTCTTCGAGGTCTCGCGTGGCGACCGTGCTCGTGATTTCGAGCAACCGGTCGGAAAGCGTCGTCTTGCCATGGTCGATATGCGCGATGATGCAAAAGTTGCGAACGTTGCTCGCGACGTCGATACGATGTGGGCGATCGGTTTTGAGAGCCAAGCTGAAAGGCTTAGAAAACCGGTATGCAGCTATCGAAGGCGAAGTGGCCGAGCGCCGGTCGAATCAGAAGCTGCAAGGCAAAGAATAAGATCAGAAACGCGAGATCGAGTCCTCCGAGCGGCGGAATAACCCGGCGTATCGGAATCAGCACCGGCTCGATGATCGCCGCCAAGTAATAGACCCAACGTCCCCGGCGCAGATCGGGAAACCACGAGACGATCGCGTACACGAAGAGGAGCATCGTGTAGATGTTGACGACCCACAGCAGCGCCGTTGCTAAGTCGCAAACGAGCAGATTCACGTACGGCCCGTTCTACGAAGCCGGTGAGCGAGCCCGCTCGATGGCTTCCAGCTCCTCCGGCGACGCCTGAACCGTCGGCTTGAAAGCTGCAACCGGTTTGCCGAAGGTGCGCGTGCCGTCGCGCGTATAGATGCTCGTCACAACCACGCCGTCGCCCTGGCGATTGAGTAGCGCCAGAGCATAGGAGAGACCGGCCTCGCTATCCGTAAAGGCATCGTATCGCACGAAGCCGCAGCGCGACAGATCGCTCGCGGCGAGCGCCTCGAGCACGCCGATTCTTGCGCCGGCGCTTTCCAGGGCTGCACGCAGCGATGCATCGCTGCTCTCGAGCGCGGCGAGCCGGCCGGCTGCCCCGCCGGCGCCTCCCGAAATCAGATCGTCATGGGTTTCGAGCAGCGCCGCGGTGCGCGCACGCGCGGGGCGCGCGACCGCGACGTGATAGATCGCCAGCGCCACGAGTGCGCCGGCGAGGGCCGCTACGGCCGGATAGATAGATTGAAACTCTTGCATAGTTAAGATTCAGAAGACCACGACGAGAGTCAGGTGGATCACGGCACCCGTAAGGGATCGCTTACCGTTGCTACCTTCCGGTTCTGGCGGGGTTCACGAGGTTACGCCGCGTGAAGCCCAACTCCCATCATGGCCACGCAATGATAGCATATGCCCGCCCGAGCGCGAGGAAGCGGCCTTGCCGTCGCCAACGATGCCCGCATGACCCGAACGTCGATCGCGGCAGCTATCACATTAGTAGCATCCACGGCGTGGCTACACGTTGGAAGCGATGACATCATCGCCGGCCACGCTATCCCCAAGGTCTTCATGGCACGCCACTGCGGCGGCCAAAACCGCTCACCCTCGCTTGCCTGGGGTGGGGCGCCCCATGGCACTGCCTCGTTCGCCATCGTGATGCACGACGCAGACGCTCCGATTCCGGGCGGCTTCTACCATTGGGTCCTCTATAATCTGCCCAGCCGGACGAACCGGCTCGAATCGGACGTCAAGGTTGCCGCCGACCAGCTCGGCCAGACCTCGGCGGGCCGAGCGGAGTATCATGGCCCGTGTCCGCCTCCCGGCCCCGCGCACCACTACACAATAACGGTGTATGCGTTGGACGTTTCGCACGTTTCGGCCACGACGCCGCTCACGGGCTCGGAACTCGAGCGCAGCATCGACGGCCACGTGCTCGCTCGCGGAGTTCTCGAAGCGACCGCGGCAACCAACCCTTGACTCTAACGAAGCCGGACCGAATCCCGACGACGTCGAAGCCTTAGCGTCAATGGACGAAGTCATCATCAAAGTCCGCGAGAGCGGCCCCTATCTCATCCGTGGAAAAGTCACGCTTACCGATGTCGACGGAAACCCTTACACCGTAGATGGCGCAAATGTCGCGCTCTGTCGCTGCGGCGGCTCGCAAAACAAGCCGTTCTGCGACGGGACGCACCGCGACAACGGATTCGCGGCAACCGAACGTGCGGCGGTGGTAGAGCAGAGCGTTCCGTAGTGCCGTCGTATCTGCGAGAAGGGCGCGTGCCCCATAAGCGCCACATTCAGTTTCGACGACCCGACGGCGGCCTTTACGCCGAGGAGCTCTTCTCAACCAAGGGTTTCGAAAGCGTTTACTCGCTGATCTATCATCTCCGGCCCCCGACCGCGACGCTGGACGTTCGAACCTGGGAACGCGCGCCGATCCGCTTTTCCCCCAACGAGCCGCTGCGCAATCGTCACTTCAAAACGCCGCAGGTCGCGCGCGACGGCGAAGACGCCATCGAATCGCGCACGCCGCTGCTGGGCAACGACGACGTGGTCATTTCGATCGCGAACGCGCAGCGTCCGATGGAGTATTTTTATCGCAACACCGGCGGCGACGAGCTGCTCTTCATTCACTCCGGCGCAGGCGTCATCGAAAGCCAGTTCGGCGAGCTCGCATACCGCGCACACGATTATCTCGTCATTCCGACCGGAACGACCTATCGGGTCGTGCCAGGGTCGCCGACGCGCATGCTGGTCCACGAGATGACGGGAACGATCACACTGCCGCGCAAGTATCGTAACGAGTTCGGACAGCTCGAAGAGCACGCGCCGTACTACGAGCGAGACTTTCGAGCGCCAATACTCAAGCCGCCCGTGGAGGCTCAAGGCGAATACGAGGTTCGAGTGACCAGCGGCGGACGCCATGCGGTCTATGTCGTGCAAAATCATCCCTGCGACGTCGTCGGCTGGGACGGCTACTGCTATCCCTACGCATTCAACCTGGAAGAGTTCGCACCAATTACCGGAAAACTGCACCAACCGCCGCCCGCGCATGCGACGTTCGAAGCGCCCGGAGCGGCGTTCTGTGCCTTCGTGCCGCGCATGTTCGATTATCATCCGCTGGCGATCCCCGTTCCGTACAACCACTCGAGCGTCGACTGTGACGAAGTGCTCTATTANNTCGTCGGGCGCGCCGCATGGGCCGCAGCCCGGCGCGGTGGAGTCGAGTCTCGGCAAGACGTCAACCGACGAGATCGCCGTTATGGTCGACACGTTTAAGCCGCTGCTCCTCGCCGAAGCCGCCGTTGCCTGCGAGGATCCGAGCTACTTCCGCTCCTGGATCGAAGCTCCAAGCACGGTCTAGGCCGGCTCGATGCGTCCGCGCGCCGCGCCGAATCCAATCCGGCGCGCTCCGTGCCGCTCGCACCATCCGCGCAGCGTAACTTCGTCACCGTCCTCTAAAAAGCGGCGGTTCTCGCCGTCGGAAAGTGCGATCGGGCGCTCTCCGTTCCAGGTTAGCTCGATCAAACTTCCCTGCGTTCCCGGTTCGGAACCGCTGATGGTTCCCGATGCGAAGAGATCGCCCGGCCGCGTGACGGCGCCGTTGGCCGTCGCGTGCGCGAGTTGTTGTGCGACGTTCCAGTACATGCCGGCAAAGGTCGTCTGCGAGATCGTTTGAGCCGCGATCCCTCGCTCTTCCATCTGCTGCGTTTGAAGATCTACGGCCAGGGAGATCCCATAGGCCCACGGTTCGTCAACGCGCAAGTACGAAAGCGGCTGCGGCTCCTGGACCGGGCCTTGNNCCCAAGAACGGTCCTAGCGGCTGGTACTCCCACGCTTGAATATCGCGCGCGCTCCAATCGTTGACCAACGCCAGCCCGAAGATATGCTCGGCCGCGTCGCGCACGGGAATCGGTCTTCCCAGCTGATTTCCTGGACCCTCGACAAAGCCGACTTCGAGCTCGATGTCTAGGCGGCGACTCGGTCCAAACTCGGGCGCCGCATCACTCGGCGTTTTTCGCTGTCCGCATGGGCGGCGAATCGGGCTTCCGTCAATGAGGACCGTGCTCGACCGCCCGTGATATCCGACCGGAAGCCACCGCCAGTTCGGCAGCAGCGGCTCGGCATCCGGCCGGAAGAGCCGTCCCAAGTTCGTCGCATGCTCGAGCGAAGAATAGAAGTCGACGTAATCGCCGATCTCCATCGGCAGGCGCATCTCGACGTCATCCTGCCGGCAGAGGAGACGCTCGATGTTGGCCTCGCGCAAACGAGCGTCGCCGCCGCTACGCAGAAGCGCCGATAGCCGCTCGCGCAGCGCTCTCCACGTGCCGGTTCCGGCGGCGAGCAGTGGATTGAGCACCGGAGCCTGCAGCAGTTCCCGCTCGCCGGTGTCCTCCAAGAATCCGGCCTCCGCCGTCTCAAAAAGATCGAGGATCTGCTCGCCGATCGCGACGCCGATGCGTGCGCGTCCATTACGCACAAAGACGCCAAACGGCAGGTTTTGGATCGGAAAGTCGCTGCGAGGCGAGACGGATATCCACGACTCGAGGTGCGGGTCGGTCGTATCTCCCGGCGCGATCATGGCGTCGCGAAAACTCCAAGCGCTTCCAAGTCGTCGACCGGCTCGGAGAAGCTGCAACTGCCGTAGGCGACAAACGCGGTGCGCCGGCTCGATTCCAACTCACCCAGCTCGATGCGCTCATCCCTCCAGCAGAGCGCCGCATCTTCGAAATGGAATGCCGTGGGATCATCCTCTGCGACGATTCGTTCCAGCAGTGGACGGTCGCCGCGCGGCGCCAGGGCAGCCGCGGCCAAAATATTCAAGAAGCCGTGCATCGCGAATCCGGTCGCAGCATCCACATGGCGTACGGGATGATGCAGTCCCGCGGTCGCTTTGAACGGCACGTGCGACGCAGCGGCGGCAACGAGAAACTCCACGACTTCATCCACGCCGGGAAAGGCCTCCGCCGTCAGTCCGCCACATCGCAACTTTGCACCGCAACCGGCGTGCATAGCGGCGCTCATCGCGCGCTCGACGACCGCCTTCCAGGGCCCGCGGCGCGCGAACTCGACGTAGACCGGGAGATCGGATACCTTCGCGTTCTCCAGGAGGTCGCGGAGACGTTGCAGCGGCTCGTCCGGCGCGCGATCCTCGGTGAAAGCCGCCGGCAATGGAACCTCGATTGCTTCAATAGCGACGCCCTTCCCTCGCAGCGCTGCCACCGAATCGATGCGCGATTTAACGGAATCGAGCCACTCGGGCGAATCCGAGCTGCCGTCCAGGATGACGGAAAATGGAGCGTCGCCGGCCGGCGGCGAGGATGCCAAGGCCGTTGCCGGGATGATGAAGCGTCCGAGCATCCAGGCATGCGGACCGCGCCGCGCTTCGCGGTATTGCGCGGTTGCTTGTGCGAGTGGGAGCTGCGCAGGTGGGAAGAGACCGGCGTAATCGACCAATCTCGAGAAAGCACTTCGCACCGATGGCCGCAGCGCGACCGACGTCTCCATACCGCCCGCTTTCGACAGGGCACCCGGCGAAGCTTCGCCAAGTCCGTTCGCATGAGCACAGCGACCGAGGCGCGCAGCAATCCGCTCGCGCAAATCGACTGGGACTACGTCGAGTTCTACGTCGGCAACGCCAAACAAGCGGCCCATTATTACATGTCCGCCTTCGGATTCGATCAAATCGCCTATGCGGGCCCAGAAACGGGCGTCCGAGATCGCGTCAGCTATCTCTTGGCGCAGAATAAACTACGTTTCGTGATTACCGCTAGTTTGGTTCCCGACGATGACGTCGCGCGCCACGTCGCCTTGCACGGCGATGGCGTCAAGGACATCGCGATTCTCGTCGAGGATGCGGACGCCGCCTTCGAGATGGCCGTGCGCGGCGGTGCTCGGGTTCTGCAGCGGCCCACCGCCTTCGAAGACGACAACGGCCGCCTCATTCGAGCGACGATCGCGACGTATGGCGATACCGTCCACTCGTTNNCCGACCGCGAAGAAGCCAGGCCTGTCGTTCATCGATCATTGTGTCGGCAACGTCGGTTGGGGCGAGATGGACGCCTGGGGCGATTTCTACGGCCGGGTCTTCGGCTTCTCGCAGCTCGTCTCGTTCGACGATAAGGACATCTCGACCGAATACACGGCACTTCGCTCGAAGGTCATGACGGATCCGCGTCACCTCGTGAAGTTTCCGATCAACGAGCCCGCGCAGGGCAAGAAAAAATCGCAAATCGAAGAGTATCTGGATTTCTACCGCGGCGCCGGCGTTCAGCACATGGCCATCCGGACGGACGATATTGCCGCTACCGTCCGGGCACTGAAGCATAACGGCGTGGAGTTCCTCGACACTCCCGAGTCGTACTACGACGTGCTCGACGAACGCATTGGAAAGATCGACGAGGCGATGGAGACCTTGCGAGAACTGCGCATCCTCGTCGACCGCGACGACATGGGCTATATGCTGCAGATCTTCACCAAGCCGCTCCAGGACCGGCCGACGCTCTTTTTCGAGATCATTCAGCGCAAGGGCAGCTTATCGTTTGGAAAAGGCAACTTCAAGGCGCTCTTCGTCTCGATCGAGCGCGAACAAGAGAAGCGCGGAACGTTATGATAACCAGCACCGGCACTCCGACAGGCTCAGTGGACCGGTCAAAGCTGCTCGACTGGTACCGTAGAAATCGAAAGCGTTCGACGGCGTTCTTCGCGTTGGTTAACGACGAAGCGTTCTACGACCGGCCGATTCCCCTGCGCCACCCGTTCGCTTTTTACGAAGGGCACATTCCGGCGTTTAGTTATCTGACGCTCAACGAGCGGGGCCTGCAGGAAGAGTCGCTCGACCCCGTTCTCGAGCGCCTCTTCGAGCGCGGGATCGACCCAGCGTCGGTCGACGATGCGCGGCGTCACGAGCGGACCGATTGGCCCCACCGGCGCGCCGTCGCGGCTTTTGCCGCAGCGTGCGACGAACAGGTTCTACGCGCACTCGCCTTTAGCTCGATCGAAGACTCTACGGTTCCGCGGCTGGTGCGAGCTCAGTCGGCCTATACGATCCTCGAACACGAAGCAATGCACGACGAAACGCTGCTCTACATCGTTCATCAGCTCGATGCGAGCCGCAAGGGATTCGTCGCGCAGGATCACCACGACCACGCAGCGCTGCCGAGCCATCCGCGCACCGTGGGCGGTGGCATCGCAACGCTGGGCGCGCAACCCGGTGAAATTCCGTTCGGCTGGGATAACGAGTTCGGACGCGCGGAAGTCGAGGTTCCCGCCTTTGAGATCTCGACGTATCCCGTCACCAACGCCGACTGGCTGCGGTTCGTCGCCGATGGTGGGCCCGTACCGCACTTCTGGAAGGAGCGCGACGGCGTATGGCTTCTCCGGCTGCTCTTCGAGGAGATTGCGTTGCCGCAATCCTGGCCGGTCTACGTGACGCACCGGCAGGCCGACGCGTACGCGCGCTGGGCGGGTTTGCGATTGCCGACCGAGGCCGAGTACCACCGCGCGGCCTTCGGGACGCCGCAGGGCAACGAACGTCCCTTCCCCTGGGGATGCGAGCCGCCGGCGCCGCAGCATGGGAACTTCGATTTTCAACGCTTCGATCCGGAGCCGGTCGACGCGCACCCCGCCGGCGTCAGCGGCTGGGGCGTTGCCGACTTGATCGGCAACGGTTGGGAATGGACCTCGACGCCATTTGCGCCGTTTCCCGGTTTCGAGCCGATGGCATCGTATCCGCAGTACTCGGCCGACTTTTTCGACGGCAAACACTACGTGATGAAGGGAGCCAGTCCGGTGACGGCCCGCGAGCTGATTCGCCGCTCCCTGCGAAACTGGTTCTTCGACGATTATCCGTACATGTACGCAAAGTTCCGCTGCGTGTCGATTTGAAGACGCCCATAACCGTTGCGTACGGCGACGGTATCGGGCCCGAAATCATGACGGCGACGCTGCGCATCCTCGATGCGGCCGGCGCCCAGCTCGAGCTCGAGCGCATAGAGATCGGTGAGACGGTTTACAAGAAAGGCTTGAGCAACGGGATCGAACCGGCTTCCTGGGAATCGCTGCGCCGCACGAAGGTATTCCTCAAGGCACCGATCACGACTCCGCAAGGCGGGGGCTTCAAAAGCCTTAACGTCACCGTTCGTAAGACGCTGGCGATGTACGCCAACGTTCGGCCGTGCGCTTCGCTTTATCCGTACGTCGCGACCAAACATCCCCGCATGGACATCGTTATCGTCCGCGAGAACGAGGAAGACGTCTATGGCGGCATCGAGCACCGTCAGACCAACCAGGTGGCGCAATGCCTGAAGCTGATCTCCCGCCCCGGGAGCGAGCGGATCGTCCGATATGCGTTCGAGTACGCGCGCGTGAATAAGCGCAAGAAAGTCACGTGCTTCACCAAGGACAACATCATGAAGTTCACGGACGGGCTGTTCCATCGGACGTTTGACGAGATCGCGCCCGAGTATCCCGAGATCGAACACGAGCACTGGATCGTCGACATCGGAGCAGCCAAGATGGCCGATACGCCCGAGGCATTCGACGTCCTCGTCATGCCGAATCTCTACGGCGACGTTCTCTCGGACGTCGCCGCTCAAATTACCGGTTCCGTGGGGCTCGCCGGTTCGGCGAACATCGGCGATCACTGTTCGATGTTCGAAGCGATCCACGGCTCCGCACCGCGTCGCGCCGGCCAGAACCTCGCCAATCCGTCGGGCCTGCTACATGGTGCCATCCTGATGCTCGTTCACATCGGACAGTCCGAGGTCGCCGAGCGCGTGCACAACGCGTGGTTGGCAACGATCGAAGACGGAGTGCACACGTACGACATCTATAAAGAAGGCACGTCAACCGAGAAAGTTGGTACGAGTGAGTTCGCCGATGCGGTGATCGCACGCTTAGGCAAAAAACCGAGCCACCTCGAGCCCGTCGAGTATGCGAAGGGCGCGCACATGGATCTCGCAATCCGGCCCGCGGGCGCCGCGGCGTCGAAGGTCCGAGCCGGGGTCGACCTCTTCGTCGACCGGCCGGCCGGCAATCCCGACGACATTGCTTCGGCGATGCAGCGGTTCGGCGTCGAAGGCGCGCGCCTAACGACGATCAGCAATCGGGGCACGAAGGTTTGGCCCAACGGCAATCCCGCCACCTATTGGAGCGATCATTGGTCCTGCCGATTTGAGTCCGACGGCATGCCCTTCACCGCCGATCGCGTCGTTGCGTTGCTCGCTGCGGCCAACCGCGCGGGCTTCGACGTTATCAAGACCGAGGGGCTCTACACCTTCGACGGCGAGCGCGGCTACTCGCTCGCCCAGGGAGAGTAGCGCGCCTAGTTCGTCTGCTTGCAAAAGCTGCAGGCAGTGCCTACAATGAGTGCATGCAGTACACGATCCGCGGCGTCCCCTCGGCAGTCGATAGCGCACTCCGAAAGCGGGCGCGCCGGGAAGGTAAGAGCCTCAATGAGGCGGTCTTGGAGACCCTCGCGGAGGGGCTCGGACTGACTGCTCAAGCCAAGAAGCGCCGCGATCTCAGCGACCTGATTGGTACTTGGAAACCCGATCGTGCCCTCGAGGAAGCGATCGCCGACCAAGATCGCATTGATCCCGAGCTTTGGCGATGAGGATCGTTCTCGATACGAACCGCTACGGCGATTTCTTCTTGGGCGTTGCTCGGACTGTCGAGCTCGTCGAGCATGCCGAGACGGTATTCGTGCCCTTTGTGGCTCTGGCGGAGCTGCGCGCAGGCTTCGCTTACGGTCGCCGTCAAGCCGAAAACGAACGAATCCTGCGGCAGTTTCTCTCGCGCGACGGAATTTCCACGCTCTTCGCCGACGACCAAACGACGCATCAATACGCAACGATCTACCGGCAACTGCGCAAACAGGGGACGCCGATACCGACCAACGATATGTGGTTGGCGGCGCTCGCGCTGCAGCACGATCTGGCCTTGCACGATCGAGATCAGCATTTTGACCGTTTGCCCCAGCTCGTTCGCGTCTAAGCCTCGAACGTGAGAATCATCAGCCTGCTACCGAGCGCGACCGAGATTCTCTTTGGAATCGGCGCGGGCGAAGAGGTCGTCGGGGTTACGCACGAATGCGATTATCCGCCCGACGCGCTCGAACTGCCGAAGCTTACGTCCGCTTCGACGCCCGGCGGCGCGACGTCGGCGGAAATCGACCGTCACGTCCGCGCAGCGGTTCACGCCGGATCGAGCCTCTATCATCTCGACAGCGCGCTGCTCGCCCGACTCGAGCCCGACCTCATCGTTACGCAGGAGCTCTGCGCGGTGTGCGCGGTTTCATACGAGATCGTCGACTCCGCCGCGAAACTCCTCAACTCTTGTCATTCTGAGCGCAGTCGAAGGACGCGCGTTATTTCGCTCGAGCCGGCTTCACTACAAGACGTCTTTGCAAACATTGCGACGCTTGGCGAGATGACGGGTCATGCAAAAGGCGCTCGGAGCCTGCTTGCCGAGCTAGAGTCGCGCGTGGCGGCGCTTCGCGTCAGGACCGCCGGCAGAGCGCAAAGGCCGCGAACGCTCGTCCTCGAGTGGACCGATCCGCCGATGAGCGCCGGCCATTGGATTCCCGAGCTCGTCGAGCTGGCCGGGGGCGTCCCGGTTTTGGCCAATCCCGGCGCGAACTCTCAGCGGCTGGAGTGGGCCGCGATTGCGCAAGCCGGCCCGGAGGCGATGATCGTCGCACCGTGCGGTTTCGACCTTGCCAAAACGCGACGTGCCGTCGCTGAGCTCGACGCGGTCGAGACTTGGCGATCGCTTGCGGCGCAGCGGGCCGGTCGAGTGCTCGCCCTTGACGGAAACGCCTACCTCAGCCGGCCCGGGCCGCGTTTGGTCGATGCGGCCGAGATCGTCCAGCGGTGGTATACTAGCGGCGCGGAGTACGCTGGATGACCGCGCTTCCATCGACGAGAGTCGATCGGGAGTGAGGAAAGTCCGGGCTTCATAGGGCAGGGTGCAGGATAACGTCCTGTCGGGGCAACTCGAAGGAAAGTACCACAGAAACATACCGCGTGGACTCCGCTGGAGACCACGCAAGGGTGAAATCGTGAGGTAAGAGCTCACGGAGTCGCGCGGTGACGCGCACTCGGGCAAACCCCACCTGAAGCAAGATCGCTCGATTTTAGGGACGGCCCGTCCAAACGAGCCACATCGCATCGAGGCGCTCGGTAACGCGCGCCCCAGAGAGATGGTCATCGCCCATTCGTGGGAACAGAATCCGGCTTACAGGCGTGCTCCGCCCTTCGACAGAGCGAAACCGGTGGGGCGCCCGACGCGTCTTAGCGAATGAGAGAAAGCACATAATGAACCAGCAGCAGCATTTTACTCCCGAAATGACCGTCGACGAAGCGTTCAAGCTCCACGCCGGTGCGCGGCGCGTTTTTGCGCGCTTCCATTTAGGCGGTTGCTCGAACTGCGCGATCAGCGAATCGCACACGATCGGAGCGATCAGCGACGATTATGGGATCCCGTTGCCGATGCTCCTCGACAACCTCAACGCACTCTTCGACCAGCGTACGCTTTCGGTCGGCGACCGCGTGCGCATCCCCGACGAAGTCCGCTCGAAGATTCCGCAACTCGCCGACGTCGTCGAGATCGGCGAGATTACGGGTGCCGAAGGCGGTGCCTACACGGCCGACTTCGGCGACGTGCGCCTCCAAGGGCTAGCCGAAGACTTTATCCCCGTCCCCGCTGAAGTCGCAGCTAGCTAGAGCTTTTCTACAGCGGCTGGCGGGTGGTGAAGCCTTCGTCCATGCCGTGCCAGTAGCCAACCTCCGCCTCGCCTAGCTTCCAACAGAGATAGACCGGCTCGTCACCCCGCATCGAAGGGAAATCAATCAGTCCAAGGTCGATGTCTTTGACGACGCAGCCGTACGCTTCGACCCGGTAGATCAGGCGCCCGATCTCTTGTTTGAGCTCGGCGAAGCGCGGCTCGGGCAACGCGGAGCGAATGCCGGCCAGGCGGGGGCGGCTCGCCGGCTTGGCGTGGTGAAGCGCTGGATCCGACTCGAGCAGTTTGATCGCAAGCTCCCTGCGCTTTGTCAGCAGCTCTTCGATCAGCGGCTCCAGCTTACAGATGAGGGCGTTGGCGCGCTCGGGCGAAAAGAGCTTCATATGGGTTCCCTGCGCATCGTCTTCGTCACGGGGCTCTCCGGTGCCGGCCTGAGCCAGTCAATAAAATCGTTTGAAGACTTGGGCTTTTACTGTATCGAGCACCTTCCTCCCGCCGTTCTCGAAAGCGCCGTGGCGGCGCTCGAGCAATCTGGGGTGACGGACGTCGCCGTAGCGCTCGACGTTCGCGCCGACGCGCGACTCGGCGACGCTCGAACCGCGATCGATCGCATCCGGGGCAGGCATTTGGTGCAGGTGCTCTTCCTCGACGCTGCCGACGAGCTGCTCGTTCGCCGCTTTAGTCAGACACGGCGGCGCCATCCCTTTGCGCAGACGGGCTCCGTCCGAGAGGCCATCGACGCCGACCGGCGACTGCTGGCCCCGTTGCGTGAGCTCGCCGACGTCGTAATCGACACGACGAACCTGACGCACGGGACGCTAAAGGAGCGAATCGCCGCGGCCTTCGTTACGGATCGCCCGATGCGCCTCGCCGTTACCTTCGTCGCGTTCGGCTTCAAGTTCGGGCTGCCGACCGATCTCGATCTCCTCTTTGACGTGCGCTTCTTGCGCAACCCGAACTACGTAGAGTCACTCACCGATAAGTCCGGCGACGATGAAGCAGTCGCAGCCTTTATCGAGGAGGACGACTCTCTCGCTCCATTTCTTGCCAAGGTTACGGATCTGATCGATTTTCTGCTGCCGTGTTATCTGGCCGAAGGCAAGTCGCAGCTCACCATTGGAGTGGGGTGCACTGGCGGCCGCCATCGCTCGGTGTATGTGGCCGGACGACTCGCGCAACGTTTCGCCGCGGATCGCCGGATCGACGTCGTACTCGAGGCTCGCGATCTCGTGCGGGCAGCCTAATGCGTCAGTGCTTCGTTCGTTCGTTTCAGTGGCTGTTGCCCGGCGTCGGCGTCAAGCGGTGGATTCTGCTCGCGGTTTTCGGCATCGTCCTGCTGCTCGACGGCATCACGCGCTGGTTCATTGCAGAGGGCAGCGGCATCCACGTCAACGAGATTCTCGATACCATCGTCGTCGATTATTTCTCGCCGGCCTATCTCACCGGCATTTTGGGTATCGTCGGCGTTGCATTCCTTGGCCTCGGCGTCTTCATGTGGATGCGGACCGTCGCTCGAATCGCCGGCAGCCGGCAACCCAAAGGATTTCGCGATGCGTTGGCGGGCAGGCGCCTTCAGCAGGGCTACAAAATCGTGGCAATCGGCGGCGGCACCGGGCTTTCGACCTTGCTGCGCGGCCTCAAACGCCGCTCGAGCAATCTGACGGCGATCGTAACGGTTAGCGACGACGGCGGCTCCTCGGGGCGCCTTCAAAAAGAACTCGGCGTGCTGCCACCGGGCGACGTTCGCAACTGCCTCGTCGCGCTCGCCGACGACGAGGCAATGGTTACCGACCTTTTCCGCTACCGGTTTACCGAAGGTGAAGGACTGAGCGGACATTCGTTCGGGAATCTTTTCTTAGCGGCAATGAGCGGCATCACCGGAAACTTCGATCGCGCCATCAAGGAATCGAGCCGCGTGCTCAACGTCGTCGGACGCGTTTTGCCAGCGACGTTAGGCGTCGTTCGGCTCTGTGCGGAGCTCGACGACGGCACGATTTTGGAGGGCGAGTCGAACATCTCGCTGGCGAAGCGGCCGATCAAGCGCGTCTTCTTCGATCCCCCGGCCGCGGCGCCGCTGGAGGAAGTGATCTCGGCAGTTCGCGATGCCGATGCTATCGTGCTGGGGCCCGGCTCGCTCTTTACTTCGGTCGTCCCGAACTTTTTGGTGAGCCGGATCGCGCGCGAAGTCGCCGACGCATCGGCCGTAAAGATTTACGTTTGCAACGTCATGACGCAGCCCGGCGAGACCGATGGCATGACGGCTGCCGATCACCTCGAGGCGTTGATTGCCAACGCCGGCGAACGCGTTTGCGACTATGTGATCGTCAACGACGAACCGCCATCGCGCTTGTTGTCGGCGTACGCGCAAGAGGGCCAAGTGCCCGTGGTGCCCGATACCGAGCGCATTTCCGCGATGGGATTCCACCCCGTCACGGCGGCCGTTATCGGCGAGACGGAGACGGTTCGCCACGACCCCGATCGCCTCGCTACCGTCGTCTTGGGCATCGTCGACCGCACGGTTGCCGACCGGGCAACGCTGGTAAAACCCGCGAGCGCATATCGCCGCTCGACGGCGATCAGCTCAAATTAGGAAGTTAATGGGGCGGTGGAGTGGCTTGCGTGCTCAGCGTCAAGTTTAACGTGAACGGTTTGCCCGGTTCGATGGTCGTGCTCGACGACAGCGCCTGATAGCCCGTAGCCTCGACCGCATAGTCGGCGATGCCGCTGGGAACCTTGGCGATCGTGAAGCGGCCGGTTGCGTCGCTGGTTGCCGTCAAGACTGTATCGACCGTAACTAGCGCACCGCGGATCGGTACGTTCGTGGCCGAATCGACGACCGTTCCCGACACGCTCGCAAAACCGGCCGCGGGCGGCAATTCATCGGTGTTGCATCCCGACGTTCCCAATAGCAGCAACGCTATTCCAATGAAGAGCCTGCCTTCGAGTGAATTCATAGGTGAAGGTGTTCGCCGCGCTGAAGGCGGCGCTCCTATGGCAAGCACCGCGCCATCCCCCCCGGCGTCGAACCTCACATATTGCGAGACGGCATTAGACGCCATCGGCCACACGCCGCTGGTACGACTAAACAAAGTGGTCGACGGCGCGGCGTGCCTGGTGCTGGGCAAGGTCGAATACGTTAATCCCGGCGGCAGCGTCAAGGACCGCCCCGCGGTCGCGATGCTGGACGCCGCAGAACGCCAGGGTCTGCTCAAGCCGGGCGGCACGATCGTCGAGCCGACGAGCGGGAACACCGGTACCGGCTTGGCAATGGCCGCCGCAATTCGCGGTTATCGCTGCATCCTAGTGATGCCCGACAAAATGTCGAGAGAAAAGATCGACCTTCTTCGCGCCTACGGCGCCGACGTCGTGATCACTCCGACCAACGTTCCTCCCGATTCACCGGAGTCGTATTACGGCGTCGCCAACCGCCTTGCATCGGAGATACCCGGCGCATTTCAGCCGAACCAATTTCACAATCATTTCAATCCAGAAGCGCACTACCATTCGACCGGTCCCGAAATTTGGGAGCAGACCGGTGGAACGATCACGCATTTCGTCGCAGGCATCGGAACCGGAGGAACGATCTCGGGCACGGCTCGGTTTTTGAAGGAAAAGAACCCGGCGATCCACGTCGTCGGCGCGGATCCCGAAGGATCGATCTATTCCGGAGACATTCCGCGCTCGTACGCCGTCGAAGGCATCGGCATGAGCTACNNATGGCGCGCCGGATCGCACGCGAGGAGGGCTTACTCGTGGGCGGTTCTTCGGGGACTGCGGGTGTCGCGGCGGTTCGGCTTGCCAAGACCCTCGGCCCCGACGCGATCGTCGTCGTCATCTTGCCGGACTCCGGCCGCGGTTACATGTCGAAAATTTTTAACGACGACTGGATGATCGCCAACGGCTTTCTGGCCGATGCAAAGCGACGCGCGACGGTGGGAAACGTTCTGCGAAGCAAGACGCCATTACCGCCACTGCTCACGGTGCAGCAGGACGACACCGTTAAAACCGCGCTCGACCTGCTGCGTCAGTACGAGATCTCGCAGCTCCCCGTGATGCAGGGTCGGGAACAGGTTGGAAGCGTCAACGACGTCGGCGTGATGCGCAGCGTCTTCGATCATGCGGATATTCTGCATCAACCGGTCAGCGAGGTGATGGGCCGGCCGTTTCCGGCACTCGAACAGTCCGAGGAGATCGAGCTTGCGTACAAGCTCCTTACGCTGGCCAATCCGGCCATCGTCGTAACGGACGACGGTGAGCCGATCGGTGTGCTGACCCGCCAAGACATCATCAGCTTCCTCTCCACCAGTTCCGACGTCGTTCGCCCTTCGACAGGCTAGGGAGCAGTGAAGTTCGCAACCAAAGCGATTCACGTCGGACAAGAAGCCGATCCGGCCACCGGCGCGACGATCGTTCCGATCTATCAGACCTCCACGTTTACGCAGGCCAAGGTCGGGGAGCACAAAGGCTTCGATTATAGCCGCACGGTGAACCCAACCCGCGTGGCCTTGGAACGTCAGTTGGCCTCGCTCGAGGGAGCGCGTTTTGCCAGCGCCTTTTCCAGCGGCATGGCGGCAACGTCGGCGGTGATCAATCTGCTCTCGGCCGGGGATCACGTCGTCGTGGGCGACGATCTTTACGGCGGCACCTACCGGCTCTTCGAACGCATTTTCACGCGTTACGGCCTCACGTTCACCTACGTCGATATGCGCGATCTCGAGGCCGTCGCTGCCTCCGTGCGGCCGAATACGAGGCTCTTCTGGATCGAAACCCCCAGCAATCCGCTGCTGAACATCGTCGATATCGCGGCAGTGGCGTCGCTTCGCCGTCCCGATCAGATCGTCGCCGTCGACAATACCTTCGCGACGCCTTATTTTCAGCAGCCGCTCGCACTAGGAACGCAGATCGTCGTTCATTCAACGACCAAGTATATCGGCGGCCACAGCGACGTCGTCGGCGGCGTCGCGATCACCAACGACGACGCGCTCGCCGAGGTCATCAAGTTCCACCAGAACGCGGTCGGCGGCGTGCCTGGCCCGTTCGATACGTTTCTGACCATGCGCGGCGCAAAAACGCTGGCGCTGCGCATGCGCGAGCACGAGCGCAACGCTATCGCGGTCGCCGCGTTTCTCGCCGAGCGCGACGACGTCGCGCAGCGCGAGGAGTTCCTGCGCGTGCAGCTCGAGGATCTTGCAAAGGCGCG
>PKWF01000087.1:10764-15481 GCA_003133185.1 Vulcanimicrobiota bacterium | reverse complement strand
GCGATGTCCACGATAAAGAGCGGACGCTGCGGGCGCTGTGCCATCGCGTCGGTCACGCGCTTTTCGTCGAGGACGAAATGCGAGGCGCCGGTAGAGGCGACCACGACATCGGCAACGGCAAGTGCGTCGGAGAGTTCGGGCATCTCGAGCGCTTCACCGAAGCCGGCCTCCTCGATCAGTTCGCGAGAGCGCGCCAGCGTCCGGTTCGTCACGATGACTCGAGCGGCGCCCTCTTGGCGCAATCGTTTTACCGCCGCGCGTCCCATCTTGCCGGCGCCGACGACGAGAACGGACTTCCCTTGCAGCGTACCGAGACGAACGCGCGCCGCTTCGACCGCCGCGGTAGCGATCGAGACCGATTCACTTCCAATGTGCGTCTTCGCGCGAGCGATTTTGCCGGCCGCGATCGCCTCGCGGAAGAGGCGATGGAGCGTTCTGCCGAGCGAGTCGGCTTGCGTCGCGGCGACGTACGCCTCTTTGACCTGCCCGAGAATTTCGGCTTCGCCGATGAGCATCGAGTCNNCGGAAGTTGGTCAAGAACGATTTTATCTGTCCCACGCCGCTCTCGTAGTCGGAGAGCTCGGCATAGATCTCTAGCCTCCCGCAAGTCTGCAGCATCACGGCTTCGGTAACCGCCTCGTAGTCGCGCAGGGCGACCAAGGCTTCGGCCATCCGCGACGCCGGAAACGCGTGCCGCTCCCGAACCTCGATGGGAGCCGTGTGATGCGAGAGGCCGATGCAGGTCAGAGGCATGAGGCAATCCTACGGCTCCGACGCGCCACCGGACAAGTGCATCGCTCGCAGCGGGCGCTCATCGGTCGCCAGCAGCGCCGCCAGCGCCGAGTCCGTGGCCGCAACCGTGCGGTCGATCTCTGCCGGGGTGTGGGCCGCACAAAGAAAGTTCGACTCAAAGGGCGACGGTGCGAAGTAGACTCCACGCTCGAGCATCGCGCCAAAGTACTTCGCAAAGAGGCTTCGGTCGGTGGCTTGGGCACCACGCAAGTCGCCGACCTCGTCGCGCGTGAGAAAGATCGAAAACATCCCCCCTGCGCAGTTGACGAAGCTCGGAAAGCCATGCCGTTCGAAGCTGGTTTTCAGACCCGCGGTCAGCCGGAGTGCCAGCGCTTCAAGGCGCTCGTAGAGCGTATGGTCCGCCGCGACCACGCCGAGCGTGGCGATGCCCGCCGCCATGGCGACCGGGTTGCCGGAGAGCGTTCCCGCTTGGTAGACGGGTCCGTCTGGGGCGAGCTGGGCCATGATCTCCGCTCTGCCGCCAAACGCCGCGACCGGCAAACCGCCCCCGATCACCTTGCCAAGAGTCGTCAGGTCGGGCCGGACGCCTTCGCGCGCTTGCGCGCCGCCGCGAGCCACGCGAAAACCGGTCATCACTTCGTCGAAAATCAGCACCGCGCCGTGCTGAGTGCAGAGCTCGCGAAGCTCGAGCAGATATCCGGGCCGCGGCAAGATCAGCCCCATATTTCCGGGATATGGCTCGACGATCAGCGCCGCGATCGACCCCGCATTCGTTGCGAACGCCTCTTCGACGGCCACGAGATCGTTAAACGGCAAGACGATCGTATCCTCAGCGACACCTTCGGTGACGCCTGGTGAGTCCGGCACGCCCGCAGTTAGTGCACCGGATCCGGCTGCAATCAGAAACGAGTCGCCGTGACCGTGATAGCAGCCCGCAAACTTCACGATCTTCGAACGCCCGGTGTAGCCGCGGGCCAGCCGAACGGCGCTCAATGTCGCCTCGGTTCCGCTGGAAACGAAGCGAATGCGTTCGATTGACGGCATCATCGAAACGATCAGCTCCGCGAGCTGACTCTCCGATTCGGTTGGCGTTCCGAACGAAGTACCCCGCGAAGCGGCATTGACGATCGCGCGGGTTACGGCGGGATGAGCGTGGCCAAGGAGCAAGGCGCCCCAGGACATGAGGTAATCGAGATACTCGTGACCGTCCACGTCGTAGAGCATCGCCCCGGCGCCGCTTTTCATGAAGATGGGAGAGAGGCCAACCGAACCGAGCGCGCGGACCGGCGAGTTCACGCCGCCGGCAATGACGTTGCGGGCCCGCGCAAATTCGGCGATCGAACGTTCTAGCTTCACGCTCGGTCCATTCTGCGTCCGAGGTCGGAACGCATATTCACGTTGCGAAAGTAGCGGCTCTCCATCGGCACGAAGCGAGTTGCAATGGCGGCGATCAGATCGCGCATCGCGCTGCGGCTGGCGCGGCGCAGCCGAAGACCTTCGCGGAGAAGCGCGAATCTATCGTAGAGAGCTGCGAGCGGTTCGACGCCGCCGGCGTGCTCGGGCACCGCGGCTTCGTCGCCCGGCATCCACGCAGCGGCCAAACGTTCGAGCACGCCGGGCTCGAGTTGCGGCTGATCCGCCGCGACGGCAAAGACGCGATCGGCCGGAATGAATAGGCAAGCGGAGAGCAGCGCATGCAGTGGACCCCGCGGCGACCAGCGGTCGATCAGCAACGGCGCACAAAGCGCCGCGTCGACCGCTGGCGCAAAGCTTCCCTTGCCGGCTACATATACCGGCCACGGGCCGCGGGCCAGTTTCGCAAAGACTCTCACGATCATGGGCTGGCCGTCGATGTCGTGCTCGAGTTTTCCTGGAAAGCGCGTCGCCGAGCCGCCGGCCAGGAGCAGGATCGCGTCAGCCATGACGGCGTGCGTAGGTTTTGGCGAAATACGTGATGACGATGTCGGCGCCGGCTCGCACGAACGACGTCAGGATCTCATCGATGGCGCGATCGCCATCGAGCCAGCCGTTGCCGATCGCCGCTTGAAGCATCGCGTACTCGCCGCTGACGTTGTAAACGGCAATCGGCACGTCAAACCGGTCGCGNNCCGGCTTGACCATCACGATGTCGGCGCCCTGCGCAATGTCAAGCGCGATCTCACGCAGCGCTTCGCGAGAGTTGGGCGCGTCCAGCTGATAGCCACGGCGATCTCCTTGCCGCGGTGCCGAACCTGCCGCATCTCGAAACGGCCCATAGAACGCCGATGCATACTTCGCGCTGTACGCCATGATGGCGACGCTCGTGCGGCCGTGGCCGTCCAGCGCGCAACGAATCGCCTTGACGCGGCCGTCCATCATATCGGATGGAGCGACGACGTCGGCTCCCGCATCCGCGTACGTCAGAGCGATGCGGCAGAGCAGTTCCAGCGTCGCGTCGTTGTCGACCTCGCCCTCCGAATCGAGAATCCCGCAGTGCCCATGGTCGGTATACTCGCAGCCGCAGAGGTCGGCCATCACGAGCATCTCCGGCAGCTCCGCCTTGANNCCCAGCGCAAAAAGCTCGCGCGCTTCGGCTACCGTGCCCTGGAGCGAAAGCCGTGAGATTCCCGGCATCGACTCGATCGGGCCTGCGTCTTCGTCGCGTTCCACAACGAAGAGCGGTTGGACGAGATGCTCGATCCCGATGCGATGCTCGGCAACGAGCTCGCGCATGACCTGGCTGCGGCGCAGGCGCCGGGGGCGCACCGCAATCACGGCCGGCTCACGTTGCGGCGACACTGCGCTCGGCCAACTCGGCGGCGAGCGCCGTTCCTAGGGCCTCCGCCTCTTGCACCGTCGCCACGGAGCGTTCGATGCGATGGCGGAGAATAACGCCAGGCTCGGCTTCCACCGCGGCGTCAACCATCATGCCCGCTGCGCCAAGACGGGCGTGGATTCCGATCGGCGCACTACAGCCCGCGTGCATCGCCGCAAGCGCCGCGCGTTCGCAGACGACGCAGAGTTCGCTGACGCTGTCGTTTGCAGCCGATCGCAGGGCGTTCGTCAACCAATCCTCTCCGGCGCGAGTCTCCACGGCGAGCGCGCCTTGACCGACGGCCGGAACGATGCGATCGACTTCAAACGGCACGAGGTGCGTGGCGCGTTCTCCCAATCGATTTAAGCCGGCCACCGCCAGCACGATTGCATCGTAGCGTCCGTCGCGTAACTTCGCAAGCCGCGTGCCTACGTTACCCCGCAGCGTTTCGTATCGGAGATCGGGACGAAGCGCCGCGAGCTGTGCGCGCCGCCTCGGGCTGGACGTTCCGACGACCGATCCTTGCGGGAGGCTTTCGAAGTCGCTATAGCGCTCGCTGCAAAAAGCGTCGCGTGCGTCTTGCCGATGGGAGATGGCCGCAATCTGCAAATCATCGGGAAGCGTGCTGGGTAGATCCTTACAGGAGTGAACGGCGTAATCGGCACGCCGTTCGCGCAGCGCGTTCTCCAGCTCCGTGATGAAGACGTTTACCGTGCCAAGGCGATCGATGGGGTGCTCCTTATCGCGATCGCCGGTCGTCGTGATGCCAAGCATAATCGTTGCGATCCCGCGTTCGGCTAGACGCGCCGCAATCGTGCGGCTTTGAATCATCGCGAGCGGGCTGCGCCGCGAAGCGCAGACGGCGGCCGCGTCCGGCGTTGCGGCAAGTTCGGCAATCGGCCGCTCCGCGAGCGTGCGTAAAATGGCGGCGCCTTCCTCCCCGGGGAAGGCCTCTTTGATGTGAGCGCGCATGCGCCGCAGCACTTGCAGCGCGTCGCCGTACTCCGAACCGAAATGCTCGGATAGCTCGCGCACGACGCGTCTCGAGAAAGCGGGCGAGCTTCCCGCGGAGTCGGCGCTGATCGTCAGATCCCCGACGCGAAACGTCGCCGGCATCGTAAAATCTCCTCGATCTGCAGTGGACGCATCGCAAACGAGTATGCGCGCCGC
>PKWF01000087.1:0-10709 GCA_003133185.1 Vulcanimicrobiota bacterium | reverse complement strand
ACGCTACGACCGAGATTCGAAAACCGGCCTCGGCAAGCGATTCGGCCTTTCGAGCCGCAACGATTCCTCCGCCGATTATAACCGCTCGGCGGCCGTCTGGCCGCAATGAGATGGTCAACATGGAAACATAAAAGACTTCAGCGCCCGGCAGCCAAAAACCGCCTTTCGTCATGAAGAGAACCGCCGACGGAGCCGTTCGTGCCGCCGCCGTGGGTGCGGTCGTTGCAGCCCTCATAACCCTTCCGGGTTTGGGCGTCGGCACTCTCTGGGACAACAGCGAAACGGCGTACGGCGAGGTTGCCAAAGAAATTCTTCTCACGCATGACTGGGTGGTCATGCACCTCAACAGCGTGCCGTATTTCGTCCAGCCGCCGTTGTATTTTTGGTTGGGCGCCCTTTTCTCGCTGCTGGCAGGCCCAACGCCGCTGGCGCTGCGACTTCCGTCGGCGCTGGCGACGGTCGTCCTCTCCGCCTTCACCGGCTACGCCGTCGCGCGGCAAGCCGGAGCCCGCGTCGGCATTTACGCTGCCGTCATTCTTTCAACGTGCTTGATGCAAGCGGTGATCGGCCGGCTGGCGATCATGGACGCGCTGCTCGACCTGGCAGTCGCGATGACGATCTTTTGGTGGTTTCGTGGTCTCGAGAGCGGGCGCGACCGGTACGCGATTTTCGGCTGGATTGCCGCGGGATTCGGGTTTTTGGCAAAAGGTCTGGTTGCACCGGTCGTTGCGCTATTGGTCGTCGTGCCGTTCTTCTTTTGGAATCGGCGTTTCGAACCGACATATGCGCCATCGGCGCGAGCCTGGGTCGTGGGGCTTCTTGCTTTTTTTGCGATCGCTGCTCCGTGGCCGATCGCATTGGTGTTGCACTATCACCTCTTCCCGCTTCAAAAACTCATTGGAGAGTACACCATCGGGCGTTATACCGGCGTCGTCGAGAATCAAGCCGGGCCGTTTTGGTATTACGTGCCCGTCATCATTCTCGGCTTCTTTCCGTGGATTGCGTTCCTCCCAATGGCGATTGCCGACGGTATTCGAAGGCTGCAGCCGGCGCAGTCGCAGGATCCCGGATCTTCGCGTTTGGTGCGCCTCGCATTTGCTTGGATCGTCGTGCCGGTGCTCTTTTTCAGCTTAGCTCGAACGAAGCTTCCGAATTATATCGCACTCGAGCTTCCGGCCCTCGCATTGATCACCGCGCTCTACTTCGAAGCGGTCGTGCGCCGCGGCGGTACGCGTTCGGCAGTTTTTTCCGCGGCGACGGTGCCGGTGACGATCGGTGCGTTAGCGATTGCGATCTCGCTCTTCACGCGCAACAATCGCCTGACGGCCGAAATAGCGATCGCGGTTCCCCCGTTGCTGGCGATGGCGGCGGCGATCTTCGCCGGCTCGTTGTTGACCGCGCTGCTCGTCGCCCGGCGCAGTACCGTGGGCGCGGCACCCTACGCGCTGGCATTCGCCGCGATCGTCGCGACCGACGTGCTCGCCGTGACGGTCTTACCGCACGCCGAAGCATTTAAGCCCGTGCCGCGATTGGCCGCGGTCATCGAGCGAGAGCAGCATTCGGGCGACGTCGTGGCCATCCAGAACGTTTCGGGCGGCAATGCGTTGCTGTTTTATACGCATCCGGTCGTCCGCGTGCTGGCACCGCCGAGCGATGGAGATCCGCCAACCGATGGCGTCGACCCTCGCACGATTCTCTGTGCGGCATCGCGCGCATGGGTGGTCGTTCCGGCCGCGAGCGTGCCGACGGATCCCACGTATGGCCGCGTGCGCCGCCTCGTTACGGTCGACCGCAAAGCAGCTCTGTTGCTCTACGAGGGCCCGCGTTGCCCCTAGTGACGTTGTCCTAAGGCTTGTAAGCTGCTACTTGCGCTTCGGTGACGGCCGAGGCGTGATTGCTTCCGAGGCCACCGCGAATATACGTTATGACGTCGGCGATGTCTTTATTCGAAAGCTGACCTTTCCACGCCGGCATCTGTCCGTTGTAACTCATTCCTCCCACGGATATCTGGCCGTGCAGGCCGGCGGTCAGGATTCCAATTACTTTTTGGGAATCGCCGGTGACGACCGGATTGTTGGCAAGCGGGGGAAATGCGCCCGGCGTTCCCTGGCCCTGGGCTCCGTGGCAGCTCGCGCAGTTGGCAGCAAAGACTTTTGCACCATTGGCGTTGGTGGCGCCGGCGACGCCCACGTTCGAAGCCGGAATGGCCCCTGGCGCGCCGGCGGTTGATGTCGTCGCAGCCTCCGCTTCGCTCAGTACGACCGACTCCGGCGGTGAGGCCGGCGCTGCGGCCTGTTTGGCCATCGTCGTCACTTGGGCGAAGATCGATAATCCGACGATGGTGCAAACGACGATCGTAGTCGTCCACAATATGCCCGAGCGCGCCGCGAAACTCCGCGTTCGGCTGCGGTCCAGCCACGGAAGCAGGAGAACCACCACCAAGAAGAGCGTGGGCACGACGATCGTCGCGATTAACTCCGTGCCGATGGTCAGTGGACCGAGATGAAGCTCGGGCGGTACGAGTGCGAGCAGGCCGAAGAGCGATAAGAAATACCAGGCGGGATAAGGCACGAAGAACTTGGTCGGATCGGCCTTCGCGTCCAGATATGGGGGAAATGCGAACGCAAGAAAGCAGATGATGACGAAGACGATGAACGAGAACGCGCCGTCCATAAACATCTGATCCGGCCAGAACCGCCCCACCTTGAGCGTGCGCGGGTCTTCGACGACCGGCCCAGCCGAGCCGTTATGGCGAAAGATCGCCAAGTGCGCGCCGACGAGCAACACGAGCACAGCCGGCATCAGCCAGACGTGTAGTCCGAAGAAACGGTTGATCGTGGCGGTGCCCATCGCGCCGCCGCCCTGCGCGATATGCTGGATAACGGGGCCAAGTCCCGGAGCGAGGCCGGTTATGTTGAGCGAGACCTGCGAGGCAAAGTAGGCATCCATGTCCCACGGCAATAGATAGCCCGTGAGGCCGAGTACCAAGGTGACGAGCAGCAAGAGCACGCCGACGACCCATTGCAGTTCGCGCGGCGATTTGTAGGCGCCCCAAATGAGCACTTGCAGCAGATGCAGGAAGACCAGGGCGATCATCGCCGAGGAGCCCCAATAGTGGACGGAAAGCAAAAAGTGCGTGTAGGGGTTGAGATAAATCGCGCGCGTCGATTCCCATGCGGTCGCCGCGGACGGCGCGTAGAAGAAGGTCAAAAAGATGCCGGTAGTGATCTGCACGATCATCGCGAAGAGCGTCGCGCTTCCGAAGACGTACCAATAGCTAGCGCCGCCGGGTACGTCCTCGGTGAGAAAGTCCTTCGTCATCGAGACGAAGCCGGTTCGTTTTTCGATCCAGTTCAGCATCAGCGATTCCCTATGCCTGATAGGAGACGACGATACGTTGCGGCGTGTTGGACTGATAGACGATCCACGTTACCTCGGCTGCGCCGTTTTGTTCGCGAAACGGCAATGGGTCCAAGCCGCGTGGCGCGGGGCCTGCGATGTGCGTTCCGTCGAAGGTATATTGCGACCCGTGGCAGGGGCACATGAACCGGTTCTGCGCGTCGTTCCAGTTGTAATAGCAACCCAAATGCGGGCAGATCGGGCTGAAGATCACGAAGCCCATGGTGACGGCGTCGTACGGCACGTCCGCGGCTCCCCCCGCGCCGTTGAAAATGTCGGGGCGCGCGGCTTTAAATTTTGCAGGATCGATCTTAATGCCCCAGACGTACTCGGGAGCGCTCTGCTCGGGCAGGTAGCCGTCTTTGTACTTGAGCGTGAACGTCAGCTTGACCGGCTTGTCGGTCGCCTTCTGCAGGGCGTCGAGCTCCTGCGTGCTCAGGGGCGCCCAGCTTCCGCTCGAGGCGTTCTTGGGCGGTAGCAGCGACCCCACGATCGGTACGGCCAGTACGACTCCGACGATCCCGCCAATGGTCAGCGTCGCGTTCGCCATGAAGGTCCGGCGGCTGACTTCGTCGGCGCTTTGGGCCGCAGCATCGCTGGCCGCGCCGGCATTCGAGTCAGACAAAATAGCTTCTCCCCAAGGGCGTAGGTACGGGTGGCAGGCTCATTTGGCGACATTGTAACCTCTGCCTGCAGCAGCCCGCCAGGACTTCGATCACACCTTGTAGCTGTGCAATCCCGATATCCAAATGTTCACCCCGAGATAGCAGAAAATGATCGAAGCGAAGCCGATGACGCTGACCCAGTTCGTGCGCAGCCCCCGCCACGCGTGGCGAGTGTGCAGATGCATGTATGCGAGATAGACGATCCAGGAGAACAAGGCCGCCGTCTCCTTAGGATCCCATTGCCAATATGCGCCCCACGCCTCGTGCGCCCACATCGCGCCGGTAATGATCCCGATGGAGATCAGCGGCAGACCGATCGCGACGGCGCGATAGACGATCGCGTCGAGCTGCGGGAGGCTCGGAAAAGACGCCAGCCAGCGTGCGGTCGAGCCCGTGCCCGAGCGCGCCGCGTAGTACTTCAACAGATAGACGCACGAGAAGACGAAGGCGACCAAGAACGCGGCGTACGACGAAACGACGATCGGCACGTGAATCTTGGCCCAGTAGGATTGCAGCGATGGAACCGGCGGCATCGTTCCTTCGTACCAGGTGACCCCGTAGGCGAGAAATATCGCTGCGAGCGCGAGCACGAACCCGCCCGCGAACCAAAGCCGGTAGCGAAACGCAAAGCCGATGTAGATAGCCACCGACATCGCCGAGAAGAACGAGAGCGATCCGTACAGGTTGAGCAGCGGCCAGACATGTGTCGTTTCGAAGCGCACGGCGAGCTGGACGAACTGCGCGACGCATCCGAGAACTGCCAGCGGAACGCCGGCCTTGCGGAACGACTCGTCTTGCGAAAAGAAATAGATCACCAGCGCGAGCGCGCCCAGAGTGTACGCGCCCAACGCAATGCCGATGAGGATCTCGTCCCAGGGAAGGTTCATAAATTATTCGCTTTCAACGCTACCACCAATCGGGCAAACTCGCTCTCGAAAACGTCGTAGCCCTTCACCGTGGTCGCCGCCAGACCGACGCTCGAGCGGTGCGCGCCGGCGTCGTCGACGCGTACGTACAGCCGCGCCGGGACGAAGTAGAAGGAGATAATCAACCCCGTCAGCAGGACGAACGCGCCGATCCCCACGAGCGGCACCCCGGGATCGTGACGATACTGAAATCCGCTGTACATCACGTACTTCTGCGGTTCCAGTCCCCAGCCGCCCCCAAGATCGATCCGGGAGCCAAGCGGTACGAGCGCCTCCCCCAGAGGCGCGCCGCCGTCCGAGACTCCTAGCACGACCGCGGGGTCGTTGACGCGGGGATCGGCCGTGGGCATGCCGGTTTGCTTGTCTACGGTCGGAGCGAAACGCTCGTACAGAACGCTGCGCTGGGATCCCGGGAGATCGAAGGAATCGCCCTCCAGCAGCGTACGGCGGGAGAGCGCCGCGTCGCGCCGTCCGTCGTGCGTTACGGAGAAACGCATGCCGAAACCGTAGCTGGCCTGGTAGTAAAGCGTGTCGTCGATATCGATCGGATGGTTGACGCGCACCGTCATGCGCGCAGGGATTCCGTTCTTGCCGCTTACCGTAACGTGCGAAACGTAATCGATGGGCTGGTAGACCATCCCGCTCTTGGTTTGCGTTGGCGCGATGCGATAAGCGAAATCGTCGAGTCGGATGACCGCGCCGGTATTGGAGATCTGCGAGGTTTGGCCGTCGAGGAGCGCGATCTCGCCCGAAAAGCCGCGGGCCCAATAGAGCGTCGTACCCGCCGCGAGAATCACAAAGCCCGCATGCGCGATCAGCACGCCTCGGCGCGCCCAATTATGTTTATCGGCAAAGCTCCACTCGATGCCGCCAAAGATTCGCTCCCGAATGCGCCAGCCCCGAGAGGCGAAGAATTCGGCGAGGCGGTTTCGCACGGTATCGGCGTCCCCGGCGGCCTCGAAGCACGCGTGGAGCGGAATGCTCTCAATCTTGACGGGGCGTAACGCGGGGAGCCGCGCCGGAACGACTCGCTTGAACGTACAGACCGCCAGAGATGTGAGGATCAGACCGATGATCCCGACGTACCACGGTGAGTGGTAGACGTTGTCGAGATTGAGGCGCAAGATCGCACGCGCGATAGGAGCCGCGTACGATTCAAAATAAGCGTTCGGATCTCGCCCCTGATCGATGACGACACCGAGCAGCGTGAGCACTCCCCAAACGACGAAAAGCGAGACGGCGAAGAGTACGTTCCCAAAGGTCCGTACAAAATCGCCGTAGAGCCCGCGCACTGCAGCCGTCACTTTGTCATCCTGGCCCTTCGACTCGGCGCTTCGCGCTTCGCTCAGGACTGCGCTTCGCGCAGGCGCTAAGGAATGTCATCCTGAGCGCTTCGACTGCGCTCAGCACAGGCTCTGTCGGTTGTCATCCTGAGCCTGTCGAAGGATGACCGGAGCGTCACCTCGATGCGGATAAAAGGGTTACATTGATGGAAATGGATGAGGCGTTCGAAACGTTACAAGCCGACCTGCAGGCGCCGCTAGAGCGCGATCCCGCCGCACGGGGCTGGCTCGACGTCGTCCTCTCGTATCCCGGTTTTCACGCGCTCGTCGCGCATCGCGTCAACCACGCGCTCTATCGCGCTGGAATTCCGTTGCTGCCGCGCTTCTTAGCCAACGTCGCGCGCTTCCTCACGGGAATCGAGATCCATCCGGCGGCTCGCATCGGCANNGCTAAGGAATGTCATCCTGAGCCTGTCGAAGGACGCCAGCGTCGTTCGAGCGGTACGATCACCCAGATCGAGAGCTCGTAGAGCACGTACATCGGTATCGCCAACAGAGCCATCGTAACCGGATTGCCGTCGGGCGCGGCCAGTCCGCCGGCGATAAAGAATCCGAAAATCGCATGCCGGCGGTAACGCATTAGCGACGAGGCGCTCACGATTCCCAGACGCGCCAGCCCGATGAGAATGATCGGCGTTTGAAAGATGATTGCGAAAAGCGCCAGCAGGACGATTACGAAATTGAGCGTCGAAGCAACGCCAAAGGTTGGCGTCGCCACTGCATCGGTGATTTGCAATAGTGCCGCAATGACTCGCGGAATCACGACAAAGTGCGCGAACGCCAGCCCGAGCGCAGCGAGGAAGACCGACGGTACGACGAATGAATAGACCATGCGGCGAGTGCGCGGATGGACCGCCGGCACGACGAACAGCCAGAGCTGCGTGAGCAGCACCGGCAGGCCGACGACGATTCCTCCCACGACCGAGAACTTCAGCTCGGTAAAAATGACGTCGGCCGGCCCGAACGCGTGGAGCTGCAATCCTCCAAAATAGTGCCGCATCATCGCGCGAATGACGAACTGCGAGGGCCAGAAGAGCACGACGGCGATGGCGCCGACGGTTGCAATCGAGATCAGGAGACGATTACGGAGCTCCCGCAGGTGCTCCGTGATCGGCATCTCCTTTTGATCCCACATCGTATCCAGGTCCTTCACCGGAGTACCGTCATTCTGAGTGCAGCGAAGGGCCTTGGCTACGAACTGGGCGTACCTTTGCCGGGTGTCGGCGGTGGAACGCCTTCACCGGAGAACGAGCCGGCCTCGACATTGTCCATGATGTCGGCGTGCGCGGACTCGGTCCGTAAGCGCGCCTCCTCGCGAGCCTTCGCCGCCGCCTCGTCGGCCTCGACTTGGCCCATCAGAAACTCTTTCTTTGCCTGTCCGGCACTTCGCGCGAGCTTCGGAAGCTTATCGGCTCCAAAAAGAAGCGCTCCGATGACGAGGATGCCGATGATGATCGGCGCGTCGATTATAGCGAGAAGCGGATGTAAACTCATGTCGATGATCCCTTTCGCACTCAGTATAGAAGGGCGTCGGTAAGTTGTGCCAGTTCTCTTTTCGCCGGACTCGGCGCGATCGGCTCCAACGCCTGCTTGGCGCGCTCGACAAAGAGCGCGATTTGCGAACGAGTCGCGCGCAGCCCACCTTCGCGTTCGATCCCCAGCACGACCGAAGGAATGGCGTCGTTCCCGCCTTCCTCGTAGAAGCTCTGCATCTGTGCGCGAAAATCGCCGTTGCCCGACGCCAACGCGGCGATAAGCGGAATCGTCGTCTTGCGTTCGACCAGATCGTTCGCGGCCGGCTTGCCGAGTGAGCGTTCGTCTGCCGTCACGTCGAGAAGGTCGTCCTTCATTTGGAACGCGATTCCGAGCGCTTCACCGAATTCGCGCAGCGCCCCGATGTCGATCGCGCTGCCGCCGCCCATGATCGCTCCGCACTGGGCGGAAGCCGCAAAGAGCGACGCGGTCTTTTTGCGCGCGATCTCGACGTACGTTTCGAGCGGAAGGTCGAGGTTCCCCAACGCCTGCAGCTGCAGCACCTCGCCGTCACAGATTTCGGCCAACGTTGCGGAGAGCACGTGTGGTACGGGGTGAGGATAGTTGAGCGTCACGTTTTTGAAAATCCACGCGAAGAGATAATCTCCGGCTAATACGCTCACGCGATTGCCGTAATCCACTGCCGTGGCGTTGACCCCGCGCCTGGTTTGCGCGTTGTCCACAACGTCGTCGTGAATCAGCGTCGCGACGTGAATGAGTTCCATGTACGCCGCCAGGTGAAGATGGTCGACCGGCTTCCCGCCACAGGCCGCCGCCGCGAGCAGCGTGACGCGCGGACGCAATCGCTTTCCACCTGCGCAGAGCATTCGTTTGACCGCCTCGGTGATGATTGAGTTGTCGGTTGAGAACCGCTCGCGAAAGAAACGCTCGACGAGCGCTTCCAAATCTCCATCGGTGCTCGACGAAGAGGGGGCGAGATTCACGGCCGCCGCCCGTAGTGAATGGCGATGGTGCCTCCCACGAGCGGCAAATAGCCGGCGTCCACAAACCCCGCACGCGTAAACCGGTCGCGCAGCTCCGGCGCGTTGGGATGGTGAATCAAAGAGTTTGGAAGATAACGATACGCCTCACGAGAGCCGCCGATGATTCCGCCCAGTACCGGCACGACGCCGTAAAAGTAGAGGTCGAAAAACTGCTTGAATCGCTTGTTCGGCGCTTTGCTGACGTCGAGGTTGACGAANNCGCGCGCCCGGCCGCAGAACCCGAAAAATCTCTCGAAGCGTTGCGTCGACGTCCACAACGTTGCGTAGAGAAAAGCCCATGGTCGCGCCATCAAACGCTTGGTCGGGGAAGGACATTGCCATGACGTCGTCTTCGAGGAACCGCGCGTTTTTTCGAGAGGCTCGCTGGGCGCGTGCCTGCGCGCGATCCAGCATCGGACGGCAGAAGTCGATTCCCGTGACGTCCAACGTCGGATCGCTGCGCAGCAGCCCGAAGACCAGATCGCCCGTTCCACAGCAAAGATCGAGGATCCGCGCATGCGAGCGCGGTGCGAGCAGCTTGATAGCTCGGCGGCGCCAGCGCTCGTCGAGACCTCCGGTCATCATTCGGTTCGCGAGATCGTAGCGCGGCGCGATGCGAGCGAACATTTCGCGAACGAAGGCACCCTTCGACTCTGCTCCGCTACGCTCGGCGTCGCTGGGGGCAAGCTCCTTGGTCGTGAAGTTCATTGCAGATACGGCTGCTTCCAAGTGATGCGCCGCTCTCCCCCCGGAGGACTAGTTACGGACCACTAGCTATCGTCCGCCTCCGTCGTGATGGCGTGCGCCATGGCGGAACTGAGTTCGACGGCGCAAGTTTGCCGGGCACTATGCGGGGCCCGCCGGGTCAATCTTCAGGCATACACGGTATCGGGTCCGGTTTTGAAGGCGGTTAGAGCTGCGGCGCAGCGCGGGGCCGAGGTGACCGTTGCGCTCGAGGGCCAGCCATTCAACAGCCCCCATTTGGCCAAAGAGAACCGGTGCGTCGCTGCCCAGCTTCGCGCCGCCGGAGCCGCGGTGACGCTGGGGCATCCGCTTCATGCCAAGGTGCTTGCCGTGGACGGCACGCTCTATCTGGACGATAAGAACTGGCATCCCGGCGATCTCGTTTTGAAGGTCGACGATCCGGCCGAGGTCGCGAAGATTCCCATGATTAAGCACGAGGCACTCGCGTGCGAAGGCCGGCTGATCGACGGCGCAACCAGCGCCGACCGCGTGATCGTCGAAAGCGAATCGTTCGGCTGCTGCAACAAAGTTTACAGCGAACTGCGCCAAGCCGCGCTCGCCGGCACCGCTCCAAGGCTGCTCGTGTCGGCGCGTGACCTGAGCGGAAATGCGCGCGAACGCGAGGTTATCGAGGCGCTGGTTCGAGATGGCGTTACGGCGCGCATCTGCGACGACTCGGAGAAGCTCGCCGTCGCCGGAACTGCCGCGTGGCTAGGCTCGGCCAACGCGACAGTTGCGGCACCCGGTTCGGATAGCACCGATTGGGGCCTCAATACGTGTAATGCCGAGATCGTTGCGGCGGTTCGCGCCCGGCTCGAAGCGGAGTGGCAGACGGCCAAACCCTTCAAATACCAAAAAGCTTGAACGCGTTGGCGTCGGTTGCGCAGACGACTTCGTCGAGTGGGACCGCAAGGAGCTCCGCGAGCTTGGAGGCGGTATGCGTCACATATGCCGGCTCGTTACGTTTGCCGCGCTTGGGTACCGGTGCCATGTAGGGGCAATCGGTTTCGAGGACGAGCGCGCCGATGCCGACATCGCGCACCGCGTCGCGTAGGGACTCCGCCTTTGGAAACGTCAGCACGCCGCCGATGCCGAGAAAGAGACCGAACTCGTCGC
>PKWF01000171.1:2062-3773 GCA_003133185.1 Vulcanimicrobiota bacterium | reverse complement strand
GCGAGCGAAGCTTTCGACTTCCCAGCGATCCACCGGTGATCCGCGGCACGCTTTCTTAGAACTCCTGCGGCGCCAGCGGCTGCAGTGACGGCCGAAGCCACGAGTCGTCGCCGAGCCACTCGTAGCGGATCGTGGAATACGGAACCGTGCCGTATGAGAGCAGTTGGTCGTGGAAATGCCTCAACGAAAATCCCGCGCCCTCGCGGTCGGCTAAGAGTCCCAACAGGATTTCGATCTGCGTCTTTCCGACGAGATAATCGATGGCTTGCCCGGGCCCCATCGCGAAGCGGGTTGCCTCGCCACGCGCCGTCTCCTCATCGATGCCGGCGTTCTTTTCAAAGTATGCGATCGCTTGCGGGAGCGTCATCGCGCCGGTAGCCAAACCGACGTCGACGCCGATTCGAGTCGCGCGGTGGCGCATCAAGTGAATGACCTGTTTGCGGGCGCCCGGATCGTCTTCGTACAAGCCTTCGCGCATCAGCATCTCTTCACCATAAAAGGCCCAGCCTTCGGCGAAGACACCATCGCCTTGCACGTGGCGCACGAAGTCCGGGTTGTGATAGGCGTAGGTGAACTGCATGAAGTGACCCGGGATCCCCTCGTGTCCGAGCAGCGGCAGGACCGACTGGCGCGCTTGTGCGACGAAGAAGCTTTGATTGGCCGAACTAAAATCCGGCACGAAATAGAAGCCCTGCGAATCGCTGGAAAACATCTGCGGCGGGTTCATGAATCCGCCCGGATAGGTCGCCGCCAGGGCCTTCGGCACCTCGACGATGTGGAACGGCCCGATATACGGCGGGATGTCTACGATCTCGTGGGAGTTGATGAACGAGATCAGTCGCTGGAGGCTGCGTTCGTAATACGCTAAGAAGGCCTCTTTCGAGGCAAATGCGGGTGGCGGCGAGGCCGGCGGCTCGTGCGCGTCGCGGCTGGCTTCCCAGGTTTCTAAGGCGCGATCTCTCGCCAGCTCCAGTCTTCCGATTTCGGCAACCTGCGCGGAGTCGAACGGCAGAAGCAGCACTCGCCGGAGATACCAATCGTACTGCTTGCGCCCGACGGCGAAGCCGCCCGCGGCAAAGCCGTTCATGTGCGCGTCGAGCCAACTCCGATAGGCATGCAGGGCCTTTAGTGCGATTTCCTGTGCCACAGCGAGATCGCTGCGAGTGGCGGGCGACGTGTCCCGCGCGATCTCGTCGAGCGTCGTCGTGTAAAGCGAGTCGCCGTCGCGAATATCTTCCGAAGCAATCTGCGCGAACTCGCGAACGGGCTGCGTGAGATTCGCTCGCCCTTGAGCGAGCACGAGGGGACATGCGCGCAGCCGTGCGATTGCGGAGCGCACGCGAACCTCGTCGGTGGCATACTTCCGTTTGACGATCGAGAAGATCCCGTTGCTGCACTCGCCTTCATACAAGCTCGGATTGCGTTGCAACCCTCGCAAAACGGTTCGCGCCCACCAGTCGCCCTCGAGATTCGCGCGTATCAGCAGATAGTCGACTCGCTCGTGTGCGGTCGCGCCCGGCGGAGGCTCGAGGGCAGCAAGTTCGTTCCGATACTGGCGCAAGCGCACCATCTCCGCAGCTTGGGTTGCCGGCGAATAATCCGCGAGCCGCGAGTCGTACGTGTGAATCCCCGCGTCGGTCGCCGACGATGGATTCTCACCGAAGGACCACATCGTATAGCTGCGCTCGAGATCGACGAGCTTCGTTTGGTA
>PKWF01000171.1:0-2036 GCA_003133185.1 Vulcanimicrobiota bacterium | reverse complement strand
ATGGGCAGGCGGCGGCACGTCGTCGGGGTACTCCCGGCCTTCCCAGTCGATCCATACCGCTTGCAGGCCGGCATCCTGCGCGCCGGCGATGTCGTCGTGCGGGTCATCTCCGACGTAGCAGGTGTGTCGCGGCTCCGTGCCCAGGGCCTGCAAGAGCCGCTCGAAGGCAGCGATCGAAGGCTTTCGCTCGCCGATTTCGCTGCTTACGAGGACCGGTCCGCGGAAACCGGCCTGCTCCGCTTTACGCTTCTGCAGGGGGTTCCAACCGTTGGTTAACACGGCTACCAGGATTCCGCGCTTTTGCAACTCTTCCATTGTCCGATCGACTCCCGGTAGCGGTACTAGGAACTCCTCGACGCTCTCCACGGCCATCTTCCGGAACGACTCCACGAACCAATCGCCGGCGGGCAAACCGCGCTCGGAGGCGAAGAGGCGAACCGCTTCATCGATCGTAAACTCGCCGCCTCGCTGACGCTGCAACAGAAGATCGATCGCGTCGATTTGGTCGGAAAGCGTACCCAGCACGCGGCCCCCTCGCGACGACACGCTCTTGAGCAGGCGCAGAAACGCAACTCGCTCGAGATGATTGTCGATTGCAAGAGTGTGATCGAGATCGAAACCGATTCCCTGGATCGCATCCATGGCTTAGTGATCCGTAACGGCCACTAGCGCGGCCCCGGGCCGGTTACGACACGCACGAAGTCCTGCGGCCGAACGTATTTAGCCAAGGCCGCCCGAACGCTCTCTTGCGTCGCATCGAGCTGTGCGCGCGCGTCGATGAGGTTCTGGTCGAGCGGAAGATCGAGCGACGCATAGTTCAGCAGCTGTTCGGTCACGCCGTCGTAGCTCGCTTCGCGGATCGGGACGTCGCCCATCAGCAAGGCTTTGGCGCGCAGGAGCCGATCGGGTTCGATCGACTCGCGTTGCAGCTTGGACAAGACGGCCGTGATTTGGGACTCGGCCGGCACGATGTTCTGTGGATCGCAGCCATATTCCAACGAAAACGTTGCTCGAGTCTTGTTCGAGGCGAAGCGGCTTTGGATCGAGTACGCGTAGCCGTGCACTTCGCGGAGATCGTGGAAGAGCAGCGACGAGTAGAATCCGCCGGTTAGAACGCTGTTGGCGAGCTGGAGCAGCGGCCAGGCGGGATTGTTGCGCACCAGATCGAGGGTTTCCATCAATCGCACCGAGGATTGCACGCGCCCGGTTGCCGGAACGTCGATTTGACTCGCCACGTTTTGCGGGACGGGTGGCAACTCGACGTTGGGCTTCGGCCCCGTCGCTTGCCATGCTCCGAAGTACTTTTCAACGATCGCCTTCGCCGCCTCCGGCGTCGTATCGCCGATCACGACGATGGTTGTGAGGTCGGGACGATAGGCCGTTGCGAACCAGGTCTTCACGTCGGCGAGCGTCAGCGCACCGACGCTCTTGGGCGTGGCAAAGCGCTGCTCGGGGTCGCCCGNNACGACGGAGAAATCCGCAGGCCGAAACGCGGGATGGAGCTCCTCGTCGGCGAGCAACTGCATTCCGCGGTCGAACTGCGACGACAGAACGTCGAGCCCGAAATCAGTGCCGGCCTCGGTTGACGCAGCGATCTTGTCGAGCTCGGTTTGGAATGCGATTCGGTCATACGTCGTCGTTCCGAAGGGTAGAAGGCCGTCCGTTACGTCCGCAACGCCTTCCTGTCCCGGCGGCACTTGGATGTCTTCGTTGTTCTCGATCTTGCCCGCGACCACCACCGTATGCGAAATGCTTTCGGGCTGCACGATCAGGCGAATGCCGTTGGCCAAGGTCATATCGGTTGGCGAAATCGTCTGCTGCGGGACGCTCAGGTTATCGAGAATGTGCTGCGCCCAGCTCGGCAGCGGCTCGTGCGAGGTCGGAGGAATTTCGTTGTTCTCTTTGGCCATCTGTCCGCTGGGCCTCGCCGCTCCGGCGTTTTGCGGCACGGCATAGGCCACGACGACGCGCTGGTTATCGAGGTAGCTTCGCAACACTCGGTCGACGTCGGCGACGCTGACTCGCTGATACTGCGC
>PKWF01000254.1 GCA_003133185.1 Vulcanimicrobiota bacterium | reverse complement strand
TGCCGGTACGTTTCCGAGTACGCCTTCGTCCATGCGAGCAAAATGGGTGCGACGGTCTTCGGTGGCCCGAAATTCACCGTAAGCCCGGTTTACGAAGGCATGCTCAAAGAAGAGATGGACGCGGCGGCGGAGCGTCATCCCGACATTCCATACGATCCTCAGCTCATCGACGCCACGTATGCGCTGCTGCTCTCCGCCGCGGGCGACAAACCGCTTGTGATCCCGTCGCTCAACCGCGACGGCGATTGCCTCTCGGATCTCGTGATGCAGCTTTTCGGCTCGATTGCCGGCGCTGAATCGATTTTGCTCGCGTTTGGTGAGAACTTAGAGCCGTCGGCGGTGATGGCGGAGGCGCCGCACGGCACCGCACCGCGATTAGAAGGAAAGAACGTCGCCAATCCCCTCGCGATGATCCTCGCCGGCGCCGCGGTGCTCTCGTACATCGACGACCCGCTCGCGCGATTGGCTTCCGAATCGATCCACGCGGCGGCGCTCGATACCGTCGCGGCGGGAATCGCCACCGCGGATTTGGGCGGCCATGCAAGTACGACGGAGTTCACCGACGCCGTCATCTCCCGCCTGTGCACTATGTCATCCTGANNTCGACTGCGCTCAGGATGACAAAGCTATACCTCCATTACTACCGGGATCACGACGGGGCGGCGTTTGGTGCGCGTCCACACGGCGCCGGCTAACTCGCTGCGGATGTGCTCCTTGACGGCGGTAACGTCGCGCATCGCGTCCACCGAGATTCCTTCGAGTACCGTCTTCAGCTCGGCGCGCAGCTCGTCCAGTACGCCTCCGGCTTCCGGTAGATAGAAGACGCCTTTCGAAATTAGATCCGGGCCGCCGATCACGCGCGCCTCCTCGCTGTCGATAGCCACGACGACCATGATGATTCCGTCATTCGAAAGCGCCTTGCGGTCGCGCAGTACCGCTTCTCCGATGTCCCCGATGCCGGAGCCGTCGACGAAGACGTTGCCCCCGTACGTCCGGCCGACCTTATCGCCATACTCGTGTGTGAACTCCAAGACGTCGCCGTTCTCCACGATGAAGGCGTTGCCGGGCTCGACGCCCGTTTGAATCGCGAGCTGCGCGTGAGCGGCCAGCATCCGGTATTCGCCATGCACCGGAACGAAGAACTCCGGACGCACGAGGTTGAGCATCAGCAACAGCTCCTCTTGCGAAGCATGACCCGACACGTGCGAGCGCCCGTCGGTGCCGTGAATCACGATCGCGCCGAGCTTGGAGAGATTGTTGATCGTCTTGTGCACGCTCTTCTCGTTGCCCGGAATCGGCGTTGCGCTGATCACCACCGTATCGCCCGGTACGATGCGAAAGTGCTTGTAATCGCGCACCGACATGCGGGCGAGCCCGCTCATGGGCTCACCCTGCGAACCGGTCGTCATCACCACGACGCGTTCGGGCGGATATCCGTCGATGTCTTCGCTGCGAACCATCGTGTCGGCAGGCACGCGCAGATAGCCGAGCTCGGTGGCAAAATGAACGACGTTGCGCATCGAACGGCCTAAGAACGCTACCTTCCGGTTGAAGCTTACGGCGTGGTCGACGGTCTGCTGGATGCGCGGAACGTTCGATGCGAATGAAGCGACGACGATGCGGCCTTTGGCGTGCGAAAAGATCGACGTGAAGGCCTCGCCGACCGCTCGTTCGGAGCGTGTATGGCCCGGGCGCTCGGCATTGGTGGAATCGGAGAGCATGCAGAGGACGCCCTCATCGCCGATCGCCGCGATTCGGGAAAAATCGGCCGGCTTGCCGTCGATCGGCGTCTGATCGAACTTGAAGTCGCCGGTATGGAAGATCGTTCCGACCGGCGTCCGCAGCGCGAGCGCGCAGGCTCCCGCGACCGAATGGTTCACATGGACGAACTCGGTTTCGATCGAGCCGTGACGAACGCGGCTGCCCGGCTTGACCTGCGTGAACTCCACGTCTCCGAGCTTCTGCTCGCGCGATTTCGCTTTGATCAGCGCGATCGTGAGCGCCGTCGCGGCAATCGGCGTTTGCGGAAACTCACGCACGAAGTACGGAATTCCGCCGATGTGGTCTTCGTGGCCGTGGGTAACGAGCAGCCCGCGCAACTTGTGAGCGCGCTCGCGCACGTACGTGAAATCGTTGATAACGATATCGACGCCGTACATCTCGTCGTCGGGAAACATCAAGCCGCAGTCGACGACGACTAGGTCGTCGTTGGTCTCGATCACGGTCATGTTGCGCCCGATCTCGCCGCAGCCCCCCAGCGGAACGATCCGGAGGTAGGGCTCAGAGGGCGGTTCGGCCAGGGTCAGAGTGTTTGAGGTCACGAGCAGTGCTTTTGCCCCCCGTCCTTGCTCCCCCGCGCCCTGGCCGTGAATTGCGCCGCGGAGGTAATTGAACGATGCGACTTTTCCTTCTTATCTCACTCCTGCTTGCCTCGACGACGGCGCCGCCGAGCCCGGTTGCGCAAAGCCGCGCCACGGCGCGGCCTTCCCCAGCCGTGCCGCCGCCCGAGGAACTCTTCTCGCGTCGGGCACTGAGGCGAGCGCGGCTTCTGATCCAGATGCGGGTGATGCAGTTCCACGAAGAGCGCTTGGAATGCATCCGCGCGGCACTGCGGCGCCAACTCCCCGACTCACTTTGGCCCGAGGAGCCGANNCGTCCGGCTCACTTGGTAACTTTTTCTCGTAGATCGGGTAGATGGCTCCATGAAGAATCGCGTTTTACCCACGCTCATTGTTGGGCTCGTGGGCGCCGTAATCGGCAGCTTCCTTATGATGCTTTACGCTAGCAGCCATTTCGGCGGCGCGACCGGTCCGGATCGCACGCCGCCGGCCATCGCGGCCGTTCCGTTGAGCGGAGTCAGCGATCAAGACCGCATCGTAAGCGCGGTCAAGCGGACCAAATCGTCCGTGGTCGCGATCACCGAAGAGGTAAACGGCCAGCAAGTCATTCCGGCCGATCCGTTCTTCCAACAGTTTTTTGGCGGCGGCCAAGGTGGCCCCGGCATCGTCCAACCCTATCACGGTGAAGCCTCGGGCTCCGGTTTCGTGATCGACTCGCGCGGCGACATCGTCACCAACGCGCACGTGCTGCAGCCGCCCTCAGGCGGAAAGATCACCAAACTGACGGTCGTCTTTGCCAACGGCGATCACATGCCCGCGCGCGTCATCGCCTACAACCTCGCGGCGGATGTGGGCATTCTGCGCGTGGATAACTACTCCAAGCTTCCTCCGCCGCTGGAACTCGCCGACTCGAGCCGGCTCGAGCAGGGTCAATGGGCAATCGCAATCGGCGAGCCGCTTCAGCTCGAGCAGACGGTGACCGTCGGCGTCGTCTCGGCCTTCGATCGCTCCGAACCGATCCCGACCGAAAACGGCTCCGAGATCGACTTCAAAGGCTTATTGCAGACGTCGGCCCCGATTAATCCCGGTAACTCGGGCGGCCCGCTCATCGACATTGACGGGCAGGTTATCGGAATGAACCAATCGACCGTCAAGTCGGCGTACGCGCAGGGAATCGGTTTCGCGATTCCGTCGAATACCGTGCGCAACGTCGTGGCGGCGCTGGAGAAGAATCCCGGAGCCCATCAAGGCACCGATACCGGCTTCTTGGGGATCTACATGGCCGACCTGACCGCCGGNNCCTGCCGACCAGTCCGGGATCCAACCAGGCGACGTCATCCTTCAGGCGGATGGCAAGGACTTCGACAATATCAAGGATCTCCACAATTACATCTCCTCAAAGAAGCCCGGCGATACCATTCGACTGAACGTTTGGTCGCGAGGCCTAAAAAAGTTAGTGGCGATCAAGCTGAGCGAAACCCCGGCAGCGCAGCCGCAGCCACAAGAGCAGCAGCCCGAGGAAGAGCAGCAGCCGTAGCGCCCGTCCTCTTTCATCCTTCGACAGGCTCAGGATGACGGGGAGGGGGGACCTGCAACTTTTGGCCCCGGGGGCGGGTCGAAAATAGCGAAACAACTTTACTACCGCATCGTGTATCATGGTGCGGTAGTTCCAATCCGAACTGTCCGTAAGCGGCAAGGCGCCGCCGGCAGCGCGCAGGGCTCGTAACCTCGGCCGCGAGCGCAGTTGCCGGTTCAGCTGGTCCAGGCGGGTCGGAAATTCATAAAAACGAGGTAAGAAGTTTCATGGCAAAGACGGTCGGCATCGACCTGGGCACGACTAATTCGGTCGTCGCCGTAATGGAGGGAACACAACCCACCGTTATCCCCAACGCGGAAGGCTCACGTACGACGCCTTCGGTAGTGGCATTTACAAAGACCGGCGAGCGTCTCGTCGGACAACTCGCAAAACGTCAGGCAATCACCAATCCCGATCGCACGATCAGCTCGATCAAGCGACACATGGGCGAGGCGGATTACCACGTCAAGATCGACGGTAAGGATTACACGCCGCAAGAAATTTCGGCGATGATCCTGCAGAAGCTCGTTAACGACGCGAGCAACTATCTCGGCGAGCGCGTGACCAAAGCGGTCATCACCGTGCCCGCCTATTTCAACGACTCGCAGCGCCAGGCGACCAAAGACGCCGGCAAGATTGCCGGGCTCGACGTGCTGCGCATCATCAACGAGCCGACGGCCGCGGCACTCGCGTATGGCCTGGAGAAAAAGGGTAACGAGACGATCCTCGTCTGGGACCTTGGCGGNNCTCGGCGGCGACGACTACGACCATCGCGTGGTTGAGTGGCTCGTGGATCAGTTCCGCCGCGATCAGGGAATCGACCTGAGCAAAGACAAGCAGGCGATGCAGCGGCTCACCGAAGCCGCCGAGAAGGCCAAGATCGAGCTTTCTTCGGTCGTACAGACGAGCATCAATCTGCCCTTCGTCACGGCGGATCAAGAGGGACCCAAACATCTCGACTACACGCTCACCCGCGCGAAGTTCGAAGAGCTGACCGGCGATCTCACCGATCGCTGCGTTGGACCATTCCACAACGCGATCTCCGATGCGAAGCTCGACGTCTCCAAGATCGACGAAGTGATCATGGTCGGCGGCGCGACGCGCATGCCGGTCATTCAGGAACTCGTTCGCAAACTCACGGGCAAGGAGCCGAATCTCACCGTCAATCCCGACGAAGTCGTGGCAGTCGGGGCGGCCATCCAAGCCGGCGTGCTTTCCGGCGAAGTGCGCGACGTCGTATTGCTCGACGTGACCCCGCTCTCGCTGGGGCTCGAAACGCTCGGCGGCGTGATGACCAAGCTGATCGACCGGAATACGACGATTCCGACGAAGAAATCGCAAATCTTCACGACGGCCGAAGACGGCCAAACCTCGGTCGACATCCACGTATTGCAAGGCGAGCGCCCTATGGCTCAGGATAACAAGACGCTCGGACGCTTCCGGCTGGAAGGTATTCCGCCGGCACCCCGCGGCGTACCACAGATCGAGGTGGCGTTCAACATCGATGCCAACGGCATCGTGAACGTCAGCGCGAAAGATCTCGGGACCGGCAAAGAGCAGGCGATTACGATCACCGCTTCGACCAACCTCAACAAGGACGAAGTCGATCGCATGGTCCGTGACGCCGAACTGCAGTCGGCCGCCGACAAAGCCAAGCGCGAAGAGGCCGAAGTGCGCAATAACGCGTCGAGCCTGATCTATTCGACGGAGAAATCGCTCAAAGAAGTCGGCGACAAACTCGAAGCGGGCCCGCGCGGCGACGTCGAGCAAGCGCTCGAAGAGCTCAAGCGCGTCAGCGAAAACGGTACGGTCGAACAGATCAAGCCGGCAATCGAGGCGTTGCAGCAGGCCAGCTACAAAATGGCCGANNGACGCCGAGTTCAAGGAAGCGCAGTAGGCGTCGCGTCGTTGAATGAACCGATGTTTGACGATCCCTCAGTCCTAAGAACCGAGGCCGGAGAGGCCACGATCGACGAGCAAGCGCCGCAGCAGTCTCTCGAAGGAGAGGTCGCTGCGGCCAACGCTCGCGCCGACGAGAACTACGCCAAGTTCTTGTTGGCCGTGGCCGACTTCGACAACTACAAGAAACGCATGCAGCGCGACTTCGATTCGCTCGTTGCCTCGCGCCGGCGCATGCTGATCGAACGCTTTCTCCCGGTGCTCGATAACCTCGAGCGCGCGCTGCAATCCAATGCCGACGGCGAGACGTTGCGCGGCGGAATCGAACAGACTCTGCGCGGCTTTGAGGCGCTGCTCGCCGGAGAAGGCGTAAAAGCCGTTGAGGTCAAGGGCAAGCCGTTCGACCCGCGCGTCGCTGAAGCCATCGGCACCTCGGCCTCTAGCGGCGAGGCCGACGATACGGTTGTCGCCGTCGCCGAGAAGGGCTACACCCTGGGCGACGAGTTGCTGCGGCCCGCGAAGGTGATCGTCGCCAAAACTTCCGACGAATGACCCTTCGACGGGGCTCAGGGTGACAATGAAAGTGCGCCTCGGATGCCGATGAACTTTAAGGACTACTACTCGGTCTTGGGCGTGCCCAAGAATGCGGCCGAGAAAGATATCAAGTCCGCCTATCGGAAGCTCGCGCGAAAATGGCACCCCGATGCAAATCTCAAAAACCCTAAAGAGGCCGAGGAGAAGTTCAAGGAGATCTCCGAGGC
>PKWF01000129.1:7969-8139 GCA_003133185.1 Vulcanimicrobiota bacterium | reverse complement strand
GACCAGAGGCTTGGCTTCGGGTAGGGCGTGAAGCCGCACGACCAAATCCCCGCGATAATCCAGCCAGCCTTCTTTCAGCGCCATCGCATCTCTAATCCGATGGCAGAGGTGGTCGTGAATCGTTCGAACGGTTTGCTGGACGCGGGCCCGTCGGGCGCCACGATCTCCAC
>PKWF01000129.1:0-7848 GCA_003133185.1 Vulcanimicrobiota bacterium | reverse complement strand
TGGTGGAGCTGTCGGGGTACTGCCCCCCGAGTCCGAAAAGCCTAACCGGCGCATTCTCCAAGCTCAGCTTTGACTTTGACTTACTCGGACGGACGTCTCAAAGCGGGACTTACCGTACGCAGCAGATCCTTGATCTCGTACGTGCGTCGAATCACGCGCGCGTACCAGCCCGAGTTTATGGCCGGAGTGCAGAGCGGTTCGGGCCGACTCTCTGCGTCCGGTGACTAGCCTAGATTAGGCAGCCAGTGCGTATTCGTGATTGGCAGTTATTGCCGTTGCGATCGTTTTAGGAGAGCTCGCAACTCCGCCTGCTAACGCCGACTGAAGCGTNNCCATGCTTGCCCCTCGCCCTTCTACTGCGCTCAGGGTGACAGACAGTATAACACGAGGGGGCAAGCCGGGGTTCCTCTTAGGCCCGAAGGGCCGGAGCGCTAGCGGGCGTTCTCGGTGGCCTTGCTTCCCTGGTGCATCAGCGTGGAAACGATCATCATGATGATGGCGCCATAGAGGTTCGCAAGCCACGGATTGATCACGCCGCTGTTCAAGTGCAGGAGCGCGGCCGTGATTACGAAGAGCAGGTAGTTGATCACAAACGAGAACAGGCCGAGCGTGATCAACGTCAGCGGCAGCGAGATCAGCCGCAGGATGGGCCCGATGATCGCGTTGACCAGCCCGAAGACGATCGCAGCGATTACGGCTCCCCAGATCGAGACGATATGAAAGCCCGGGACGTATTTACAGATGAGATATAGGACGAGCGCGTTGACGAGGAAGCGTAGAAGTAAGTTCAAGCTCTTTACCCTCCTTCGAGTGCTTGCTTAACCTTTGCGGCTAAGGAAGGGCTCATCCCTTTCACGGCCGCTATTTCGTCCAGTGCGGCACGCCGAATTCCGGCCGGAGAACCGAAGGCCGTCAAGAGCCGCTTCTTGCGCACCGGCCCCACGCCGTCGAGGGCGTCGAGCGCCGACCTCGTCATGGATTTGGCACGCCGTTGCCGGTGATAGGTCACGGCAAAGCGGTGCGCTTCGTCGCGGATTCGCGCGACGAGGTGCAGCGCCGCCGAGTTGGCGGGCAAGACGATGGGATCGGACTGATTGGGCAGGTAGAGCCATTCGTGCTCCTTCGCCAAACCGGCAAGGGGAAGACCGGTCATGTCGAGTTCCTCGAGCACCTCGACGACCGCGCTAAGCTGACCCTTTCCGCCGTCGATCAACAACAGGTCGGGTTTCTTATTGAACTTTTCTTTCTTCGCCAGCTCTCGCTCGACGGGCGTTTCGGTGCGGTCCGTTTCGTGCCGGAGATAGCGCAGCCGCCGGCGCAGCGTCTCCTGCATCATGGCAAAATCGTTTGGCCCACGGTCGTACTGAATCTTAAACTTGCGGTACTCGCCCTTCTTCGGCCGGCCTTCGACGAAGACGACCATCGACGCGACGGGATTGGTCCCCTGGATGTTCGAGATGTCGTAGCACTCGATGCGATGCGGCGGCTCCGGAAGCTCGAGCGCGTCGGCGAGATCGGTCAGCGCCGTCGCCTGCGCCGTCTCCTGCACTTCCTGATGCGCCAAGAAGGCTTTGAGATTCTGCTCGGCATTCTTCTGAACCAGGCGCATATATTCGGCGCGCACACCGCGCTGCGGGCGTAAGATTCGCACGCGCTGCCCCTTGATCGTCGAGAGCCACGCTTCGATGGTCTCGCGTTCTTCGGGCAGTGCGGAGACGAGCAGCTCCTTCGGCACGGCCGCCGCCTGCGTGGCACGCGAGCGCCGCCGCTCCGGCACGGGAGCTTGATTGTCGCGCGCTATGCGAACCAGCGACAGCGCATTCTCCTCCGCAGCACTCGCCGTGCGCGCGGTGTAAAACTGCTTGAGAAACTCGCCCATCAGCACTTCATCGGATTGTTCGTAGACGCCCTCGAGAATGAAATGCTCCTGACCGATCAGCTTGCCGCCGCGTACCAGGAAGACTTGCATGCAACCCTGTCCTTGAGCGCGCGCGACGCCGATCAGATCCATGTCGAGGCGCGATTTCCACACGACCTTCTGTCCTTCGGTGACGCGCCGCACCTGGACGATGCGATCTCGAAGCCGCGCCGCCGCCTCGAAGTTGTAGCGTTCGGCGGCATCGGTCATCTCGTGCTGCAGCCGGCGCAGGAGCGAGTCCTGCTTGCCTTCCAGGAAGAGCACTACCTCGTCGATCGTTGCATCGTACTCTTCTTCGGTCTGATAGCCGACACAGGGCGCGAGGCAGCGGTGAATATGATACTGCAGGCATGGGCGTTTGCGCCGCCCATCGATCGGTTCTCGGCACGTGCGAAGCGGAAAGACGAGCCGCACCAGGTCGATCAGCTCGCGCAATCCATGAGCGTTGGTATAGGGGCCAAAATAGCGCGCGCCGTCGTTTCGCACCATTCGCGTGAAGACCACCCGCGGAAACGGCTCGTTGGTTACTTTCAAGTACGGGTAGCGCTTGTCGTCGCGAAGACGAACGTTGAAGGGCGGCTGATGGCGCTTGATCAGATTTGCTTCGAGAATCAGCGCTTCGACTTCGTTGGTGACGACGATCGTTCGAACGTCGACGACTCGCTCCGCCATGGCCGCGATCCGAATGTGATGCACGGCGCCCTCTTGAAAATACGAACGCACTCGATTTCGCAAGGAGATCGCTTTCCCGATGTACAGGATCTCGTTGCCGGCGCCGATCATCATGTAAACGCCCGGCGCGTCGGGGACTTGCGAAAGATCGGTGAGCAGCGTCACCTAGCTCGAATCGGTCGCGACCGCGCCCGCATGACGACGATGCCCGCAATGACGGCAACGACCACGAAGCCGAGGATGAGATACGCCCATTGATGCAGCAGCGGAAGCACCGCGCTTACGTGCGCGCCCAGCGCGTTGCCGAGCAGAATCAAGAGACCACAAAAGATCAGCGATCCGAGGAAGGTCCAGAGATAGAAGTGCGCGAGGTTCATCTCCGCAATCCCGGCCGCAATTGCGACGACGCCCCGCAAAACCGGCAGAAAACGGCAAACGAAGATTGCGAAGGTTCCCCAGCGCTCGAAGAAACGATGCACCACCAACAGTCGGTCGTGGGTGAAATGAACGTACTTCCCATACCGTTCGATCAGCGGCACGCCGCCGAAGCGGCCGATCGCGTAACCGACGGAGCCGCCGGCTAACTCGCCCGCCAACGCCACGGCGATCGTCAGCCCGAGATTGCTCAAATGCCCGGTCGCGGTCAGCGCTCCGGCTACGGGAAGAACGATCTCCGTCCCGACCGGAACCGCCATGTTGCCCAATGCGAGCGCCACAAAGAGGCCGACGTAACCGTAGGTATCGACGAGCCACAGAATCGCTTGCTGGAGGTGTTCCACCCCGCTCCTTTACTCGAGCGCCGGGGTTCTGTTTCGGGTCGAGGCGCGGCGCAGAATCTCGGCGGCCGAGCTGCCCCCTTCCAGCCGCAACGCTTCGAACAGGTCGAGCGGCCCGATCTCTCGCTCGCCGGCCCTCTCCTGTGCAAGTGCGACGATCCGCCGAACCCTGGGGGTGATGAGAATGCCCTCCCAGAGCCGGTCTTCTCCGGTGCCCAACGCTCGCCGGACCTCTGAATGGACCTCCGGGACGTCGATGCCCTCCGCGTCGAGGGCTCGCAGCGTCGCCGGGTCGCGTTCCTCCAGTAAGGCCACGAGCAAATGATCGGCGCCCACGAAGTAATGGCTGTGGTTTCGGCACTCTTGCTCGGCCACCCGAAGCACGCGCCGCGCCGCAGGATCAAAGTTCGAGAACAAGCGTCCCTNNATTTCGGGGCGACACGATTTGAACGTGCGACCTCTTCGTCCCGAACGAAGCGCTCTACCAAGCTGAGCCACGCCCCGAAGAGCCTCGAAAGATTTTGCAGAACCGTGCTCCCTTCCTTTACTCTGCTCTACGGCCTGCCGCGACCAGGGTAAAGCTGAGAGGCCTCTGAAAGTGTTTCGTCGTTCATGAAATACCTCATCGTCGGGTGCGGACGCGTAGGTTCTGCACTCGCAAAACTTCTCGATTCCGACGGACACGAAGTCAGTGTCGTTGACGAAAACGCCGCCGCCTTTAAACGTCTCGGGCAAAAATTCAAAGGCCACGTCGTGGTCGGCACCGGCATCGACTACGACGTGCTCAAGCGAGCCGGCGCCGCGACGGCCGACGGTTTTATCGCCGTCACCAACGGCGACAACCGCAACATCATGGCGGCGCTCATCGCGCAACGGATGTTCAAGATCAAAAAGATCGTAGCTCGGATCTACGACCCGCCCCGCGGTCAGATGTATCGCGAGCTCGGCGTTCAAACGGTCTGCCCGACNNACCGTCGGCGCCAAGCTGATCCGCGACGTTCTCATCGATGCGCCCTGGGAGAATCAACCGTTCGATTTTGGTAAACTGACGTCGGTGGCCGCGCTCGTCGGCCCCGGGGATGCCGGCAAGCGCGTAGCGGAAATCGAGGAGGAGGGCCGTATTCGAATCTCGGCCGTGCGGCGAGGAGCGCAGACCGTCGCCGTGGCCTCGAGCAATTTCGTGCTTCAAGAGGGTGACGAAGTCAATGCCGTCGTCGCGCCCGATGCGATCGGCGACTTCGCTCAACGCTTTCGCAGCATGCCTCTGCAACCGAAAGTGACGGCCTAACCAATGTTTATCTTAATCGTCGGCGGCGGCAAAGTCGGCTCGTATCTGACCCGTGCGCTGATCAACCAAGGCCATGAGGTCGTGGTTATCGAGAAGGTCGAGCGGAAGGCCAAGATGCTCGAGCGTCTGATCGATCGGCAAGTGACCGTAGTCGGCGACGGTTGCGACCCGATGGTCCTCGACGCGGCGGGCGTCAGCCGCGCCGACGTCGTCGTCGCCGATACCGGTGACGACGAAGACAACCTCGTGGTCGTGCTTCTCTCGAAAAAAAAGTCGAAGGCGCGCTGCATCGCTCGCGTCAATAATCCGGCCAATAAGCTGATCTTCAACTCGCTCGACACGGACGATCCGGTGATCGTCATCTCGTCGACGGAGCTGATCCTCGACGTGCTCAACGAACACGTCAACGCGTCGAAGTACCGCTCGATGCTGGAGACGATGCATCTGTTCGGCAAAGGCGACATGCAGCTCGTCAAAGTCGCGATTCCCGAACGCTCTCCCGTCGACGGCAAGCGGCTTTCCGAAATCGACTTTCCGCACAACTCCGTCGTCGTCGCAGTCGACCGTCCGGAGAGCGACTTGGAGATTCCGACCGGCGACACTACGCTGCACGCCGGCGACGCGATGATCGTGATCGTCAAGAACGGCGCAGGAGAACGCATCCGCTCCATCCTGGGCGCCTAGCGCTGCCTTCCCTTGACAGAGGTGGCGCCATGTCTCTGTCCAAACAAGCAGGCGTGCCGAGGTCGGGGGCCGAGTACAAACTGGAGCAGCGCCGACACGCTGCGGCAGAGGGGCTGTGCCACACATGCTGCGCAGTCAAGGTTGCCCCGGGACGATCCACCTGTCCGAAGTGTTCCGCAGACGCTTCCGCGCGCACCGTGCGACGACGACGGGAAGTTCGCACGAAAAGCGAGATGGAGCGCGGCGTTTCGGCGCTGGAAACGCTTGGTGATGCTTACTCTTCAGACGGCGACTACCGCGCAGCTCTGAAGAGCTATCAACGGGCCTTCGATCTCTCCGAAGGCGACCTCTGCGCTCACGCGCGACTCGCGGTCAAGGTCGGCGACACCGCGTTCCATCGCGGAATCGCAACGGACGCCGACGGGTGGTTCAATATTCCGCTAGAAAAGACGGTACCGGTGCCCGGCACGGGGGCTAGCGTCGCCCACCTGCACATGCAGCAGATTCGGACCCTCTGGGCAAGCTCGCGAACTGCCGACATCGTACCACTTTCCGAACGTCTGCTCGATTTCGCAACCGCTTCCAACGACGCCGACCTGATCCTTGCGACCCGGCTGTCGTTGGCAATGGTTCTTCACCTGTTATCGCGGTACGATGAAGCGGAGCGCTACCTGCGCGCCATCAGCATACGCGCCTTGCCCAAAGATCCCAAGATGATCTCCAAGTACCACCGGGTGTGCGCGTTAGTGTACGCATCTTCCGGTAACGCCGAGATGGCCTCCGACAGCTTTGCGAAGGCGCTCCATTACGCAGAGCAAGATCCAGATCCATACGCGTACACGAGCATACTCCACTCGCACGCTATCTCCGCCAGTATGCTCGGCCGCACCGAACTCGCCGCCAGCTTGTTTTTGCAAGCGTTGAGCGCGGCGCGCGATCGGAATCTCGGGTGGTACGTTGCCTGTATTTCGCTCGAGTACGCGCGAGTACTCAGCCGCCGGGGCAACAGGCATCTCGCCCATGCCTATGTTGACCAAGCGGCGACGGTCGAGAATCCTCCGCCGGTCTTACTCGAAGCTTTGGCAGAGATCGGGATACCGATCGCCATCGAGTGCAACGATCCATATCTTCTCAGCCAATGCGCGAACGAGGAGGCTCTGGCATTCGCATTTAGGTCGGGTCAACCGCCGCGCCTCGGACCCGTCGCCTGCTCATTCGCTCGATATTACCACCGAATGAGACAGGTGCAAAAGGCTCGAGAGCTGCTCGCAAAAGCTCTCGAGTACGTGAAGAGCGCGGACGAAGCGTGCGATCTGCCGCTCGCGGTCGCCCAATTCGGCGAGGAGCACTGCTTCGGGCAGGCTCGCGAAGTCTTGCGAAGCCGAACGCTTCTGCCTAACGCCGACGTGGCGAGCGCGCACTTACGCTATTTCGACGCCCTCGTTTTAGATCGCGAGGGCGACGCCGAAGGATGCGCGCGCGAAGCAACCGCCGCGGCCACCTTGTTTCGAACGCTCCGGTGGACGAGTTACGAGCTGGCCGCGACCCTGCTTGGCGCCTCCGCCCATCGCACCCGTAGCGCGGCCGATGGATCGGCGGATCCGGCAGCGTCGATCCCCGCTGAGCTGACTCTACGGGAGCAAAGCGTCGCGCAGCTGGCGATCGTCGGACTGTCGAATCGCGAGATCGGCGAAAGGCTCTCGATCTCGGCGCGAACGGTCGAATGTCACATGACCTCGATCTTACGCCGAATGGGCCTGCGGTCTCGTCACCAACTGCTCGAATCGGTACGCCGGTAAAGACTAGGGGTTTCCACGATTGTGGCATGTCTCTGGGGCTGTTAAAATTCCAGGGCTAGATTCTCGTTGGAGGCGACCCTCAAGACCTTTGTTTCTTCTGCTGATGCCTCGTTTTCGACTCTCGTTGTGCGAATGCTTCACCAGTTGGATGACCGATACTTTCCTGGGAGCAGACCAAAGGGAGCAGAAATGGTAGGCCGACTTTATGGCTATTCTTCGCATAATCCGTGCCGCACTCGGCGCATCGGCTACGCTGGCGATGCTAGCCGGCTGCTCCGGCGGTAGTTCGCCCGCAGCGTTCTCTCCGGGTGGACCCGGCGGTCGCACCGACAACAGCGTGCTTGCCCCGACCATCGCGCGAATCGCGCACGCACCGGTCAAGACGCCGAGCTTCATGGATCCACGTGCCGCAGGCAAGTCGCTGATCTTTGTATCCGACGCGGCCGGCGGGGTCATCGATATCTATCCCCAGTCCGGTAAGAGCCAGAAGATGGCCGGCCAAATCACGGGGCTGACGCAGCCGCAGGGCATCACGACCGACAAAAAGGGCGACCTGTACGTCGCGAACACCAACAGCTCGAATGTGCTCGTGTACGCTCCGCCCTACACTGGGGCGCCCAAGATGACGATTAGCGACGCCCACGAGTTTCCGGCCGACGTCGCCGTCTCCAGTGCCGGCGTCGTCGCCGTCACGAACATCTGCAATGCACC
>PKWF01000015.1 GCA_003133185.1 Vulcanimicrobiota bacterium | reverse complement strand
AATCTAGAGCGTGCTTGCCCCAGTGCGCTAGGAGGTTGCCTTGGCTCGCACAGAATCGAGCGTTCCCTTTAACGTTGCTGTAAAGCACCTCTTTCGCCATCTGCATGATGCGCGAACGCTGCGCAATAACCCCATCGTCGGAAACGTTTTTAAAGAGACCTCGATTGGCTTGGCACGTGTGCGGGAGGAGCGCGGCGCGATTNNCCAGATCCACGAGCTGGTGAGGCAGAGCGCTAAACATTGCTATGATATCGACGTCGCCTCTGGTAAAGGGGAGCGCGCACTCCGCCAGCATGCGATTATCACGTTACAATGTCTCGAACAGCGCCCGATTCGAGAAGTGGCGGAAGCACTTGGCATATCGTACTATCACTGTTATCGTGAAAGAGCTAACATATGCCGTCGCGTAGCCCACTACATAGGCGAGCTTAATCAATCGCCCGCGCTTGAGTACGTTCCTGAGCTGGACGAGTTTCGATTTCTCGTCGATCATACGAGAAACCGCGCCACATTTATTGACGAACCTGATGCTCTCCGGGCGTGCGACGAGGTCGTGCGCGCGGCATCATCGACGCTACAGAAGATCGAGGCTTTCCGCACTGGCGGGTTGGTATCTATACAGTTCGGGAGTCCTGCGTGGGCTGAAGCTGCGCGTGAGGCGGTCATGGCTCTCATCGCCGAAGAACTCGTTTCTGCTCCACCCGCTGAGCGGGACGTTGCACTGGCCTACGTCGATCTTTTGGGATACAGCCTCGCAAACCATCGCGGGGAAACCGTAGAAGCGCTTCGTTTAGCTCAGCGTGTCACAGCGCGACTGGAGCCGCATCAAGCGCGCGCCGCCGCAAGCGTGCGAGAATTATACACCGAGAGCCTGTTCAATCTCGGCGTGGCGCTTTGGAGCCTGGGTAACACAGACATGGGGTATGACTGCCTCACTCGCGCTGAGGCGAGCTTGCAATATACGCCAGCTGCGTGGTTCCCGTTTCGTACCCGAATCACGGCCTCGATGTGGAAACTCCGCAATTATCTGTCGATGAACTGTAAGAGCTGGTATCCGTCATGGCAGCGCCTCAAAGGCCTGGCGACGGCTTTCGAACAGGCTTACGCTTCGGGGTCGCTATCGGAAGCCGTCGAGGCGCTCGTTGTCATCACAGAGCATCACGTTTTTGCTGGGGATGACGATGAGGCCCTTCGCACAGGACGTTTTGCCCTCTTGCTAGCTAAGCGGCAGCCAAGCGAGTCGCTACGCATCCAGACCCCAATTGAGATTGGAGCGAGACTTCTTTCGACTCGTCACTGGCACTTTGCGTCGTCGCTGATTCTCTGCGTAGATCGACCCGAGGCCCTTAACGCTTACCATCGTGAACTACTCGCGTATTCTGCCGCGGAGCGGGCGTTGCGGCTTCGCGAATTTCAGAGTGCTTGGACCCTGGCGAACGATGACGGTCATTATGGGCGGTGGGCCACTCTGACTGTAAGAAGGCAGCTCGTAGCAGCGGCCGCGGCCCACGGGCTGGAGCGTGGACGTGAAGCACGTGACCTAATCGACAGCGCCGTCCCTGCAGCCGAACGCCTCCATTCGGCTCCCATCCTTCGCGACGCGTACCGGCTGGCCGGGAGGATCACCGGTGACTCCAGGTTCAGGCGTAAGGCCAGCGAAGTTGCACGCCTGCTAACTGGGTAGGTTTTTGCAAAAAGTGGACTTTTTTGCATCGTCCAAGGCGTGAATGCACTGCCTTTTAGTATACTGGTGGTCACGTTTTGTGATTTAACAAGGCGGTACGCCCGGGCATTACCGATATATTCTTGGAGGACGCCAGAATGAAGGGTTCAACTTACCTTTACTACGCTCTCGGCATCTGTGCGGCTGCCGTGATGTTCGTGGGCTGCGCTTCGCAACAAACGTCATCCGGAGCCGGTGGGATTGTCCCGCAAAACGTGCGGTCTGTCGCGCAACCTACCTCGCCGTTGGCGCTCCTTACGCGAGGCGATGGACGCAACGCAGCGCCTCCAGATCGAGGGCGGTCTTGGATGGCTCCGAACGCTAAAGCCAAACAGCTCCTCTACGTGCCGGACTTCTTCAGTGGTGATGTAAACGTTTACACCTACCCTGGTGGCACCCTTGTAGGAACGCTGACAGGTTTCAACGGTCCGCAAGGCGCGTGCGTCGACGGTGCACAGAACATCTGGATCACAAATGAGTACGCGGCAGACATCGTCGAATACGCTCACGGCGGCACTGCTCCTATTGCGACGCTGACCGACCCAGGCGCAATGCCGTTGGACTGTTCCGTCGACCCGACAACTGGGAATGTGGCAGTGACCAATTGGGCGTCCACGCAACCCCCAAATCAGGGCGCGGTTGCGATCTACGCAGGCGCCTCAGGAAATCCTGTGATTTATGCGGACGGAAGGCTAATGTACGCGGTGTATTTTTGCAGCTATGATGATCATGGCAACCTGTTTGTCGACGGCACTCAATATCCCTATTATTGGCCAGCGGGCGCGTTTCAGTACGCGGAGATTCCCAAGGGGAGCAGCTCATTTACGAACATCACGTTGAAGCCAACCCAAAAGATTGCTTGGCCGGAGGGTATCCACTGGGACGGACGCTACGTCGCCGTCGGAAACTTGCTTAAGGGCGAGATTTACCAGAGTTCGGGGGCACGGATCGTACATACCGTTAGCCTCAAAGGTTCACGTGGAGCCATCGACTTCTTTCCCGGCGGTAATAAAGTGATAGTCGGACTGGACTCGGCTGTGGGCAAGGTCGGAGTTTGGGACTACCCGACCGGTGGCGCTGCAGTCAAAATGTTTACCCTGCCCGGCCGCAATGATCCGGTGGCAGGGGCTGTTATAAGCAAATAATCGCAAACAACCGGAAGAGCCAAGGAGAAAAGTGCCATATGAAGATGATGACTGCCGTTCTGTACTGGTTAGGCGTTCCGGCTGTCACGCTGCTCGTAGCATGCAGCAACGGCGTCATACAATCGCCGGCTGCGAATACCTCAGCCTCACAGAGCATGACGTTCCCGGTGGGCGCACCATTGCGCAATCGCGCAATCTTTGGCGCGATACAAGGTGCTGTATCCTTATCGAGTCACCGTGGGTCATGGATGAGTCACGATGCGAAACTGAATGACCTACTCTACGCGACTTCGTCCGGCAGCGCCCAGGTTTACGTGTATTCGTATCCATCAGCCAAGCTAGAAGGAATCCTGACTGGCGCAGAGGGACCCGAGTCTGATTGCATCGACAAGGCGGGCAACATTTGGATTCCTGACGCCAGCAGGGGAGATATTCTTAAATATGCGCACGGAGGAACAAGCCCGATCGCGGTGCTCAACGCTCAAGGAAACGACCCTTTCGATTGCTCCGTTGACCCGACGACCGGAAACCTAGCGGTCATCAATATTTTTAACGTGTTGATCTTCCGGAAAGCGCGTGGTACACCGACAACGTACTCCGACCCTGGAATGCCCAGTACCTATTTCGGCGGCTACGACAATTTAGGGAACCTTTTTGTAGATGGCACGAACACGGGCGGAACCTTCCAGTTCGCAGAACTTCCGAAAGGCAGTAGTGGATTTACGAACTTTTCGCTCTCGCTTGAGGGACCGGGTGGCGTGCAATGGGATGGCAAGTATATAGATGTCGGAGACTTCATCTCAAACAAGATCTATCAAGTTCAGGTTAATTCTTCCGGTGCAACGATTGTCGGCTCTACGCTGCTGAGCGGTGCTCATGCTCCCTGGTATCAATTTACCTTTCCCAACTTGGATAACGGTGGGAGTGGCCAAGCCAAAAAGATTATCGCCACGGATTACGGCACGGGCGTGGCCTCGTGGAATTATCCAGCTGGTGGTTATCCGCTCAAAGTCTTCGATGATGGTCCCACCGGCCCTACGGGCGTAGTGATTAGTCCGGCCAGGAAATAAAATACGCTCCACTTAGAGCCGAAGGGACCAATGGAGATCACGGCGCTGCGGAGCCCCGCAGCCTCTGCCCCTGTGCACGACGTTCGCGAGGGCGAACTGTCTTTGCTGTGCGGGAGCCGAGGCGGCAACGCAGGCGCATCGAACTACCCCACTCGCTGATCCGTTTACGGAAGCGAGGAGCAACACAGATGAGAAGCTTGGATTTTATGCTCTACGCACTTAGCAGCTGCGTTGCGGCAGCGATGCTCGCAGGATGACAAGTGGCAATGCTGTGCAGTGGCAGCTTGGAATCAACATTCCCATCGGACCATGAGGCCATCAGAAGAGAAGCGGCTGGTCGAAGAGGCCCAGAGCATATTTAATGCCTCGCTTCCGCAGGTTAGCGACCCCACTCTGCGCTTTCAGATCGAAAGGGTCGTCGGCGAGTTGGAAGTTGCTGCTGTGTTCAAGGCCGCCGGTACATATGCAAACGCGAAGCATCTAGCACGGTATATCAAATTGCGCGTCGCCGAACTGCGCGATAGTGCCTATCAAGATATGGAATTACTTCGACCAGCACTCAAACTGACGGAGGAATTCGCCGATGCAATCCTTTCGCTTCCAGATACTGTCGCTACCGTCGCCCAATCGTCCTACCCAGTCAACAGCAAAAAGCAGGCTTTGAACACTTCGGGGCCCTACGTGGCACGTTATCCGGTAGGCTCCTTGGTGACAGTGGTCCCGCTCCCCGATTTGACGAAATTTATGGAAACTTGGACTTTTCATCATAAACCCGTACCTGAGCAGCTACGATTCGCAGGAATGACGCTTAGGGTAAAAAGCGTTGGATTCTACCATGGAGGTGATCCCGTTTATTCCCTTGAGCACGCCGACAGTTTTTTGTGGCTAGAACCGTGCCTTAGGCCAGGGCCCGGGTGACAAGGACCAGGATTCAACCTCGGTGCTCGTTTAAACGTTGCGCCAGGACGCGATGTGTCGCGATTCTCTCCCACCTAACGCGCGCGTCCCACCGCTCAAGCGCCAATCCTACATTTCAAGACGGAAGCATCGGCTTCGGCCACATCGCGCGCGCGATTACGACGCACCGCAAAGCAGTTCCTCGCAGCATGTCCAAGTGCCTATTCTCGCGCGCAGCGGCGCCC
>PKWF01000025.1 GCA_003133185.1 Vulcanimicrobiota bacterium | reverse complement strand
ATCGGCAGCAGCAGCAGCACCAACCAGGATAGAGCGTACCCCGTAACCGCACCGACGACGGCCAGACTCGCCACCGTCGTCGGATCGGCATCGGAAGCACCTGCGACGAGGCCTGGCCCAAAACCGGCCGCCTTGCGAGTCATGATCCTACTTTCTTAATAAAGCGGCAAGGCATCCCCTAGGTCGCGGCGTAACGTCCGCATCATGGCAAGCGTAATTACAGCACGCGAGTTCAAGCTTCTGCTCAAGCCGGACCGCTTTCAAACCAAACGTTCCGTGCTCGAGTTCAACAATGAATTGGCGGAGATAGCGGATGATCTCGGAGCCGAGTACGAAGCGTTCGATCGCGTCGATTCCGAGCTTCGCGAAGTGCGATTCTTCGACACGCCGGATGCGGTATTCCGCAAGAACCACGTGATTCTGAGGCTTCGGCGCGATCGATCGAGCGGTTGGCCAGACGAGACGTGGGAAGTAACGTTCAAGCGGCGCTCTCCCGAATTTCGAGAATCGGCCGATTTTGACGTGAACTCTTCGATGAAGGACCTGACGGTCAAGATGAAGTTCAAGGAGGAGATCATTCGTGGCGATGCTCCGCGCACGATAAAGAGCATCTTCTCGAATAACTATATCGCCTACTACCCCGTCGAAAACTTTGAGCTGCCCATGTCGCGGATTATCGAGTTATTCCCGGGCCTCAAAGCACTTGACCTCGACCCCGCCCAGCACGTCAAAGCCGTGAATAATGCGCGGGTGCTGGAGATCGGCGCTCGGCTGGGAATCTTTACGTTTGGGAAAAACGCGGTCGCCCACGCCGATCTTGCGGTGTGGACGCGCCCAGCGACCGACAAGATGGACGTGCTAGTTGCCGAGTTCGGCTGGTCGTATCACATGCGCGGCGAGGCCGCCAAGGAGCAGAAAACCCACGAAGCCGCCGATAGTTTTTTCAAGGCGATCCAGCAACCGCTGGAAGACGAACTCTTCGACGGCACTACCAAAACGGCACTCATCTACGGTTATGCCGAGGAATGAAGCGCGCATGAAAAGCGAGCGCCCGTAAAGGACGCTCGCTTCCGCGTGATTCGGTTGTTACGCGCCGGCGGCGTGCGCGGCCGCGGCCTTTGCGATCTGAGCCTTGACCTCGTCCATGTTGAAGGATGCGCCCTTCTGCATCGGCGGAAACTCGATTGCCGTCTCCGCCACCTTCGCCACGACCTGTTGCACCAGCACGAAGCGCCAGAACTGGTAGACGAAGAAGTGGTAGTAGTTCAGCGAACCGCTCATCCCGGTCCGCTCGAACGGGTCGAGCCGGAGGTTGACGAGAATCGGCCAATCGACCTTGACCGTCCCGCCCAGCCAACCATTGGGCTGATCCACAAAGCGGTATTTGTAGTCGTTGACTCGCACCGCGCCGAGCGTGCCTTCGGCAAAGTAGAAGATCTCGTGCCGGTTCGACGGATCTTTTCCGGTAATGAGATCCATTTGATTGTAACCATCGAGGTGTACTTTAAAGGTCCGGTCGCCCAGCTGTTTTCCTTTTTTGAGCTCGTCGGCGATATTCGGGTTCCCCGCCGCAGCCACAAATGTTGGGAACCAATCGAGACCGGAGAAGATTCCATTCTCAACCTTGCCTGCGGCAACCTTACCCGGCCAGCGCAGGATGCACGGCGCGCGAAAACCACCCTCAAGCACGGTTCCTTTACCCCCGGCGAACGGCGTCTGACCGCCGTCGGGCCAGGTAAAGTTCTCCGTGCCGTTGTCGGTCGTAAACATGACGATCGTGTTCTCATCGAGGCCGTCATCTTTTAACTTCTTCATGACGGTGCCCACGATGTCGTCGAGCTGCGCCATTCCGGCTTCGGACTCCGACCAACCATTTTCCGGCGTGCGCATGCTTTGATATTTCTTGGAAAGGTGCGTCACGACGTGCATCCGAGTCGGGTTCAGCCAAACGAAAAACGGCTTGTTATCCGCTTTCGCTTTGTCGATGAATTTGAGCGCGTGATCGAGTATTTCATCGTCGACGGTCTCCATGCGATCCGGATAAAGCGTCCCGGCGTCCTCGATCCGCTGCTTTCCGACCTTTCCCCAGCGCGGGTCGACCGTCGCGTCGTCCGTATCTGTGGCCCAACAATGCAGCATGTTGCGTGGGCCGATCTTATCTTTTAGCTCTTGCGGATAGTTGGGGTGGGACGGATCCTCCATCGCGTCCAGATGATACAGGTAACCGAAGAATTCGTCGAAGCCGTGAAGTGTCGGCAGATATTGATTTAGGTCGCCGAGGTGATTCTTGCCGAACTGGCCCGTAGCGTAGCCCATCGCGCGGAGCGCCGTCGCGATCGTGGGTGCTTCATCCGGCATCCCGACCTTGGCTCCCGCCTGACCGACGGTGGTCAAACCAGTTCGAATCGGCAGCTCACCTGTGATGAAATTTGCGCGGCCGGCCGTGCAGCTGGCCTCCGCGTAGTAGTCGGTAAATCGCATTCCTTCGGCAGCGAGCCGGTCGAGATTCGGCGTTCGAGCCGCCATCATCCCCTGGTGATAGGCACCGATGTTAAACCACCCGATGTCGTCGGCCATGATGGCGACGATATTGGGTGCACTTTGAGCAGGCATCGCCGGCTCCTTTCTCGCGAGCGCGAGCGAACAGTGAAGATTTTATACTTTATCTGTGTTGTCGAGAGTCTAGGTTAGGTACGCGGCCTCAAATAGGCCTTCTTTTGGGCTCTGGCACGCACAATTAATGGAGCAATATTAATAGTCATTAAAAAGGGCGGGGGGGCGGGGTACCCGGGGCCGCGAAACAAGTCGCTCTCTGTCTGAGGAGACGCGCGAATGAACCCGGAAAAGATCGCGGCGATCGTGATGCTGGTCTCGGTGATGCTAAGCGCCGGACTGGAGATCAACGTCGAGCATTTGCTGGCCGCGTTGAAGAACTACGGCTTGTTCGCCCGGGCTCTCCTTGCCAACTTCGTCGTCATTCCTATTTTCGGGGTGCTGCTCGCGCGCGCATTCCACCTCGATCAGTATATCGCGATCGGATTTGTGCTGATGGCGCTTGCGCCCGGCGTCCCGTTCTTGGTTCGCGCCGCAGGGCGCACACCGGGAGGCAGCCTGGGATTCGCGGCCGCGCTCGCGTTTGTGATGCCGGCGCTGTCGATTGTCACGATTCCCTTGAGCGCTCGCTTCATCTTTGCAGCCGGGCTCATCGCTCCGGCGGAGGTTGCCGGACACGTACCTATCGCCCGGATTGCCGTCACGCTCGTCGGCTTCCAGCTCGTACCGCTGCTCGTCGGGTTGCTAGTCGCCAGCCGTGCTCCGAAGCTCGCGACAAAACTACGGCGCCCGCTCCTCCTCCTGTTTTTCGTCGCGGTCGTGGCGCTGCTGGTGATCCTCGGCCCAACACTGATAAAAGCCGTCGCTTCGGTCTACGGCTCGCGCGGCATGTTGGCGATCGTCATCCTCGTGCTGCTCTCCGAAGGCTCCGGATGGATTCTCGGCGGACCCTCCGTCCAATATCG
>PKWF01000131.1:8054-14778 GCA_003133185.1 Vulcanimicrobiota bacterium | reverse complement strand
ACCGCGATATTCGGCGGCAGAACGAGCGACGGCAGACGTTTGAGCAATCCATTTTCGACGGCCGACAGCGAGGAGTTTGGAGCGTAGTTTCCTTCGACGTGAATGACGTTGTTGCGATCCGTGCGAGTAATAAGCGGCGACGTGGGAGTCGATTCAAATCGAGCGATATCGCTCAAATAGACGATTCCGCCGCTCGACGAACGGATCGCAACCGATTTCAGGATGTCGATGCTCGTTTGATACGACTGCGGGTAGATGACCTGGACCTGTTCTAAACCGGCGGTCGTCTCGAACTGCGTCGCCACGTTACCGCCAAAGGCGGCTCCCGCAGCTTCTGCAGCCTGTCCGAGATCCACACCGAGTGCCTGCGCCTTGTTGCGGTCGAACTGAATCGAGATCTCCGGCGCGAGCTGCGTACCCGTGCTGTTGACGCTCGTTGCGCCTGGCACTTTCGCAAGCAGCGCCAGAACCTTCTGAGCATAGGGGGTCGGATCGCCTCCCGTTACGTCGGTGACCAGAAAGTCGATCGGCTGTGCGTTTCCGCCGGTCGTCGACGTTGACGGGACGACGACGGCCTGAACGTCGGGTGGGAGATTCTTCTTCACGATCTCTCGGAACTGTCCCAACCAGTAGTTGGTCGAATGCTTTCGACCGTCTTTGAGCCAGATGTGCACCTGGCCCACGTTGTTTTGCGAGACGAAGCCCCCAAAGGGCGCCGCGTACGCTCCGGCTACGGCGGTATTCGCAAACGTATCGGACGTACTGAGGATTTTTTGCTCCAAACCGAACGTGCCTTTCTCGACGGTCTGGATGGGCGTCCCGATCGGATACATCAGCTGAATAAATATCTCACCGCGATCGACCGGCGGAATGAACTCTTCACCGACCGCGCCCAAGCCCACCATAGCGATCGCGAGCGTAAACGTGCCCGCGCAGAACAGTGCGACCAACCGGCCGTGGTCCAGGCTCCAGGGCAACGCGCGCTGAGTATACCAGGCACGAAGGTCGTCGAACTTATTCCCAAACCAATCGACGACGCGCCACGGCTTCCAGTGCGAGCGCAGCGCCCAAAGGCCCGCGAGCGTCGGCGTGATCGTAAACGAAACGAAAAGCGAGGTCAGGGTCGAGATCACGACCACGATCGCAAACTCCGCGATCTGCCGGCCGACCTGCCCTTGAATGAACGCAATCGGCAGGAAGACGACGACGTCGACGAGCGTAATCACGACCGCCGCGGCTCCGATCTCCTCGCGCCCTCGGACGGCGGCCTCTTTCGGAGGCTGCTTGAGCTCGGTAAAATGGCGCTCGATGTTCTCGAGCACGACGGTCGAGTCGTCCACGAGAATCCCGATCACGAGCGACATGCCCAGTAGCGAGATCGTATCGATCGTGAGGTGCATCGCCTTCATGACCGTAATCGCGATCGCCAAAGAGGTCGGAATAGAGACGCAAACGACGATCGCGCTGCGCCACGACCGGAGAAAGAAAATCATGGCGATGCCCGTCAGAAGGATCGCCAGCATTAGCGTTCGCGTAACGATCGTGATCTGCTGCTCGGTAAACTTCGATTGAACGTTGATGACCCGGAACTTGATCTCTGGAAACTGACGCTCGACCGCCGGCAGCGCGCGCAGCACGTTGTTGGAGGCGTCGACCTCGCTCCCGGTCGCAGACTTCTGCACCTGCAAAAAGAGCCCGGGTTTACCGCTGATGTGGGCGTATTGCAGGCGAGGCTCGTAGCCTTCGGTCACGGTCGCGACGTCACCGACCCGTACGACAGAGTTCGTCGCAGTCCATGGATCCACGACACCCGGCAGTGCCGAGATGCCACCCCCGTAACTTTGGACCTGGGCGCCGGTCGAGTTCCCCGCGCTCGAGGTGCTCGTGCTGCCGGCCGGAATGATCGCCAGGTTGCGAACGCTGTCGAGGTTTTGAATGTCCCCGCGGATGTCGATCGTCGTCTGACGATTCGGCTCGTACGCAAATCCGCCAGGCACCCGTTGGTTGTCCAACTGCAGCGTGTTTATAATGTCGTTCAGCGTCAAGTTCGCCGCCGCAAGCCGCACGGGATCCACGACGACTTCGTACGCCGGGGTCACGAGACCGCCGACGTTGGCGAACGAGATGCCGGGAACTTGCTCGAGCTGTGGCGCGATGACGTTGACCGCATAAAGGGCCAAACGCGATAACGAGAGTTTCTGCGAGTAGATCGCCAGCGTTACGACGACCGACTGCGTCGGATCGTACAAGTTGACCGTCGGCGGCGTGAGATTCGTCGGAAGGTATTTCTCCGCCGCCTGAATAGCTTTGTTCGTTAATGCGAGATCCGTCGCGGAATCGGAGCTGATGTCGAAGATAGCGGTGATCGACGCTTGCCCTTGTTCGACGACCGAGTTGAACGTTTGCAGGTCGGCGGTGCCGGCGAGGTTCTGCTCGATTGGCTGGACGATGTTGTCGCGCATCTCGGTCACAGACGCGCCGCTATACTGCACCGAAATCGTAACGGTCGGCTGACTGACGTCGGGATAGAGCTCCTTGACGATCGTCGCAGTCGACAGAATCCCCGCGAACATCATCAACGCAACGATTACAAAAACGAGCGTCGGCCGCTCGATGAAGAGGCGGGTGAGGCTGAACTTCACTGCCGGTACGAGACCTTTTCGCCGTCACCCAGGCTCGTTTGACCGTTGCTCACGATCCGCGTGCCGGCTGTAAGCCCGGTAACCACCGAGCTCGTTCCGTCGGTTCCGGCCTCCGCCACGGTGACCGTTTTCACGCTGCCGTCCGGCTGCACCGTCATCACCGCATCGTGATTGTCGTCGGTAAATGCCGTGACCGGCACGCGCACGCCGCTTATTGGGAGCGCTGCGATGCTTCCCTGAACGACCATACCTGGGCGCAAACGCTGGGCGGGGTTAGCCAGGAGAACCTTGACTTCAAAGTCCGTAGAACCGGGATTGATCTCGTTGAGCACGCCGACGACGTGGCCGCTGAAGCGGTCGGTGCCGTCGAGATCGGCAGCCGTCACCGTCGCCGGCGCGCCGTTTTCGATGCGCGCGACTTCTTCGCTCGACGCGTGGAGAACCGCATAGATCGGGTTGACTTGCTGCAGCGTAAAGATTTCACGCGAGCCGGGATACTCGCCGGGATTGAGGTTGCGGTTGACCACGACGCCATCGATCGGCGAGACGATAGACGCTTTGGCGATCCCAACGCGCACTTGATCGGCCTGCGCGAGTGCGACTTTCTCTTGGGCCACCGACTGCTGCACGGCCGACGCTTGTAGGCCCTGGCCCGAGAGCGATCCATTTGCCGCAACGTTCGATTGAGCTGCCGCAAGGTTTGAGTTGGCCGTATTGAGCGCTTGTTGGTCGTTTTGAACCAGCGTTGCTTGCGCGTCGACGGACTGCTGCGACACGTAGCCCTGGGACAGAAGGTTTCGATCGCGCGTTAAGTTCAGCGAATCGTTGCCAAGCGTCTTTTGCGCTTGACGCACGGCCGCTTCGTCGGAGTGCACCGTATCGACGCCCTGTGCGATCGAAAGCGAACCCTGAAAGACGGTATGGACGGTGTTGGCATGATTGCTATTTGCCGTCGCAAGGTCGGATTGCAGCTGCGCTTGCAGGTCGGCGGTGTCAAGCAGCGCCAGCACCTCTCCTGCGTGCACGCGATCGCCTTCGCGCACGTAAACGGCATCCGTCGGCTCCGAGAGACTGCTTTGGACGGCAACGTTTTGGTAAGGCGCGACGATGCCGGCCAACCGCCGGGCCGGTTCCACGCTGCCATAGGACGAAATCGTCGTTTGGACGTACGGAGCCTGGGTCGCCTGCGCGGCCGGGCGCCCTCCGCAGCCGACTGTGACTAGGAAGAACAACGCGGGAGCGAGGAAGAGTGAAAAGGGGCCGTCGCTTCGTTTCATGGACTCTGAAGATTCTACCGAAACCGCCGGTCCGCAGTCCTGGAGTGAGTCTGAGAATGGACGTGGCGGGCCAAAGGCCGCGGGTGCTGGTGATCGACGACGAGCGGGGCCTGCGAGAGCTTCTCGAGTATGGCCTCGCCCGTGCGGGCTTCGCGGTCCGGAGCGTAACCGAAGGCTCGGCGGCTTTGGCACTTTTGAATTCCTGGCCGCCCGATGTGATCGTGCTCGACGTAATGCTGCCCGGCGGCGACGGCTTCACTCTCTTACCCGAGATCCGCCGTTTGACCACCGCGCCCGTCGTGATGCTCACGGCTCGCACGGAAGTTGCGGAAAGAGTTGCCGGCCTTTCGGCAGGCGCCGATGATTACGTGGGCAAGCCGTTCGATTTTGAAGAGCTCGTCGCGCGCCTTCGCACCCTCCTGCGCCGCCCAGCGATGGAAATGCGCGAAACGCTAACGTATGCCGATCTCAGCATCGACACGCCGAGCCGCGCGGTCTACCGCGGCAATCGGCGAATCGAGCTATCCGCGCGCGAGTTCGATTTGCTTCACGTTCTCGCCCAACGCGCCGAAGAGGTGCTGTCGCGCTCGGAGCTGCTCGATCTCGTCTGGGGCGTCGATCGCGACGTCATCCCCAACACCGTCGAGACGTACGTCTCGTTTCTTCGAGCCAAGGTCGATAGCGGCGAGGCGATAAAGCTAATCCACACGCTTCGCGGCGTAGGTTACTCGCTGAGGTCCGGCGCGCAATGAGAACGAGATTGGCGCGCCGCATGCAAATGCTTGCGGCCATCGAGATCTCGATCGTGCTCGCCGCCGTGATCCTCGCCGGAGCCCTCTTTGCCTTCGGTGCCTACGTCCGCAGTGTGTCGAACGAGCTGAGCGGCACGCTGGCGCAACTTCAAACCGCGCTGATGCGAACCTCCCTGCCGGACGCGCGGGCCGGCGGAGCCTTTGCGGCATCGCTGCTGCTCGGAAGCGGCAGCGAAATCGTCTTTCTGGATGCAAACACCCGCGTCACCGTCTATCGCGCTCACCGAGCCGACCCAATGCCAGTGGTCACGATACGGCCTCGCGGAGATCTCTCCGGCGATCCGCGACCCTCGGGCCCGCTTTCGCGCGTTATCCTTGGCCTCGCCACCGCGTTCGGGCTTCAGCAGCTGTTCGCGCACGTCGGAAGCGTCTATGTGGTCGTTAAGAGCAACGACGCCGCCCTGGTGCGCACGGTAGGCTCGTTTACCATACCCTTGCTGATCGCGCTGGCGGTCGCCGTAGTTTGCGCCACGCTGGTGGCGCGGGCGCTCACCAAACAGGCGTTGCGGCCGCTCGACGACGTTACTTCTGCGCTGGCGCGGTTTGCCTCGGGCGACTTAACGCCGCAGCCGATCGCCGCCGACGAGCGTCACGAGCTGGGGTCGCTCGCCACGGTGTATAACGGTGCAATCGAGCAGATGGAGCGGGCATTTGCGGCGCGCGACCGCGCGAACACGTCGATGCGCCAGTTCATTGCCGACGCCGGTCATCAGCTCCGCACGCCGCTGACGGTCGTGCAAGGGTTCATCGCGATCCTTCGCCGCGGCGGTATCGAAAGCGCGCCGGACCGCGATCGCATCTTGGATACGATGACCGATCAGAGCCGCATCATGGGTGCGTTGATCGATAAGCTGATCCTCTTAGAGCGTTGGGAGAGCGTGCAAACTCCGCAGGCCACCGCGCCAATCGATGTCGGAACCCTCGTCGCCGATCTGATCTCTCCGATTGCCGACGCACATCCGGATCGTCAGTTCGAGGTCTCGACGCAAAGCGGGGTTTTGGCGGCGATCGATCCGACCGAGCTTGGATACGTCGTAACGAATTTGGCCGACAACGCGGTAAAGTACGGCGAAGGCGCGATTGCCGTGCACGTGAGCGCGCGAGATGGAACCGCGATTATCGAGGTTGCCGATCGCGGACCAGGAATTCCCTCAACGGACGCAACGCGCGTCTTCGATCGCTTCTATCGAGGCACCCAGCGCGACGTCGCCGGCTCGGGTCTTGGGCTGGCGATCGTTAAACGCGCCGTCGAGCGCGCCGGCGGAACGATTTCGCTCGATACGAGTCCGAACGGCTCGCGCTTTACCGTCCAGTTGCCCCGCATCTCGTCATCCTGAGCGCCGTAATGTCATCCTGAGCTTGTCGAAGGAAATGTCATCCTGAGCTTGTCGAAGGATGGCGGAGAGGGTGAGATTCCACCCTTCGACTCGGCGCTACGCGCCGGCTCAGGACTGCGCTTCGCGCAGACGATAAGGAAATTTGTATGGCTGAGAACTCGGAGAGGGTGAGATTCGAACTCACGGAACGCTATTAACGTTCGCCCGCTTTCGAGGCGGGTGCCTTCAACCACTCGACCACCTCTCCAAGGCTGAGGGTTGGGACGGTCGCGGTCTTAACCCTTCTTCACGCCGGCGCGCTTGGCGCGAAAGAACGCTTGCAGTTGCGCGGCGGCTTCGGCTTCCAGCACTCCTTCGGTCACCTCTGGCCGATGATTCGTGAGCGGCGAACGCAGAATGTCGAACGCGCCCCCGTCGGCGCCGCCCTTGGGGTCGCGCGCACCGTAGACGAGCCGTTTGATTCGGGCCGCAATCATGGCCCCGGCACACATGAGGCACGGTTCTTTGGTTACGTAGAGTGTCGCGTCGCCCAAGCGCCAAGCACCAAGACGATGGGCTGCCTCGCGTAGGAGCAGCATCTCGGCATGCGCGGTGGCGTCACGCCGGGACTCCTTTTCATTCTTCGCTTCCAGTACCACATCGCCGCTGACGAGCAC
>PKWF01000131.1:0-8036 GCA_003133185.1 Vulcanimicrobiota bacterium | reverse complement strand
CCAGCTACGCTACGGGCGCACGGTTCCGACGTCAACGAGCCGCATCGGGCGGAGCGCCGGCACTCGGGATGTGCTTGAACAGATCCAGCTTATGATCGATAAGCGTGCGGTAGAACTTCCGCACGCAGTCGGGATGTCCAAAGAAATAGGTTCTCGCGTATGCGAGATCCTCACCGGAGCTGTCCGGCACGTAGTGCGAGATTTCGATTTCCTCCATCTGTGCCCGATCGACCGGGTGGGGGCAGAAATCGCATGGGATCGTCGACATGACTTTATTACCTCAGAATGAAGCCGGCCGTCTCCGGTGGAGCGGCCGGACTCCCGTCGTTCTGGCTCGGGTAGGACTTGAACCTACGACCAAGGGCTTATGAGTCCCCTGCTCTACCACTGAGCTACCGAGCCGAGCCCTCCGCACCTGGTTTCGAGACCGCAGTATACCAAGACCGCTCTCGGCGGACAACAGGTTCCAGAACGGGCGGAGGGGCCCCGCAACTCTCGCGGCTTGGCAGTTACTTTCTTGGCGCGCCAGGGGCTCATCTCTTTCAGGTATATCTCTGGCCGCCTGTGGCCATGCAACTAAAGACTCTCCGCGCCAGCCCGAGATACAGATGGTACGCGCTGGCGGCAGTGATGCTGGGGGCAGTCATGGCACCGCTGGATTCCAGCATCGCAAACGTTGCGCTCCCGGCGATCGGTCGCGGTTTCCACACCACGGTCGACAACACCGAATGGGTTTTGATCGCTTATATGCTGACGACGTCGTCCACGCTCGTGCTTTTCGGACGCCTCGGCGACATGTGGGGGCAAAAGCGCGTGTACACGCTCGGCTTTGTCGTTTTCGGCGTCTCATCGCTGGCATGCGCACTTGCACCCTCGTTCTTCGTGCTGGTCGCAGCACGAGCGGTCCAGGGGCTCGGCGCCTCGATGCTTATGTCGTCGAGTCCGGCGATTATTACCGAAGTATTTCCGGCTAGCGAGCGCGGGCGCGCCATCGGTCTCAATGGCGGCGCCGTTGCGCTCGGCCTATCGAGCGGCCCGATTCTCGGCGGCCTCATCGTCACTTGGTGGAACTGGCACTGGATTTTTATCATCAACGTTCCAATTTCGATCGCCGCACTCGGTGTTGCGGCGTTCATATTGAAGCGCGACCGTCGAGTCAACGAGGGCTTCGATATCCCGGGTACCCTCCTGGCGTTCACGGCCCTTTTCGCGATAGCGCTCGGGCTCTCTCGCGCGCACGTTTGGGGCTGGGGCTCGATTCGCACGATCGGAGCACTCCTGTACGGAGCCGTAGGCGTTGCGGCTTTTCTGAGTGTGGAACGCCGGGCTAAGGCTCCGGTTCTCGATCTTGACTTATTCAAAAATCGAACGTTTGCATTTTCCGTGCTTGCCGGCACGCTGTACTTCTGCGCGCTTTATTGCGTGATCTTCACGATTCCGCTCTCCGCGCAAGTCGGCATGGGGCGCACGGCGCTCCAAGCAGGTCTCTTGATCTTACCGATCTCGGCACTCAATCTTTTTCTGGCGCCCGCAGCGGGCGCACTCTCCGACCGCGTGCCCGCGCGCTACGTCTCGACGGCCGGCGCGAGCTGTTTTCTCGCCGGATCCCTACTTCTTGCGGCGCAGCCGGCCTATCCGGATTTAAAGCTTCTCATTCTTGCGCTGCTCGTCACCGGAGCAGGTACGGCCGTCTTCACTCAGCCGAACAACAGCACGATCATGGGCAGTGCTCCCGCGAATCGGCGGGGCATTGCGGCAGGCGTTCTCGCGACCGCGAGAACGACCGGGCAGCTCCTGGGCGTCTGCGTCGCCGGGGCGATCTATTTCTTGCGCGCCTCGCAACTCGGTCCCCTCGCACACACGTTCTTGCCGGCAAAAGCGGTATTTATCGGCGTTGCGATCATTATGCTGTTCGTGACGACCATATCGTACTTGCGCGATTGAGTCGAGAATCGCGGTCGGAGGGACTCGAACCCCCAACCTACAAGTTCGTAGCCTGTTGCTCTATCCAATTGAGCTACGACCGCATATCTCGGCGGACTTCGGAGAGAGAGGGATTCGAACCCTCGATACGACTTTACATCGTATAACGGTTTAGCAAACCGCCGCCTTCAGCCGCTCGGCCATCTCTCCAAGCCAAAGAGCCCGTTTTGGTCACCGTTTGCTGACAGACCTGGTCACCGGGCCACGGTTTTTGGGGCCGCTTGACGATTCGGCGGGCCTGGACCTTCCTACGGAGGCGCGGTTGGGCCGTCCAGCGGCCGTTCGGGAACCATCTCCGCAACGATCGTCGTGCGGCGTACCGACGGGCGTAACATCAGCGCATCGAGACCGGCAACGCGTCCGGTGGGAAGCACGAAACTTAGCGCTGACAAGAGCATGAGACAACCGTCGATCGAGGACCACCCGTTGAACGTCCCGAGCGCGGCTCGAGCGGCGAGATAGTTGAGAGGCAAAAGAATTCCAACGAACCCGCCGACGCGCGAGAATAGGCCGAGCAGCAGTGAGATGCCGACGCAAACTTCTCCGAAGCGCACGAGCTCGGCGAAAAGGGCTGCGTTCGGCTGAACCGTGTTGACGAGAAAGTCGTGATACGGCCCCACCGTTTTGACGATCCCATCCTGCAAGTACGTTCCGAAAGCACCCGCAGGCGGCATAAACTGCACGCTGTTAAGAAACTTGGGAACGCCGTGGTCGAGCCAGATGGCGCCTGTCAGTAATCGCGCGAGTGCCAGCCATCCGCCGTAGACCCGTGACGAGGGGAGCTTCACGCAACAACCTCCTTATCGGTCTGCACCAATCGTGTGATCATCGACGCCGCTTCGGTTGCGGCGTTCGGCCGCGCCAGGCGCCTCGCTGCTGCAATCATCTTCTCTTGTCGAACCTTATCCCCCAAAATTGCGTCGAGCATCTCCGGCAGCTCGCTCGTTTCCGACGTGCGCGTGGCAGCTCCGGCCTCAACGAGCACCCGAGCGTTCCGTTCTTCCTGGCCCGGCAACGGCTTGCAGAGAACCAGGGGCACCTGGGCCACAAGCGCTTCCGCCGTGCTAAGGCCGCCTGGCTTCGTCACGAGCACGTCCGCCGCGTGCATGTAGTCGTAAACGTTATTTACAAAGCGCAGTACTCGCACGGGAAAGCGCAAACTTTCGGCCGCATCGGTAAGAGGGCGCCCGATTCGCGCGTTTTTCCCGGCGATGACGACCGCCGCAAGGGGTGCGCGAACCGAGTCCAGCGCACAGAGCATGCGCTCGAGCGGAGCAATCCCGAGGCCTCCTCCCATCAGCAGCGCTACGTAACGATCGCGCGGAAGATCGAGCCGCTCCCGCAAGGCATCGCGCGGCTCCTTCGATCGCACGAACTCGGGGCGCACCGGGATTCCGCTCACGGCGATCGCTTCCGTCCGGACGTGGCGGGAGAGCAACGAGTCGCGCATTGCGTCAGTAGCAACGACGTACCGGTCGATGTTGCGATGAATCCAGAATCCGTGCACCGCAAAATCCGTCACGATGGCGACGACGGGCGGTGCGTCGCTAAAGCGGCGTTTGTATTCGGCCATGGCTCCGCACGGGAAGGCATGCGTGCAGACGACCGCGTCGGGACGTTCGCGCAACATCAGCGGTCGCAAATTATCGGCGGTAAACTCGTGCGCCCAGGCCCGAAATCTCCCGACCTCCGTGGCTCGCTCGGCGCGGTCGTAGATGTATCGGTACATCTGGGGAATGCTCTTGACCATCCGCAAATAGCCGTCGGAGACGACGCGCGACACGACTAGCGCGGCATACTTGTATGAATCGACGACTCGCGTCTTTGCCGTCGGGTCGCTGCGCCGTAGCTCGTCAGCGACCGCATTTGCCGCCGAGACGTGCCCGACGCCGACGCTGGCGGAAAGGAATAGGACGCGAATTAGCCCGGCTCCTCGTCCGCTGCGCCACCCTCGTCGCCTTCGTCGACGTACGTCAGGAAGTCGTCGAGAATCTCTTGTGCGAGCACGTCGTTCTCCAAGAGATTCCCGGCGAGATCGGTTACGATGAACTGCTCGTCACCCTCGGTTTCGGGTTCGTGCACCAGGACAGCATACGAGACGCTTTCCTGCGGGTCTTCTAAGATACCCACGACCTCGAACGGCAGCGACGCGCCCTCGTTCGTCTCGATGTAGAGCACCTCTTTGAGCTCGAGCGGAGTGTGCGGCATCGCACTTTCTCCGTTGGAGGATGGCATTTGCCTAACTCCCTTCTATTGCAAACAGCGTGCGACGTTGGCTTGATGTTCCGCCAAAGTCTTGGCGAAAACATGGCGCCCATTGCCGCAGTAGACGTAGTAGAGATTCTCGCTCTTGGCGGGGTGGAGGGCCGCTTCCAGCGACGCGAGACCGGGATTGGCGATCGGTGTTGGAGGCAGCCCCGCATGGACGTAGCTATTGTANNTACTCGATCGTTGCGTCTACCTGCAGCGGCATGCCAAGGCGAAGCCGGTTGTAGATTACTGCGGCGATTTTCGGACGATCGCCTTGGCTCTTCGCCTCTCGCTCGACGAGCGACGCGACGGTTACTGCCTGCGTGACGCTGACGTGCAGAGCGCGCGCCCGCGATGCGGCATCGCGGGGCAGCTCCTTGAGAAACTGCGCGGTGAGCAGAGCCGCGACCTGTTCCGGCGCAGCTCCAAGCGGCATCAAATAGGTGCTGGGAAAGAGAAAGCCTTCGAGGCTTTTCGTGCGAGTGCCGTCGACCACCAGCGTCTCCCGTACGAAATCGCGTCGCAGCGCTTCCGAAGATCCGAACCCGTCGCTCTGCAGTCGCTCCGCGATTTGCTCGGCGGTAAAACCTTCGGGAATCGTCACCCACGCCGCCACTTGCGCGCCGCCGGTTACCAAAGCGTGCAAGACTTCGCTCTGCGTGACGTGGGGCCCGAAGCGGTATTCCCCCGCTCGCACGGCTACGTCTTCATCGCGCAGTTTCGCGAGAATCCGGAACGTCAGGGTGTTGCCGATGACTCCGCCGGCTGCGAGCTGGCGGGCGATTTCGTCGAACGTCGTACCCGTCTGAACCACGAGCTGCTCCGACGCTTGCGGGTGAGACCGGTCCGCGGCGACCGCATACCAAAAGAGGNNCGCGCGAGAAACGATTCGAGGATCAACGCAGCCGCCATCCGGTCGACGATCGTCCGGCGCTTTTGCCGCGAAACGTCGGCAGCGATTAGACTTTTCGTCGCTTGGGCGGTCGTGAGACGCTCGTCCACGCGGTGAATCGTACCCGCGAACACCTCGCGAAGCTTCTCGACGAACGAGTCGATCTCGCGCGCCGCGATCCCTCGCTCGCCGGCGAGGGTCAATGGATCTCCCACGACCAGCTCGTCGACGCCATAGGAATCGACCAGCTCTTTAAGTCTCGCAAAGTCCTCGCGCCGGTTCGTCCGCGCGATCGTGGCGATCGGAAGTGCGAACGTTGCGCTCGGATCCGAAACGGCGATGCCGATGCGCTTGCTGCCGACATCCAGCGCCATGATCATGCTCCGAGGCCGCCGAGATACGCGACTGCTTTGGGCCGCCGGCCCAAATGGTGGGCGACGAGCTCCGCGACCGCGTGCGCCGCTGCGGGCGTCGCATGCAGGGCGGCGACGGGACCGCTTCCTTTCGGTACGGCCAACGCGCGCAGATTCACGAGGTCCTCCGCCGTTAACTCCGCCAGGTCGCGCCAGCGNNGTCGAGCGGCGGGGCGAGGCCCAGCATGTCGAGCAGACGAAGCGAAAAGCGCGGCAGGAGAGCCCGGGGATCCGCGCAAGCGGCGATCGACCCGATGCCGCGCGCAAGCAGATCGTACACTTCGGGAAGCGGTAGCTCGGGTTCGCAGAATGCATCGATCGTTTCGGCCATGAGCGAGACGACTGCGTAGCGATCCGGCTCGACCAGTAGCGGCCACGGCGCCGAGAGCGTCTCGGCCGAGACGATGANNCGGCGAACTCCCTTCGCGACCGCGTCGAGCTTGCCGCGTTCGCGCGTAAAAATCGTCACGATGCGATCGGCTTCGGAGAGCTGGCGCCGGCGAAGAACGATGCCGCGAGTTTTATAAGCGCGCGGCGGCGTCAGAATCCTCCGATTGTTGCGGTTGCGTAATGCTGCCGTTGGTATAGACGCGAACCGCGAGGATGCGACGGCCGCGCGTTCGATCGACGCGCAAGCGTGTGTGGTCGTCCGCAACGATCTCTTCCCCTTCGTTGGGAAGTCGCCCGAAGAGGCCGACCGTGTAGCCGCCGATCGTCTCGAAATCCTCAGTCGGAAGCTCGGTTCCGAGCCTCGCATTGACGTCTTCGATGTTCGTGCCCGCTTCGACGATCGCTTCACACTCCGAGACCACCGAGATCGGTTCTTGCTCGTCGGCGTCGTGCTCGTCCCGAATCTCTCCGACGATCTCCTCCAATAGGTCTTCCATCGTCACCAGACCCGCGGTGCCGCCGTATTCGTCCACGACGATCGCCAGCGAAAACTTATCTCGCTGCATCTCTCGCAGGAGCTCGGCGATCTTCTTCGTCTCCGGGACGTGCACCGCCAGGCGCATCAGCGAGCGAACGCTGGCGTGAGCGAGCGAGCCGTTTGCAAGCGCAACCAAAAGCTCGCGGTCGTGAATCACGCCCACGATATCGTCTTTCGATTCTTGATAGACGGGCAACTTCGAATAACCCTCGGCCGTGACGACGTCGAGCACGCGCCGCGGGGAGTCGTCGATCGACACGGCGATCATCTCGGGGCGCGGCTTCATGACTTCGCGCACGATCGTATCGCCGAACTCCATCACCGAGTGAATGAGCTGGCGTTCCTGCTCTTCGATCACACGCTGTTCCGCGCCCACGTTGACCAGTAGCCGAATATCTTCTTCGGTGACGTATATATGCTGCGCGTGCTTGATGCGCAACGCTTTGAGAATGAGGTCGGTCGCGCCCTGAAACGTCCGCGCGATCGGCGCGAGCACGTATGAGGCGTAGCGCATCGGAGGCGCGAGTCGAAGCGCCCAACGCTCGGAATCGCCGGTCACGATCGTCTTCGGGATAATCTCTCCCACGAGCAGAAAGACGATCGTCATCACGAGGGTCGAAAGGACCGCCGCCGACGGAAGCCCGAGCGAAATCGCGATGTAGGTTGCAAGCGAATCGGCGGCCAGCAGCACGATCGTGTTGCCGACGAGCACCGACGTCAAAAAGCGGCTCTTATCCTCGACGAGATCCTGGAGATTGCTCGAACCGCGCACGCGCCGGTCGGCGATCGCTCGGGCGCGCAGCCGCGAGATCGAGACCAGCGCCGCCTCCGAAGCCGCAAAGAAGGCCGCGAGGAGGACGAGTACGACCAGCGCGATGAGCTCGTACGGCAGGCCTTCGGGGGTACTTCGACCGGGGTCCGTGTTCAAGTCGGCGCCATTATAACACAACGTGAGGCCGCACCAGCACGTAGATCGCCAAGGCGACGAGCGTGCCGAGTACGGCTCCCCAGAAGACCTCGAAGGGGCGGTGGATCTGCGCCTCTACGCGACTCTGGGCGACTAAGAAGGCGACGAAATAGGCCAGGATAGCGGCGAGCGGTTTCTGGTAAAAAAACGAGAGCATCGTCGCTGCGGCAAACGCTAACGCCGCGTGTCCCGATACGGCTCCCCCCTGGAGCGCCGAGCCGCGACCGACCCAGGCCTTGGCGAAAATCGTCGCGATCGCTACGACCGCCAGCACGATTAGCGCCACGTTGGCGGGCACGGCCTTCACGGCAGCAAAGACGCGCGCCTCGCCGCTCATAAGGCCTTGATAAAGGATCAAATATGCGGCCAGCACCGCGCCGATCGCGGCAACGAGCACCGCGCCCGCGGCCGCATCTTTGGCGCTCTTGGCCAGCGGATGATGCGCGACGGTCAGCAAGTCGACGATCGACTCGATCGCCGTATTCATCAGCTCCATGCTGAGCACGAGCGCCACCAAGCCCACCGTGGCAATGACGTAGACGCGATCCAAGCGCAAGACGAGCGTCGTAACGAGCACGAGAGCCGCAATGAGAAAGTGCACGC
>PKWF01000155.1:2501-18642 GCA_003133185.1 Vulcanimicrobiota bacterium | reverse complement strand
CGATCCCTCCGTTCTGCTTGCCGACGAGCCAACCGGAAACCTCGACACCGCTCATGGAGAAGCCATCATGGAACTCCTCGGGCAATTGCATGAGCGGGGATCCACGGTCGTTATGGTAACTCACGATCGCCGCTTCGCGACATGCGCGCAGCGCAAGATCGGATTGCTCGACGGCCGCATCGTCGAGGCGCGGGAGCTTGTCGAAGCGCGCCTCTAGTTGTACGGTTACTNNAACTCCCTTCCTGCGGAGCTCAACCTAGAGGAAAACAGTGAGATCGCCGATCCACTTTCGCTATCGATAAAGCCCATTCTCACTACTCAAGGTTTATGATGGCGGGGCAACAAAAACGAGACCGAGTGTGATGAAAGCTCGTGCTCTAGGTGCGACGGAGTTCATCTCGTCGCGCTTTCGCAGCTGTTTTTGAGTTTCACATATCGGAAAGGTTGGGAAGGTGACCTTCCCATTCTGCGCGGTGAGCGCAGCCATCAAATAATCGAGCGCGATTCGAATGTTATGGATTGCGTCGGCTGCGATGAAGGCCAGATGAGTGGGGATTTCGGGGACAAGTATCTTGCGGAGATGAAGGTATGGTGGCTCAAGCCCATCTTCTGCTGTCACCGCTTGAGCGGGCACCTCACCCACATTCCTCATTTCTGAAATCAGCCTATCAATGTGATCATCTGCCCAAGACAGTTTCGCATACGCATCTGTGAGCGGCGAGTTATCTGCAGCAACCAGGTCCACGGCTGTAGCATTCTCCGTGCAGGATTGAGTCGCCCGGCGGGGCGGGCCTCGTTTTGCGGGCCTTAGAGCGCTTTGGCCTCTCGCTTCGATCGCGGCGCCCGGCAGAGGGGGGCCTCGTTTACAAAGGCTCTGGCTCCTATCCCACGGTGACGGTTACGGGTTCGAGCGGATGACGCATTACTTCGCGGAGAAACCGGAAGTTCCGAGGATCTTGCACGGTAGTATCCCTCGGCAAAGCCATTGCAGCCGTCAAGCCGTGCGTGCAGACTGCGCATGATACATCAAGGCAACGCGCGGAGGAGAAAAAGGCTGACGCACCCCGACGAACTCCACAGATCTAAACCGCCGCGGGTTCGTTTGCCTTAACCGAGTGTTAGTGCGCCCGATGCATGACTCTCGGTTGCTTCATGGCAGGAGCGAGCGGCAAGCGATCGTTCTTCGCATCCAGCGGATGGGCCACGATGCGATAGTCGAATGAGAGCGTGTCACGCCCGCGCTCGGTTTCGCGCACCTGGAACGCCGACGGCGTCTTCATGCCGACGTAGAGACCGCGTGTGTCGCCCAGCGGCGTGAGGAAGACATAGTACCACTTGTGATCCATCACCGAGGCAAAGGCTGGATCGATCTGCACGTTCGCGATGCCTCCGCTCATTCGTGCGGTTCCGACGTCTTCGATCGTTGCCGTTGCCGACTCCGACGCATAGGCGAGCACCTTCTGGCCGCTGCTGTTGTTGTGCCGCACCCGTAGGTCTCCGCCCTGAATGCTTCCCGAGCATCCTAGATCGGCGACCGCAGTGATCCCGCACGAGTCGCCGGTGCTCGAGTTATATGCGTCAAACATGTCGGTGGCCGCAGTGTCAGCTAACGCCAAGACCCCGTAGTAGTGGCCTGAGTTCGAGCTGGCGTCGGACTCGCCGACGACACCAGTGCCGCCGGTACTAGTGGCGTAGCCGTAGACACCGGCTGAGTCTGGGCCTGCGTCGCCTGTGGTAGTTGTGCCCTCAACGCCGTACGAATCGTCGCTTGAGGTCCTGCCATACACGCCGACACCGTTTGAGGAGAGGCCGTAAACCCCGTGGCCGTTTCCGCCCGTAGCGATGCCGGCAACGCCGGAGTCTCCATTCGCGGACGAAACCCCGTGCACGCCGTCATCCGTTGTGGCCGTGCCGTAGACGCCCCAGGTGCTGCTGCCCGTTGAGTTGCCCTCGACGCACGCCGTGCCGCTGCTGCATTTGTAGGTCTTGCTCTTGTCCGGCGTCACGCGTTCTGCCCGCACGATGCCTAAGCTCGAGACTGCGATGGCCATGCCAACCGCGACCATGCCTGCGACTGCGATTCGACTCGGGCGAAAAGTGGATTGAATCATGTCCTACCTTTCCGGAGCACGGAGTAGATGCTCTCGTGCGCCTAGGATAGCGCGGGGCGCACTGAAGACCCTGCCCGCGCACGGGGCCCGTACGCTTTCGAACGGCTGAGTTGCTAGAGTACCCGGGAACGGCGCTTCCCCCGGATGCCTTCAGCCGGGAGCGACCGATACAACCCCGGCGGTTCCCGCTTCGGCCCGCTCTCTAAGATTAAGGATCAAACATCTCTCATGAATACCTCGATCTCGCTAAAATATGTCGTAGGCAGCATTGCGGCTGCCGCTATCTTCGCCGGCTGCAGTTCCGGCGGCGCGCAATCAGCATTCGCCCCGCCTACAGCAGCCCAGAACGCCGCTGCGGCCAATCCCGGCTCGCCATCGCTAGCCAACGTCATGACTCCCACGATACCGGGCAAGGCTCGGATGACCGTGCAGCCCGACCATCAGCCTTCGTGGATGTCTCCCGACGCCAAGAAGCAACAGTTGCTTTACGTCTCCGACCAAAAGACCGATGACGTGTACGTGTACTCGTATCCGAATGGCAAAATGGTGGGAACGCTGACCGGCTTCGCTGCACCGTACGGTCAGTGCACCGATAAATCCGGCAACGTCTTCATCACGCAGTTCGAGGCGTCCGACGTCACGGAGTACGCGCACGGCGGCACGAACCCAATCAAAACCCTCGACACTCCGGGCCAATCTCCCGTCGGCTGCTCGGTCGACCCGAAGACCGGAAATCTCGCCGTCGCCACTTTCGTCTCGAGCAGCGATCCGGGCGGCATCTTCGTCTTTGCGCATGCCACGGGTACGCCGCAAGTATACCAGGCGCCGGGAATGTACTACTACTTCCCCCCAGCGTACGACAATCGAGGCAACCTGTTTGTCGAAGCCGAAGGGCCTACTTCGGGCGGAACCGTCGTCGTCGAACTTCCGCGCGGCAGCGGCACGTTTAAGGCGCTATACCTTAACGTGACCATCCACTTCCCAGGCGGCGTTCAGTGGGACGGAAAGCATGTGGATCTCGTCGATCAGTCTTTTAGTCCTTCGGCCGGCTCCGGAATCTATCAAGTCAAGATCAACGGCAAGTTCGGTACGACGACCGCCGAGTTCGCGCTACCGGGTTCGTGCGGTTTCAGCGACGTCGTTCAACCTTGGGTACAAGGCTCCGCGATCGTCGCCCCGGATACTTATTGCGGAACGGTCGGCATCGACTCTTTTCCGGGTGGAGAGAATCAAAAATACCTGACGGGCACCCAATATCCCATCGGTGCGACGGTCAGCACAGCCAAGATATAGTTCCGAGCGTCGCTCGATCCGAGATAACAGGAAGGGCTCGCTCAGGCGGGCCCTTCCCTGAGGTCTCGACGACGCGTGCGTAGAAGCGCACTCGCATGGACGACGCAAAAAGGCTGGCTTCCGCTCTGAATGCGCTGGTAAACTTACGGCAGTTCTCGAACAGCAAAGCCCGCGCTGCGGCGCGTCAAGACCCTGCTGTGGATTGGCCGGCGACCAAACTGCATAACGCGGAGTTTAACCCCGAAGTCGATGGCTTTGAATCATTCATCATGGACGACGGGAGCCGCTGCGTGTGGATGCCTGGGCGCTTCCGCTACGCTGCGCAGGCGCAGCAGTAAAGCTCTACAACCGCCGAGGAACGATTGCCCGATCCGGCAAGCGCAAATAATCGGCGAGGATCCACGCGACTGCGGCGATCGCCAGGTTTTCCGTGCTTTCGGCCCAGTTGAAGTGGCTGTGGGGACTGCCGAGGAGCGCCGGAAGCCATATCAGGAATCCGAAGAGCACCAACATTGCCGTGAGGAGTCGAGAGGCCAGAAGAGCCTGACGCCCCGACACGATGGCGATGGCGGCAAGCGCGAAAGCAATCGTGGTGGCTATCGCCCAGAACATTTGCCCCGGAGGGAGCCACTTTGGAACAAAGCCGGCCGTGGCGTCCAAATAGAATACCTGCTCGAGTGTGAACGAGATAACGCAGATGCCAAAACATATGCGCCCGATCCCGGCTGCGCGCGCCACCGAAGGTAGCCTGCCCGAGGCTAAGCTTGCATAAGCGATTAGCGCTCCCGACGCAATAGAAAATTGCTCGAAGAAGTTGCCCCAGTTATTGTAGGTCAGCGGAGCCGCAACGATGCCCGGTATACAAAGCACCGCGACTAGGAGGAAGAAGACCCCCAGCACGACCGCGCCGAGCTGCGCCGTTCGGCGCCATTGAATCGCAATTCCGCCCGCAATTAGGGCCGCTGCGACAATATAGACGACAGACTCACGGTAGGGGGTTTTCGCAAGCGCCGCAAGCTCCGGCCAGGTGTTGACATCGTGCCAGTATAGCGTCAGCGCCCCATAAATAATGGCCGCNNAACCCTCCAACGTGGAGCGTTTCGCAACCCACGAATGTGACGGCCGCCGCCGTTCAAGTCGCGACACTTCATGCCGAGGCTCTTTCCCATGAAAGAAGGTCTGAATCGCTAGGCGTACCAAGAGGAAGGCTCATGAAACGCTTACTACGCATCGTCGGAATCTTCGTCACCGCGGCGCTCTTTGGCTGCGGCGGCAACAGCGCCATTTCTACGTCGCCGCCAACGGTGCTTGCGCAGCAGCGCCCCATGTCGAGTGAGTATAAGTCACTCTACAGCTTCAAAGGCACGCCGGATGGCGCAAGCCCGTTGGCGGGCTTGACGGCGGTAAACGGCGTGTTGTACGGGACGACGTTGAATGGTTCGGTCAACTATTGCTCTGCCAGCTGCGGAAGTAACGACTGTTACCTCGGCTGCGGCACGGTTTACAAAGTGAGTGCGTCCGGTGCGGAGCACGTCATCTACAACTTCTCCGGTGGTTTCAATAGCGGTACAGACGGTGCCTGGCCATATGCAGGTCTGCTGGCGTACAACGGGATGCTCTACGGCACCACCGGTGGAGGTGGGACGGGCGACCATGGGACCGTTTTCGAAGTGAGTACATCCGGCACGGAAGGCGTGCTGTACCGGTTTGCCGGCGGGAGCGATGGCGGTTTTCCGGCCGCGGGATTGACGGCGGCGAACGGCAAGCTGTACGGCACGACTGTGGTTGGCGGCGGCTCGGGTTGCGGCGGTGCCGGCTGCGGGACCGTTTTTGAGGTCAGCACATCCGGCGGGGAGCGCGTGCTCTACGCGTTCAAGGGCGGTTCTGACGGCCAGCGGCTATATTCGGGTCTAACGCTGCTCGACGGCAAGCTTTACGGCAGCACGTTAGAGGGCGGCGCGGGTTGCGGCACTACTGGATGCGGAACGATCTTTGAGATCAGTAAATTGGGTAAGAAGCGTACGCTCTACACGTTTGCGGGCGGCGCAACGGATGGGGCCTTTCCGAACGGCTTGACCGCCAACAACGGCGTGCTTTTTGGCACGACGGAGGGCGGGGGCACGAAAAGTTCTGGGACGTTCTTCCAGGTGACCACAGCAGGCAAAGAAAGCCTGCTCTACAGCTTCCAAGACATTCCCGACGGAAACGGACCCGGAGCAAATCTGTTGCTCTCGAAGGGCGCCTTTTACGGCACGACCATCGGGGGAGGCACGAAGGGCCTCGGTAGCGTTTTCAAGGTGACGCCGCAAGGCGAGGAGAGCGTGCTCTACAGTTTCGCGGGCGGTGCCGGCGGGTCCGATCCGGAGGCGCCTGTCGTTGCGCTAAAACACAAAATCTACGGCACTACGTATCAGGGAGGCAGCGGAGATTGTTCCGGCAGCCAAGGAGGATGTGGAACGGTCTTCGACTTGAAGCTGTAACGTTGAGCCGAAGCTACTTCGTCGAACGAATGTAGGTGACGGCCGAATGGCCGTTGGTATCTTTGACTTGGATCTGCTCGGTATCGAACTTGCTGCAAGTGAGGCCTTGCGGGACCACGGTCCAGAGCCCGCTCGTTGTGATCGGCGTTTGAACGACCCAACATTCTCCGACGATCGTTTGAGCGGTAAATAGACCCGTGTAGCCGTCTTCCAACGCGGTCAACGTGAACGACGATTTGATCGATTCTCCGGCAGGGCTCGATGCCGTTCCGTTGGGAGTTAGCCGGATCACATTTGGCATGTAATAGTTGGGCGTGCAGGAGACCACGCCAAGAGCGATGGCGAGCGTTAGGAACCGGCGATCGACCCTACTCATAAAAAACACTTCCGTCTTAAAGAGGCTCGCTACGGCGAAGCCGCTTTTTAGCCTTCAAAACGCGCGCGTTTGCATATTATTTTTCGGTGAGCGGGCGCTTTGTCCGTGGCCCGAGCTTTAGTCAGAGTTCGAACGTCGACCAGTCGTATGGGGTGAAACCGCGTTCGACGTCGAGCCAACCGGTACGGTAAGCCTTGCCGATGCCCTCTTCATCCTGGAAGCCGGCGACGGTGACCGGCAGAGTTTGCTCCGGCCGAATATAGCGTAAATCGGTCACGGGAACCGTTTGCACGAACCTTTCAAGGAGTTTGTTGCCGCCTGCGGCGCGCGCAAACTCTTCGGTCGTCAGGCGGGCTATTGCTCGCCTGGCCAGCGATTGAAAATACACGTTGTGCATCTCGGTCTCGAGAATCTTGCGCTGCATCGTTCCGAACACGCTGTAAGCAATCGCTATCGCATCTCTAATGTCGGGGCTCGGTTGGAACGGCGGGTCCAGTAACACGACGTCGGCCGCCTTTGAAACGGCATGCGCGATGCCCACCGGCGAGTTGCTTGCGACGCCCCCGTCACAGTACTCGTTGATCGCACCGTCGGGCCCCGGGATAAGCACCGGATCGAACACAATTGGAAGCGCCGCCGAAGCGAAGATCGCGCGATGCAACAAGTCTGGCGTCGCCTCGCGCACGACCGTTTGCGACCCCAGGGAGAGCCGCAGCGCGTGCACGACCCTCTCGGGGAGATCCGTGCCGGCGCCGTACGGGCGCAGAAAAAAGTACTCGGGGCGCTGCAACGTGAGGTTCGTTACCGCCCATACCATCAGCATTACGAGTGGCGTCGCGGGATCGACGTTGCGCACGATCCAGTCGTAGACCGGCTTGCTTTGCAACACACCGGTCTGGTTTTTCGCGAGCCGTGCCAGCTGAACTACCGACGCGCCCCGGTCGATGAGCCCGCTCTGCGAATCGCGCAAGGCTTCATACTCGGGCTTCGGACGCATGAGTTTTTCGGCGCTGATGCCGTACCAAAGGTCGTGAAGTTTGGTGTATTGGCCGGTTGCAACGAACCAGCCGTTGAGCGCCCCGATCGACGTCCCGCAAACGATCTCGTAGGGGAGGAGCGGTGAGCCATCGCTCACGGCACCGCGAGCCGCCAGAGCGCCGACGAGGCCGGCCTCGTAAGCGCCGAGCGCGCCGCCGCCGCTAAGCACGAGGGCGCGATCGAGAGGTTCGACTGCCGGCACATCGCTGTCCGAGATCCCCAGCAAGGATGGTGCGAGCCCCGATGCGCCGAGGGCAAATAAGAACTCGCGCCGTTCTATCGTGGCCATTCGCCCTTCTTGGTTAAGGGCCGCGCGATATCCCACCGCCTCGCGATCGTTGGAGGCATTCGGGTGCAGGCATTGCATCTATAGCCGGCGATGCGTTACACGCGGCATGCGTTCCTCGCCGGCGCTGCAAGCGCGCTTGCAGCGTGCACGGAACTTCCGGGCGTGCATCAAGTGCCGGGAGTATTTCTTCGGGCTGGCCTGAAGGACCGGCGCGTGGTCATCGTGGGGGCCGGCGCTGCCGGGCTCACGTGTGCCTACCGTCTGCGACAAGCCGGCATCGCGAGCCGTGTCTTCGAGGCGAGCGATCGCATCGGCGGACGGACGTGGACGTTGCGCAACTATTTCGCGGAGGGCCAGATTGCCGAACATGGCGGAGAGTTTATCTCGATTGGCCAGCTCGAGGTCCAACGTCTTGCGCGCGAGCTCGACTTGCGGCTGATCAACGTCAATCGCCACGAGCCGGGACACGACACGTATTTTTTCAAAGGCGTTCGCTATACCGTTGACGAGGCGAAGGCTGACTACCTCGCGCACGTTCGCAAACCGCTTCATGCCGCGGCGCGTGCGGCCGGTTATCCGACAAAGTACGATCGCTCGACGCCGGCGGGTCGAGCGCTCGATCGCACGAGCGTTGCCGATTGGATCGAGTCGAACGTTCCCGGTGGTCAGAGCTCGAAGATCGGTGCCCTGCTCGCGAACGGGTGTGTCGGCGAGTTCGGAGCCGATCCCTCGCATCAAAGCGCGCTGAATTTGATTTATCTGCTCGGCTTCGAAGGGCCTAACGATTTCAACGTTGACGGGACGGACGAGGCGTTACACATCGAGGGCGGCAACGATCAACTCGCCACGCGGATGGCGGCGGCACTTCCCTCCGGCGCGGTCGAGACCAGCACGGCGCTCGTCGCACTGCGCGAGCGTTCGGACGGGTCGCTGATCTGCACGTTTGCGGCGGAGAAGCACGTCTTCGACGTAACCGCCGACTTCGTCTGCCTTGCGATTCCCTTCACGACGCTGCGTAAGGTGGATCTGCGGCGCGTTCGATTCTCGCCGCTCAAGCGCATCGCGATCGAAAATCTCGAGCTCGGCACGAACGCGAAGCTGCACATGCAATTCCGTCGCCGAATATGGAATGCGGAGCGCTACGACGGCTCCTCTTACGTACAGTTTCCCTACGAGGAATCGTGGGACGTCTCGGCGGCGCAGCCGGGCAAATACGGAATTCTCGTGGGCTTTCCGGGTGGGCGACGCGGGGTGCTCCCCGCCGCCCCCCATGGTCCCGCGCCGAAGGCCATCGCAGAAAAGTACGTCGGCGAACTCGATCGCGTCTATCCGGGAATCGCGAAACTCTACACGGGCGTCGCGTACCTCGACGTGTGGGCGCACGATCCGTGGCACCATGGGGCGTATTCGTACTACGGAGTAGGCCAGTACACGCAGTTCGCCGGAATCGAGCCGCTGCCGGAGCGCAACGTGTTCTTTGCCGGCGAGCAGACATCGTATAACGATATGGGGTACATTAACGGCGCGGTCATCTCGGGCGAGCGCGCCGCGCGCGAGATCGCGCGAGTCAGTAGCTGATCGTTGCGTCGACCATTGCCGGCGGGTCTTGCCATCGCGGCGCTCGGGGTCGTCTTCGGCGACATCGGAACCAGCCCGCTTTACACGATCAAGACCTGCTTCACGAGTTCGAATGCCGCTGCGACGGTAGAGAATGCGGTCGGCATCGTCTCGCTGCTCGTTTGGGCGCTTTTCTTCGTCGTTTGCATTAAGTACGTCACGGTTTTGATGCGCGTCGATCACGACGGCGAGGGCGGGATTCTCGCCTTGCTGGCGCGCGCCGAGCCTCCGAAGATATTCGGCGTTCCGATGCACGTCGACTGGCTTCTCTGGGTGGCCGTGGTCGGAGGAGCGATGATTATTGGCGACGGGATGATCACGCCCGCGATCTCGGTGATCTCGGCGGTCGAGGGACTGGGTGTCGCCACGCCGGCAGCACAACATCTTATCGTTCCGATCTCGGCTGGAATCTTGCTGGGGCTGTTTGCGATTCAATGGCGAGGAACGCAAAGCGTTGGAGTCATCTTCGGCCCGATCATGGCCTTCTGGTTTGTCGCGATCGCCGCGTCGGGCCTGATTGCGATCGTCGCCCATCCCGCGATTCTTGCCGCGCTCAATCCGCTGCACGCCGTGCGGTTCGTAACGCATCACGGAATCTTCGGGTTTCTCATCTTCGGTGCGATCATTCTCGGAATGACCGGGGCCGAAGCGCTTTATGCCGACATGTCGCACTTCGGTCGCATTCCCATCACGCTAGCATGGTATGGCTTCGTGTTTCCGGCACTCATTCTGAACTACGCCGGTCAGGGTGCGCTCGTCGCCGCCGATCCCAGAGCGCTCGATTCGCCATTCTACGCACTCACGCCGGGCTGGACGCTGATACCGATGGTAGTCTTGGCCACTGCCGCCACGATCATTGCGTCCCAGTCGTTGATATCGGGCGCATTTACTCTGACCGAGCAAGCCATAGCCCTCAATCTCTGTCCAAACATGACGGTGCTGCATACATCCAAGGATCAGCGCGGGCAGGTCTACGTGCCGTTCGTTAACGCGATCCTCGCAATCGTGTGCATTCTGCTCGTTGTCACGTTCCGCAGCAGCGACCGGCTCGCGGCAATGTACGGTCTCGCCGTCTCCGCGACGATGCTCGCGACTGATATCGTATTTTACGTTGTGGCGACCCGCGCGCTGGGCTGGAAGCCGGTGGCGGCCCTGGCGGTGGCGGGCGCGTTCGCGCTGCTCGATGCAACCTTTGTTCTTGCCGGTCTGCACAAGTTCATCGACGGGGCGTGGCTGCCGCTTGCCATCGCGGCCGTCATCTCGGTGACTGCCGTTACCTGGCTCATGGGACGGCGAGCGGTCGCGCGCGAGCTGCTCGGGCAGCGAGAGCCGGTGGAGAAGTTCGTGACCGAGCACGGCGCGCTGGCATCGCCACCGCAAGGCGCCGTCGTCCTTCTTAGCGGCGATCCTACCGGCGTTCCTTTCGTCAACTCCCATCGGTGGCTCGAACGGCTCGTCAGCGACGAGCTCGTCATCTTGCTAACTGTAAAGAGAGTCGCGCGCCCGTATGTGCCGGAAGATCGACGCGTAACGATCGACGAGATCTCGGAGCGGCTCGTGCGAATTCGCGCCGATTTCGGCTACATGGAAATGCAAAGATTGGCACCGATTCTCAACGCTTGCGGTGCCGCGAATTTGAACATCGACAAAGATACGACGTCGTTCGTCTTCGCCAATCCCGTCATCGTCGGTAAGAGGACCGGCGGATTGCCGAGTTGGCAACGGCGATTCTTCGAAGTGTTGCAGCGCAACTCGCGCACGCTGGCTACCGAGCTTGAAATCAAAGCGAACCGGCAAATCGAGGTCGGCGTCGAGGTCGCGGTCTAGCTATCGCGGTCTCCTCTATGGACGGGTGACGAGCGTTAATCGGACGGTGCGCTTCTCGCCCGGATGAAAGTAATAGTCGCTCACGCCCGCTCCCCCACGGGTCGGATTGATTAAAGGATTTCGCGCGTACGCGGGGTTGCGGGCGTCCTGCGGGAGCCACGACTGGTAATAATATTCGACGTCGTCGGTCTGCGCGTTGAAGATGTTGAAGACGTCCGCCTGGAGGTCGTATCCGCGATGGGACTTCCACGTTCCCTGGGCGTCGTAGGTAACCGACGCCGCCGACACGGCGTTGCCCTCTTGATCCAAAACGCGGGGTCCGAAGTAGCGTAGCCGCAGACTCGCAGCGTAGTTGCTCTCATTCACCGTGACTCCGGCCGCCGTGACGGCGTCGATCGACTCCGGCACGTACGTTCCCTGATTGTCGGGATCGTTGAGAAAGCGCGCGTTCGAGGTCGCAATATCGGCGTCGAGCGTAAGCCACGGGAGCGGCTGGTAGAAGTTGGCGAACTCAATGCCGCGCCGCATCGTGGGGCCTCCGGCGTACGTTACCCCGGCGTCACCGTCGAAGACCAGCTCGGAGTTGAGATGCAGCTGCCAGAACGAAATCGTGCTGTTCAACCCGCCGCGCGAATAACGATAACCCAGCTCGGCGCCTTCTGCGCGAACCAGCGGCGCGTTCTGGAGCACCGGTTGCCCTAGGTAGTTGTAGGGCACTTGAGTCTGCGGGTCGAGCGTGTCGGTTACGCCGCGCGCATCGTTGCTGTGAAAGCCTTGCCCCCAGTCGGCATAGAGTTCCTGATATGGCGACAGGGTATACGCCGCAGTGAACTTCGGGCAGACGATGCCCGAAGCGACTCTTCCGGAGTCCGCCCCGACGACGTCGGCCACGTCGAAGTCGTATGCGTCCGCGCGCAGGCCCGGAGTGAGCTGGAGGCGCTGTCCCACCCGAATGAGGCTCTGAACCCAAGCGTACGTATCGCGCTCGACCACGTGCGCGAGACTGAGCGTGCCGTCCGGATACGCTACCTGATCGTGCGCGAGAAAGAGCCCGACCTCGGGGACGTTGTCGTTGCGCACGCCGAGTCCGGCGGTGGTCGTAATCCTGCCGTTCGGATTGAGGCTCCGCGAGATATTGAGCCCGGAGACGAACCGCCGGTCGAGTTGTTCGCGTTGGTCGCCGCAGGAAAAAACGAACGGGCTTGGCGTCACCGTGTGTGGTGCGGCGTGCGTGGCGATCGGGGCGTCGTTTGCCGGACAGTATGAGATGTAACTCTTGACGTGCAGCGATCCGGGATCGCAGGTTACGTATCCTGGGGTGCACGTGATCGGGTTTTGGGTGACGTTGTAATAATCGGTAGCGTCATCTAAGTAATAGGTGAAGTCGGAGAAGAGATTGAGATACTGTTGGAAGCCAAACGCGTTGACTTGGGTAACTCCGCGAGCATCGCTCTCCTGCCATTGGCTCGCAAGCGAATAACGGTAGGTCGTGCCGCCATCCCACGGATCGATCAATCCATAGGGGCTCAACTCGCCGGCGGCCACGAGCCGCTCCGGAATCTGATCGCTGGATTGAAAAGTGCCATGGTATCCCATCGCGGTAACGCTGAAGTTGGAGTTGGGGGTCGAGCGGCTCCAACGCAACACGCCGTTGAACTTGGCGTACTCGTCGGGATGCACAAACGAGCCGTTGTCGTGGTAAATCTGGAATGCGTACAGCAAATTGCCGGCGCCAACGCGTGGAGAATCGGCGACCAGAACATTTCCGTAGCCGTAATCTCCAATCCCAAGCTCCGTCAGGGGCGCAGCGAGTGTATTCTTGTAGTAAATCGCGTACGCGCCCGCGGCCGAAAAATCGCCGTTGTACGCATAGTAGGGCCCTTTCTCGAAGTCGACGTAGCTGACGAGCTCGGGGATCAGCCAGTTGATATCGGAGTATCCTTGGCCGTGCGCGTGAGTCGGAAGGTTGATTGGCGTTCCCGCGATCGTGCTCTCTAGGTCGGTTCCGTGATCGAGCTGGAAGCCGCGCAGGTAATATTGGTTTGCCTTACCTTCGCCGCTGTGCTGGCTGATGAGCAGCCCGGGAATCGCCTCGAGGATTTCGCCCGGTCGCAGAACGGGGCGCGTCTTGATCTGCTCTTGGTCGATCGATCCCACGGAGGCGGCAGGCACCTTGCCGACCAGATTCTGATTGCGTCCGTGCGAAATGACGTGCCCGATCGTCCGGTAGAGGCGCGAGTGCTTGGTTTTAGGCCGGGGAGTGGGAGTTGAATGCGGAGCCGCCGCTGGTGATAATGCAAGCGCGAGGGAGAGCGTGGCAAGCACGAAAGTCTAACGTTGGAACGGCGCGAACGGATTCGGGCCGCCGCCGTAACGCCATAGAGTACCTTGCTTGCAGGTTACTCGCCCGGAAACACGACCGGCGGTGCGGCCGAACTCGACGGCGCAAACGTGTATGGCTGCGGAATGGGCTCCGCGTGGTAACCGTTGACCAGCGCGCCGCCGAGCTCAACGTCATGTGCCGTTGCGTCCACGTCGACGCCGTTACCGCGAGCGGAGAGCGTCGTCGATATCTGGCTGCCCTGAGCGTTTTGAGCCGTGACGCGCAACGCGCCGTTTTGTTCGCACTTGACGGACTCTCCGTCACCGAGCTCGAGCGTCTGGCCTCGACTGACGGAAAGAGTTTGACCGTAGCTCGTGATCGATGGCTCCCCATTGTTGTTCATCGTAATCGTCGTCGCCCCGTTGTTTAAGGAGACCGTCGCCGATTGGTTCCACGTAATCCCTTTGGCGTTCGGGGGCGTCGCCTGCGTTGAGACTCGATATCCACCTGGAAAAGAGCGGGAGTTGAGCAAGTCGGGCTGAGAGGCCATGTTGTTCCATTGGGCTCCGTTGAACGACAGATGAGGATCGCCGTCGCTGGAGCCGGTGGCATTTTGAAAAAAGCGCTCGCCGCCGTTGCGGGGCTGACAGCTTCCGTAACCGCCGTAGGGCGAAGCGCTACTGCCGTTGCCCATCAGCGACTGCAGCATCTGCATCAGCTGCTGCAGGATGCCCATCAGCGGGCCGAAGAGTCCCTGCAGGGAGGGGTTGTTGTAGGATGCCTCACCGTAAGCGGAGTCGGCGGCCCCGTTGTTGAGCCACGGGGGAACGAATCGGGAAATGTTATCGCCTGCGGCCGGCGCAACGCCACCGTCGAACAGGGATCCTTCTTGTGCGTTTCCGGCGAGAGCCGAGAGAGAGTCGGGGCCGAGCGAGCCTGCGAGCGGCGCAACGTACATAGAAACCTCCGTGAAACCTCCGTCTTAGAGTGCGATTCGTTCACGACCGAGGTGCCTCGCGACAAGAGGCCCGCATCGTCGCGGGAAGAAACGAATGCACCTCATGAGCGAAACGCAACGAACGACGATCGCCCGCCTCGAAGAGCGCCTGGAGTCGCTCAAGGAGCGCCTTTGACGACGCCGCAGCCCGCCGCCGTTTAGCCGAGCTCGACGAGCGCTCGCGCTCGAACGAGTTCTGGGACGATCCCGATTCAGCGCAGCGCGTGATGAAGGAGCTCTCCGAGCTCCGCGAACGAGCGGCTTCGTTCGACGGGATTGCCGCCTCGCTGCGCGAGGCTCGCGAGATGCTCGCGCTTTTCGACGGCGATCCCGCCGCCGAGNNGTTTCAGCGGCGAGTTTGACGCGCATAATGCCATCGTGAGTATCTTTGCCGGCGCGGGCGGCGTCGACGCGGCGGACTGGACGGAGATGCTCTCGCGCATGTATTTGCGCTGGGCCGAATCGAAGGGTTTCTCCACGCAGATCGCCGACGAGTCGCCCGCCGAAGAGGCCGGCCTGAAGTCGGTGACGTTTTTCGTACGTGGGCGTAATGCTTACGGGATGCTTGAAAGCGAGCGCGGCGTGCATCGGCTCGTCCGGCTCTCGCCGTTCGATGCGGCGCATCGCCGTCACACGTCCTTTGCGGCGGTCGACGTCATTCCCGAGGTGGACGCCGCTGAGAGCGACGTGGAGATTAAACCCGACGATTTGCGCGTCGAGACGTTCAAGTCGGGCGGAGCGGGCGGCCAGTATGTGAACAAAACCGAATCCGCGGTGCGGATCGTCCACGTGCCGACCGGAATTACCGTGGCGTCGCAGCAAGAACGCTCGCAAGCCCAGAATCGGGAAGTCGCATTGACGATTCTTCGCGCGAAGCTCGCCGTGCTGGCGGCGCAAGAACGCGATCGCCGGCTCGACGACTTGCGCGGGGAGCGCCAGGCCAACGAGTGGGGCTCGCAAATTCGCTCGTACGTCCTTCAGCCGTATCAGCTCGTGAAGGATCACCGCACCGGCGTGGAGACCGGCAACGTGGCCGGCGTGCTCGACGGCAACATCGATCCATTCATCTGGCCCTATCTGCAGCAGCGCAACGCGGTGCGGCCCGCGTAACGCGTGCGCGATCGCTTTCTCTGGGTCGGGTGCGTCGCATATGCGGTGCTGTTCACATGCTTAGGTGCGCTCAAATACGACGTCCACCGCAACCTGGTCGATTTCGGGATCTTCGCGCAGACGGCTACAAGCGCGTTCGGCTGCTTTTGCAATCCGATCGAAGGCAGCCACTGGGCCTTTCACTTTTCGCCGATCCTTTACGTCGTAGGAGCGGCGGTAGCGGCGTTCCATTCGCCGCTGACATTGGTTGCGTTGCAGGCGATCGCCGGCGCCGCGGTGGCACCGCCGGTCTACGCTCTCGTGCGGCGCTCGAGCGGCGACGCTGGGATCGCACGGCTCGGCGCAGTGACGGTCTGGCTCTACCCGCCGCTGGCCGGTTTGATCTTCGGAGATTTCCATGAAAACGGGTTCGCGCCGGCCGCAGTCGCGTGGACTCTGTACGCGTTCGATGTTGGGTCGATAGCCGGGGCGATCGCCGGTTCGGCGGTCCTGCTCGCTATAAAGGAAGATCAGGCGATCTTTCTCTCGATCGCCGGGGCGCTTGGAGCGTGGTGGTTTCGCGGAACGACGCGAGGTCGGGTCGCGGCGGGCATAGCGGTCGCAAGCGCGCTGGTTTGCGTAACATACTTTGCGATGATTGCGCCGCATGCCGCAGCGGCTGCCGCGACGCCATGGCAACC
>PKWF01000155.1:0-2439 GCA_003133185.1 Vulcanimicrobiota bacterium | reverse complement strand
CTGGATCGGTTACGTGCTTTTCGCCTTTGCCATTGCTTTGCGGCGCATCTCGCGGGCTCGCCTCCGCATCGTGCTGGGCGCGTGCATCGCACTCTGTGTCGTCGAGTTCCTCGTGGCCGATCCGCTGCATCCCGGCCTGAACTTACGCAGAGTGGAAACACGCGACCTTGCGCTCGACCATTTCTTGACGACGCTGCCGGAGGGCGCCGGAGTCGCGACGCAGGAGGAAGCCTACACGCATCTCGCGCTGACCGATCCTAATGCGCGCCTCTTGCCGGAGCGTCCCAGCGTGTCTACGGGCGCATGTTTCGTATTGCTCGATCGTGATTTCCCCGATTCCGCGCGCCTGCAAGAGTACGGCGGTGCGTTCGCGGGATTGGTCAGCGAGCGGCGTTATCTGCTCGTCGCGCGCAGCGGTGGCATCCTTTTGTATCGCCTCGCCGGCCGCTGCCGTTAGGTGGAGAGGAGGAGCGCGAGCGCGTCGGCGGCGCGCGCCGGCCAGCCTTCGTCGGCGCGCACGATACGATGCACCGCCGCCCATGGCGCCCAACGCGCGACCCACGCATCATAAAGACGCATCGGAGGAAAGACCGCGACAACCGGCGTGCCGGTCATCCCCGCGACGTGCACCGCTCCCGAATCGGGAGCGACGAGCGCAACGGCGGCGGCGATTGCCGCTTTCCAGGATGGGAGGTCGTCGAAATAGTTGACGCCGATTCCCGTTGCGCGCTCCACTGATTGTGCGTAGGCGGATTCGCTGCGCGACGACAAGAGATGAAGCTTGCTGCCCGCAGCGAGGCGACGCACCAAATCCACGACGGACGCTATCGGGATTCCGAGCCGCTCCCACTTATCGGTGATCTGAACGGCGACGCGCTCGTCGGGCGCCGGTTCGGATTCGAGCACCAGCGGGCGGAGCTGCGTGAGATCGTGAGTCGGCTTTTCGTCGCCGACCAGCGGCTCGACCAGTTTGAAGAGCGTTTCGCATTCGTGCGGCGAGCGGCCGGTCAGTCGAGCGCTGCGATAAACGCGCGTCGTTACAATGCGGCGCGACCAAAGTGCTTTGAGCGGTTTGGTCCACGGATCCTCAAAGCCGATTTGCATTGGAGCGCCGATCGCCGCGGCGAGCCGGTAACCGCCCGGGTCTTCGGTCGCGATTGCGACGTGGGTATACCGGCGTTCGCGAAGGTCTCGGCCTAGGCGTTCGATTGCGTTCACGTTCGATCGCGTACCGTCTCGAAGCTCGAAGTCGGCGACGATGACGTCGCGGAAGGCGCGCGGGGCAAACGCCTTCGCGTTGGAGTGCCGCAAGACAACATCGACGGCGATGGCCCGCCGTCGTAGCTCCGCAATCGAAGGCGTCAAGGCCAACGCGTCGCCGATTGCGTCCAGGCGGATGATCAGGACCGACGGTGAAACCTTCGGCATGTCGCTCTCTTCGGATTGCCGGAACCTCGTGACCTTCGAGGAGCTCGTGGGCTACCGAACCGTGCGGAGTTTTGGTTACATTTCGGGAAGCGCTTCGCGCACTCGCAACCGCCTGCGCTCGACGTTTCGGAGCCTCGGGATGCTGATCGGTTTGGCCGGGAGCGAGCTTTTGAGCGATGCGGAGCAGTTACGCGCGGAAGCGCTGGAGGCGCTGCGCCGGAGAGCGAATTCGCTCGGAGCCGACGCCGTGATCGGCCTGCAATTCTACGTCACCGAAGGCGGCGACGGTTCGTGCCAGGTCGTGGCTTCCGGCAAGGCCGTCGCCCTGACGAAAGAGGATCCCGCTTAAATGGAAGAGAGCGAGCGCCGCCGGGAACTTCTGATGCGAGCCGCGATCGCAGCCGATGAGTGCCGCAAATGCACGATCGGATACGAACGCCGCAACAACGTCTACGGCGAGGGCGATCCCTGCTCGCGTTTGATGGTAGTCGGCGAGGGCCCCGGCGAGACCGAAGACGAGTTGGGGCGCCCTTTCGTCGGTCGAGCCGGACAACTTCTGGATCGGATGCTCGCCGCGATCGGGCTGCCGCGCACCGACGTGTACATTTGCAACACGGTGAAGTGCCGGCCGACGGTGCCGGGCCCGAACGGCCCGCGCAACCGCGCGCCCGAGCCGCAGGAAATGGAGAACTGCCGGTGCTTTCTCGACGAACAGATCGAGATCGTCGCACCGGAAGTGATCTTGGCGCTTGGTGCGCCCGCGGCGAAATCGTTCCTCGGACGCGATTTCCAAATCACCAAGATGCGCGGCCGCTGGTACATGGGGCCGCGGGAAACGCCGCTGATGGTGACCTTTCATCCCGCCTATATCTTGCGGCAGACGGGCGGCGAAATCGAGGCCGTCAAGCGCATGGTGTGGGACGATCTCAAAGCCGTCCGGACTAAACTCGACGAACCTCCTCCACCCGTTGTCACCCTGAGCCCAGCCTGCCCTGAGCTTGTCGAAGGGAA
>PKWF01000132.1:1458-4998 GCA_003133185.1 Vulcanimicrobiota bacterium | reverse complement strand
TGGACCTGAAGGTCGCCGATCCAGCGCTGAACCACGACGTCAGCGAGCAGATTCTTTATCTTTCAAAAGATACGCATTGGCCGATCCGCCAAATCATGTATTCGGGGTCACGGGTCGTTCTCGACGAATCGGTCAGCGATCTAAAAACGAATGTGGGCCTGACAGGAAGCGACTTTCCGTTTTAGCCGTGTCGTCCCCAGCCTGAGCCGCCGCTACCGGATATCTGCACGAGCGCGGCGCGCGACGGAGAGGCGCCGCCCTTGTCGCAATAGTACGTAAAGCGTCAGTGGTTAGCGAGGTTAACGCGCCGAGCATTTTCGCTTCGCGCGGGTTTCGGCGGTACTTTGCCGGTCAATCCCTGAGCTNNACGCACTCGGCGCTATCGACCGGCTTGGCCCTGATCTGCGAAGTCGCGCCGTTTTCGCTCTTCGCGCTCGTCGGCGGTTCGCTGGCCGACCGGCTCGACCGCCGTAAGCTAATGATCGGCTGCGACGCCGTGCGCTTTGCGGTGATGAGCTTCTTCGCGATTGCGTACGCGGTGCATGTATTGACGTTGCCGATGATCTACGGCGGCTTGGTGCTCATCTCGATCTGCTCGGCCGGCTTTCTGGGCGGACAGTCGTCGAGTATTCCGTATCTTCTCGGCAGTAAGCAGTCCACCAAGGCGATCGCCATGCTCTTAGCGGCCGAGAACACGTCGAATCTCGTGACGCCGGCCATCGGCGGCGCGCTCTTTGCGTACCTCGGCCCGCTGCCGGCGCTTACGATCAACGCGCTGACCTATTTGGGCTCGCAGCTCTCGCTGGTGTCGATCCCGTCGCTCGGTCCCGAGCGGACGACCGGCCTGCCAACGTTGCGCCATCTTCTGAGTGACATCGCGCTCGGGTATCGCGCGCTCTGGGCCGACCTCGGCATGCGCGCACAAGCCTTCGTGGCATTCTCGCTCAACATCTTCGGCTTCGGCTGCTATGCGATTCTGATTCCGTTCCTCAAGAAAGGCTTCGACGCGACGGATCAGCAGGTCGGGTTCTTTTTCGCGATCTCGGCGGTCGGCGCGATCGGCGGAGCTTCGGTCGCTGCGCACTACGCGGATCGCTGGCCCCTCGGACGCTCTCTAACATTGGCCTATCTGCTCGACGCCCTGTTCTTTATTCCGGTCGTACTCGTTTCGAATATTTGGCTGGCGGCTTTCTTCTGGGCGAGCTCAAACGCCCTGGCCAATTTCGAGATCGCACAGATCATCGGATTCCGGATGCGCGTCACGCCCGAGCACATGGTCGGACGGCTGATGGGCGCCGTCCGGCTGCTCGTGCTCGCCGGCATAGCGCCAAGTGTCATGTTCTTCGGCTGGGTCGCCGACCATCGCTCGCCGCATGTCGCGATGGCGATCGCGTGCATCGGGGCCGCCGTCGTGGCGGTTGGCGCGTTGTTCACGCCGGCAATCCGAAACGAATCGCGCTAAATGCTCCAGCGCCATGCGTCCCACGACTCGATGACCGGGTTGGGATCGAAACCGTGGAAGTCGACGGAGATTGCTTCTTGCTGGCGTTGCCACCAGAAGAAGAGCATCGGATTGTCTTGGGCCAGCAGGTGCTCGATTTTAGAATACGCCGCTTTGCGGGTGGCGCGATCGTAGTTCGAGAGCGCCGCTTCCTGCGCGGCGTCCATCGCGCGGCTNNAGCATGTCGAATTTTCCACCGTGCTGGATGCCGCCCATCGCTTGCGGCGCGTAGAGAAGATCCAGCGGATAATACTTCACCTCGACCGCGATGCCGATCCGTCGCAGCGCGGCTTGGATCAAGAGGCTCTCCGACCGGTGCGTCGCGGTTGCATTATCGGTGACGAGCAGCAGCTCCAGCGGCCGCCCCTGCTTTCGAACGATCCCGTCGGGACCGGCGACCCATCCGGCCTGCGCGAGGAGCTGCCCCGCACCCGCGATATCGAACGGCACGGATCGAACACCTGGGTCGAAGGCCCACATCCAGTTTGGAAGATCCTCCGTCGCGGCGACGGTCTGTCCGTGCGTTAGCGTCAGCGCGAGAGAAGGCTTATCGAGCGCGGCCGCAATTGCCGCCCGCACGCGACCGTCGGTCAGTGCCGGATGAGATAGATTGAACTCCACCCCCTCGAAGCCGTTGACGCTGACCCACACGATCCGCGCGTCAGCCAAGGAGCGGAGCGCCGGATACGTCTGAATCGACGGCTGATAGATGTAGTCGAGCGCATGCGCGCGCAGCAGATTGATCGCCGAGTCCTCGTTGGGGACGAAGAGTATCTCGACCCGCTTCAATCGCGGCGCCCCCTCGAAGAAATGAGGATTCGCGTCGAGCAGGATGCGGTCGGCGCGTCGCCACTCCACGAAGCGAAAGGGGCCGTCGCTAATCTCGGGACGCGCGTTAAACGACGCGTTGTTGATGTTGGGGTAGCGCGCCAGAACGTGCGCCGGAAGGATATCGTACACCTGATCGCTCTCGGCGAAAAAGGTGTTCACGAAGGGCGAAAAGCGCTTCTTCAAATGCACGACGACGGTGTGCGCATCCGGCGTGTCGATCGCCCGTACCTCGTCGTAGCCGTGGCGTGAGACCGCATCGTTGTTCGGGTTCTCGATCGCCTGCCAAGACCAGGCAACGTCGTGCGCGGTTACCGGCACGCCGTCGCTCCAATAGGCATCACGGCGCAAACGATAGGTAATCGTGAGGCCGTCCGCGCTGATGCCTCCGTTCGCTTCCGTCGGCACCGCGGCAGCCAGCATGGGCACCGTATCGCCGCGCGCGTCGGCCGACAGCAGCGGCTCGAACATCAGGCGGTCGATGAATATCTCGATCGTGGTTCCGGCGAGCAGCGGATTGAGGTTCTTCGGCTCCTCGGTGACGGCGATGCGCAGCACGCCTGCATGCGTCCACGGATGGCGCATGCCCGGCGCCGAGTCGTTCTTCGTGCACCCCGCCAAGCACGCTACGACGGCTGCTAATAGTGCCGTGGCCGCTTTCATTGCGTTGCTTCTACGGTGACGAGGCCGCGGCTTCCCGTGAGGCGAAGCCATTTCGAATCCATGGATCATCGCACGTACGCCTCGCCGTTCTCCTGGCGATATGGCCGCGAGGAGCTTCGTTCGCTGTTCTCGGAGCAGCGGCGGCGGCAACTCTGGCGTGCCGTGTGGGTCGCCCTCGCGGAAGCGCAAGCCGCACAGGGGTTCATCGCGCAGGCCGAACTCGACGATCTGCGCGCGCATGCCGGCGACATCGACATCGAAGCGGCGCTGGCCATCGAGCGTGAAATCCATCACGATTTGATGGCGGAGATCCGCGTCTTCGCGTCCCAAGCAAAACGAGGCGGTGGAAAGCTCCACCTCGGTGCGACGTCGATGGATATCGAAGACACGGTCGAGACTTATCGACTGCGGCTTGCACTCGCCTACGTTGGTTCGAATCTGCGCGAGCTGCTTGCGGCCTTCGGCGCGAAGATCCGCGCGTACTCGGATCTCGTCTGCATGGCCTACACGCACCTGCAGCCGGCCGAGCCGACGACGTTGGGCTATCG
>PKWF01000132.1:345-1310 GCA_003133185.1 Vulcanimicrobiota bacterium | reverse complement strand
GCCGACGTTCGCGTTCTGGCAAGCGCGGGCTTCGGCGAGCTGGGCGAGCCGTTCGCGCAATCGCAAGTCGGAAGCTCCGTTATGCCGTTCAAGCAGAATCCGATCCTCTCCGAGCGGATCGGCTCGCTGGCTCGATTGCTACCCGCCTACGCCGATGTGACCTGGCAGAACGCGGCGACGAACCTCTTAGAGCGAACGCTCGACGATAGCGCAAACCGCCGCATCGCGTTGCCCGAAGCGCTGCTCTGCGCGGACGAGTTGGTAACGCTCGCTCGCACGGTGATCGATGGTCTGCGCGTCGAGGTGCGGCGCATCGCACAAAATGTCCGTACGTATGCCCCCTTCACCGGCACGCAGGCGGTCATGATGGAAGCGGTGCGTTCCGGCGGAGACCGCCAGCTCTTGCACGAAGCGTTGCGGAATGCATCGATGGAGGCGTGGGAAGCGGTTCGTCGTGGCGACGAGAATCCGCTTGCGCGACTGTTGAGCGAGACGGCGGAGTTGACCGCATTCGTCGAGGGAGCCGACATCCGGCGATTGCTCGACCCAAGTAGTCACGTCGGCACCGCGCCGCAGCGCGCGCGGCTCTTGGCCGACCGCATCGACGCTTTGGAGCCCTTCCCCCGTCAGACCGAGGTACGCGTGACGTGAACAAAGGNNATCGAAATCGCGCGCGGCAAGACGAAGGTGCTCTACGAGAATCCCGGGCAGCCGCATCAGCTCGTCGTCGCACAGACCGATCAGATCTCCTCGGGCGACGGTGTGCGGCGCAGCGTGATTGCGGGCAAGGGGCGCCTGGCCGCGCAGACGACCGCGCGCGTTTTTCGCTTGCTCAATCTCTGCGGTCTGCCGACGCATTATCTCACCGGGGGCGAGGACGACGACAACAACGAGATGGTCGTCCGGCGCGCCAACATGATACCGCTCGAAGTGGTGACCCGCGGCGTTGCGGCCGGATCGTTTGC
>PKWF01000132.1:0-323 GCA_003133185.1 Vulcanimicrobiota bacterium | reverse complement strand
CAAGAGGTCGGCGCGATGACGGAGCTCGCACGATTGACGTTCGACATTCTTTCGCACGCATGGCGGAAGCGCGACGTCATGCTGGTGGATCTCAAGATCGAGTTCGGGCGGCTGGCGGGCGGCGAGAATCAGGGTCAGCTCGTGATCGCCGATGTAATCGACAACGACTCGTGGCGGATTTGGCCGCAAGCCCGCGAGGAACTGATGCTCGATAAACAGCTCTACCGGAACCTTGAAACGGTCGACGAGCCGGCGTTGCAGATGGTCAAGCAGGCATACGAACGAGTCGCGGATTTCGTTGGAACGTTTCCGGTCATGCGCTC
>PKWF01000065.1 GCA_003133185.1 Vulcanimicrobiota bacterium | reverse complement strand
CACCCATCGAAATCACCCACTTGGGATCCGCCATCTGATCGTAGAGTCGTTTGATGACGGGCCCCATCTTCTGCGCGACCCGCCCCGAAACGATCATGAGATCGGCTTGACGCGGCGAGCTTCGAAAGACCTCGGAGCCCAAACGAGCGATGTCGTACTCCGAGGACGTCACAGACATCATCTCGATGGCGCAGCATGCGAGTCCCATCGTCAACGGCCACACCGACGAGCTCTGCGCCCAGCGCGCGACGTCGTCGAGCCGCGCCAGCATGAAGTGCCCCGGACTGACTGCTAACGCCACACGAAGCCACCCTTCTTCCAAACATAGGCGTAGCCGATTGCGAGCACCACGATGAACACGACCATCTCCAGGAGCCCAAAGACGCGCAGCGCGTGCATTTGCACGGCCCAGGGATAGAACGACGCCGCTTCGACGTCGAAGACCACGAACAGCATCGCGATCAAATAAAACCGCACCGGAAACCGCCCCACGACCGCCGAGGTTGGTTCGACTCCGCATTCATAAGCTTCACGTTTGTGCGCGTTGGGCTTGGCGCGTCCCAGAAGGCCCGGCAACACGCTAAAGAACAATGCCGCCACAAGCGCTACGCAGAGGAAGATCGCGACTGGCCCGTATGGGTTCATGGCTCACGAACGTTTTTGCAAATCGCGGGCCATACCTGTCCTCCGCGTCCGTCGGCCGCCTGCTAAACGCCGGTCGCCAAGGGGGACGCGGCGACGTCTTAAACGTACATTCGGTCATGCGGTACGCGGTTTTGGGGATGCTCCTGCTCTTCGCTCTCGGCGATGGATGCTCGCCACCGCCAAATGTCGTAGGCGTACAAGACTTCGGGCACGTCACCGGGCGCGTATTGGATGCGATGACCAATCGCCCGATTGCAAATGCTCTGCTCTCTGTCGGCTCGCTCTACACGACACGGGCGGACGTGAACGGGGGCTTCACCCTCCGCGCCGTAGCAGGCGACCAGACCGTTACCGCCCGGGCCGCCGGTTATGCGACGGTAACCGCCGATACGACGATCACCAAAAACTCGACCGTGTCGATCGGATACATCCGCCTGGTGCCGCTCGTCTTCCCCCAGGGCCAGCCGACGCTGCACCCTCCGGCGATTCCGACGCCCTCGACCTCGCCGAGCCCGGCCGCTACGACCGCGCCGAGCGCCGCGGCGAGCCCACCGGCAACTGGGTCCCCCACGCCTTCTTAATCGGCCGGCTCGCAGTCGATCGGCTGACCGATGCGGCGTAAATCGAGCGCATATCCAGCGACGACAAGGTAGATGTTATCGGCCTGCTTGGCCAATCGCTGAACCATCCGCCCCATTGCGTCGCGGAAGAGGCGGGCCGAGGCCGCGACCGGGACGACGTCCCAGCCGAACTGCTCGCTGACGGCGATGACCGACGAACGCGAAGCGAGCATCGCGTCGACGAATTGGGCCGCCTCGCCGTCCAACTGCGATGCAAAGACGTTGTAGTCAATCTCCAGCAGATCGATACGGGCCGCAATCCGCGCGGCTAACCAGGTTCCGAGCGCATCGACGAGGAGGCATGCCGTCGCCGGTGCCTCTCGAAAGAGCGCGAGCTGCGCCTCAAGTGCCATGGAGGCGGTTTCGACGGTGCGCCACGCCTTCGGACGGTCGCGCACGTGGCGCATCAAGCGGGCACGCCATTCGACGTCCTCGGGTTCCCCGGCAGCGGTCGCAATATAGGTCACCTCGCGGCCGCTTTCGAGCGCGAGGCGGACGGCGAACGCGCTCTTGCCAGAGCTCACCGGCCCCGTGACGAATATAAGCGCCATCTCGCACGCCATTCGACTTGGAGCGGCTTACCGCCCCGCCGCGACGAAACGCGAGAACCTACAAAATGGTAAGCAACATCCTCAGCATGGCCGCGGGCATCGCTCTCGTCGTGCTAACGCTCAGCGACATCTTTCAGGTCGTCGTCGTGCCGCGCTCTACCGGACGGCGCTATCGCATCAGTTTTTACGTGTGGCGCTCGATGTGGCTGGTATGGCCCGCACTAGGGTGGCGCCTCTACGCCTCCGACTCGGATCGGCGCGAGGAGTTCCTGGCGACGTTCGCGCCGCTCATGCTGATCGTGCTGCTTGGACTTTGGGTCGCTTTGCTGATCCTCGGCTTCGCGTTGTTAAGCTGGGGTCTGCGCTCGGGCATAACGCCGGCCAACGCATCGTTCGGCACGATGCTCTACTTCGCCGGAACGTCGTTGTTGACGATCGGATTTGGCGACGTCATCGGTCGAACCGCCGGACCTCGGCTCGTAGCAGTCCTTGCGGGCCTCGCCGGGCTCTCGCTCCTTTCGATCACTACCGCGTATCTGTTCGCAATCTTCGGATCCTTTCAGCGACGCGAGACGTTTGTCGTCACGGTCGCCGCGCGCGCGGGCACGCCGCCAAGCGGCGTCGATCTGCTCGCGATCGCGGGCTACTCGATGACGCGCGACGATTTGCCCGGGCTGATGATCGACGCGCAGCGCTGGGCCGCACTCGTGATGGAGAGTCATCTGGCTTACCCGGTCTTGGCTTTTTTTCGGTCGAGCCACGACGATCAGTCCTGGGTCGGGACGCTGGGGACGCTGCTCGATGCGGCCACGCTCCTGATGACCACCGTCGCCGGCGGAAAGGACGGTCAAGCTCGCATCATGTACAACGTCGGCCGCCACGCGACGCGCGACCTGGCGGTATACTTCGGTGCCGGAACGGAGGACAAGGCGGTCGGCATCGAACGATCGGAGTTCGATCACGCTTGCGATCGACTCGTTGCCGCCGGCTACGAGCTTCAAGACCGCGACGAAGCGTGGTTGCGCTTCAGCGATCTGCGCGCCACGTACGCCACTCACTTAAACGAGCTGGCGCGACGCTTTGCGATTCCGCCGATTGCGTGGATCGGCGACCGCTCGGCGATCACCCCTTCGTCTCATCATTGATCGCTGCAACCCGCTGATGGATCGCGGCGCGCAGCGAATCTAGACCCTCACGAGTTTTGGCGCTGACGTAGAGCGCTCCGGTTTGGCCCAGCGCCTCCGCCACGGCGCGATCGTATTTATTGAAGACCGTAAGTGCCGGCACGCCATCCAGCTCCAATTGCGCGAGAATCGTTTCGACCGCGCGCCGCTGCCGAAGCCACTGGGCGTTGCTTGCGTCTAGCACGTGCAGCAGCAGATCCGCTTCCTGGAGCTCTTCGAGCGTGGCGCGAAATGCCGCGACGAGCTCCTTCGGAAGGTCCGTGATGAACCCGACGGTGTCGGCCATTCGAACGTAAGAACCCGGGGCGACGTAGACGCGCCGAATCGTCGGATCGAGCGTCGCAAAGGGCCGGTCGGCGACGTATGCGTCGCTGCGGGCCATGGCGTTGAGCAACGACGATTTTCCGACGTTGGTATATCCGACGAGCGCAACGAGCGGTTCCCGCTGCGGGCCGCTCCGTCGCAGCGCGCGCTGACTCCGAACGTTCCGCAACGCGACGTTCAGTGCGGCGATGCGCTGGGCGATCCGGCGCCGGTCGACTTCGAGTTTGGTCTCACCGGGTCCGCGNNTCACGGCTGCGCGCGTACCGCGCAAAGACGTCCAGAATCAGCATCGTGCGATCGACGATGGGCAGCGGAATGATCTTCTCGAGGTTCTTTCGTTGGCGGGGGCGCAAATCGTTGAGAACCAAGAGCAGGTTCGCGCCTCGGTCGTGCGCCCGCTGCGCGATCTCGATGGCCTTTCCGCTTCCGACGAGCGTCGCGGCATCCACGGCGTCACGTCGCTGCACGATACGTTCGAGGATCTTCGCTCCGGCCGCCCGTGCGAGCGCCTCAAACTCGTCGAGCTCTATGTCGATCGCCGCGTGCAGGGCGCGGGTCTCGACCGCGACGACAATCGCTCGTTGCACTATAAGCGCCTTGGGGGCCCGTTTGGCCGTATCGCGATGGGGCTCAAGCGATGCAGGAGCCAGCGGATCGCATCGTTATAGCGCGGTCCGGGCCGCTCCAAAAGATCGGAGTCGACCGAATAGACGCGATGCAGGCGCACCGCTCGCAAACTGCGCCACGGTTCCCGATCGAGCGCGGCGTCGAGATGTGCGGCGCGATCTGCGATTAGCACGTCGGGCCGATCTTCAACCAGCGCCTCGCTGCTGTAGGATGCATAGGGCGCGCCAAGATCCGCCGCGGCGTTGCGGCCGCCCGCAATCGTAATCAGCTTGGAAATGTACGAAGCAGAGCCGGCGGTCCATACCGGCGCGCTATCGAGGACGATAAAGACGCGAGGATGCCACGCGAACCGGTACGTGCGGGCGTGCAGCTTCGCGGTCTCTCGCGCCAAGCGCGCTACGAGCGCGGAAGCCTCGCCCCGGCGCCCGGCGAGCGCCCCGATCGTTTGTAAGTTCGTGAAGATTCGATCGTAGCCATCATCGGAGAGCAGCACGACCCGGAGATGCGCGCGGCGCAAGGGTTCTATCAATCGCGCCTGCGATGGAATGCCGATCACGAGGTTGGGGCGTAATGCGACGATCTCTTCGACGTCGACGCTGCTCGAATCGGCAACACGGGGCAGCGCCGCGGCTCGCGGATCGTCGGTAAAGGCGGAGACGGCGACGAGTTGCGGCCCGGCGCCGAGCGCGTAAACGTCGTCGGCAAAAGACGGCACCAACGTGACGATGCCGCCGCTCGCAGCCGCACCGGAGTGGGAGGCGCACGCCCCGCCCAACAGGGCAATGAAAAGGGTCGCCGCTCGGATTTGCACAAGTGACGATTCTACGTTTTGCGCGGGAAGCCGGTGTGAGGCCGGCACGGTCGCGCCACTGTATGCGTGCTGAGCTCGTCGAGGCACGCGAGTCAGGATGCGCGCAAAACGCTCGAGCAGGTCCACCTCGCGCCAAGGAGAGGATTGCTATGTTCCCAGTGCTCGCCGCGCTCGTCGCGGCCATGCCGTTGCCTTCCCCCACACCAACGGTCGTCCCTCAGATCGCCCACGTCGTCACCAGCGATCGGGGCATCGAATCCGCGCAGCGGACCGCACGCACCACTTACGTCGTGACGGCCGCGCAGATCACACAAGACGGCGATCGTACCGTCGCCGACGCCGTCGAATCCGTGCCGGGCGTCGACGTAATTCGTTACGGAGGCTTCGGCGCCTCAACGAGCGTCGGCATTCGCGGCAGCTCATCGGAGCAAGTTCTCGTTCTAGTCGACGGGCTGCCCGTCGCGGGTAATCAGATCGACGACGTCGACCTCGAGCAGATCCCGGTGAGCGGCATCGACCGCATCGAGGTCGTCGAAGGCGGCGGGTCGACGCTGTACGGCTCCGGATCCATCGGAGGCGTCATCAATATCATCACGGCGCCCGCGAGCGCTCGCAGCTCCGCGACGATCTCGACGGGATCCTTCGGAGAGCAAACGTATCTCTTCCAAACACCGTACCTGTCCTTTCAACGCACGTATGCAACAAACGACTATTCCGTCGTAAATGCGCCGAATCGCGAAAACGCGCAAGCCGGACTCACCGGCCTCTCCGCCCGCTACGGACATGCGATCGGCGGCGTCGACGTTACGCTATCCGGAAATCTAGCCGACGCGCTCGCCGGCGCGCCGGGTGAACTGGGCTACTTCTCGCCGACGAGCGAACAAGGCAGCATCGGCCGCAACGTGCGGCTCGTCGCGCAAACGCACGGCACGCGTTCGACGGCCACGCTCGAGCTCGGCGACTCGTCGCAGGATCTTTCGTATACGTGCGACACGCCCGTCGATTCGAACTGTCCGAACTCATTCTATCCAACGCCGGCACCGGGTCAGACGTCAAATCCACCCTACGCGCAGGTGCTCTACGACCAGCATTGGATGGCGAGCCTGCGTAATGTGGTCGGTGACGCCCGCGAACGGCTCGTCTACGGCGTCGATCTCATGCGCGGGATCGCGCGCGTCGACGAAGGCACCGGCGGTGGATCGCCCTTCGCTGCCGATAACTCGCCGATCTTCGACGCGTACGCGCAAACTGCGGCCTACGCGCAGTCGCAATGGTTCGGCAGCAATGGCAATCAGATCTACGCCGGACTGCGCGCCGAGCGCGACGGGGGTCTGGGCGGCGCGTTCTCCCCCTCCGTGGGCGGCATCGCCCAGATCGCCGGACCGCTGCAGCTGCGCCTCAATGCAGCTACTGCGTTTCGGGCGCCGACTGCTGAGGAGTTGTACTACCCAGGATTCTCCAATCCCGATCTCGTTGCCGAGCGAACGCGGGTCGGAGATGCAACNNAGCGGCTCAAACCTGATCGTCTCGCCACCACCGCTCTATATACCCGAGAATATCGGGCGCGCGTCGATTGCGGGCCTCGCGTTTTTGGTGCAAACGCCCTCGGAGCACGGGTTGACCGCGACCGTCGGCGTCGTCAACCTCTATCGCGCGCAAGATCTCGAAACGGAGCAACGGATCTCGGGGCGCGGACCGGTCTTCGCGGTGACGACCGCGTTGCGTTACCGTCCGCCGGCAACGAGCCGTTTCGACGGATTCGCGATCGAGGCTCGAGCGCAAGGGCCGCAAGAAGCGCCCGATTCATACCTCTCCCCCATCTACGCGACCTACGAGCCGGCAGACTTCACCCAGATCGACGCCTACGCCGGTTATCGGCTTGCCCCATCGCTGCTGATCGAGGTGCGCGGCTACAATCTCGGCAACGATCGCTATGCGCTCTTCGCGGGATATCCGATGCCGGGACGATCGCTGCAGATCGAGCTGCAAGGCAGATGAAAGCGACAGCGCTCGTGGCGTTGCCCCTATTGGCCGCCGTATTGAGTCTGCTCGTTGGCTCGACCTCGCTCTCGCCGGCGGAGGTCGCGTACGCGCTGCTTCATCCGCACGCCACCGGCGTGCTGCACACCATTATTTGGCAACTTCGATTGCCCCGCGTCTGCATTGCCGCGACGGTTGGCGCATCGCTGGCACTCTGCGGAGCCGTCCTGCAAGGCATGCTGCGTAATCCGCTCGTGGATCCCTATCTCACCGGCGTCAGCGCAGCCGCCGCCGCCGCAATCGCGATCGCAATCGTGGCGGGAGTGTCGGCCGCCGCAACGCCCGGAATCGGATTTGTCGCGGGTCTCGGTGCGGCACTCCTCGTCGCAGCGCTCGCGCGGCGCGGCGGCGGAATCGATTCCAACCGTCTGATCCTGGCCGGCGTCTCGCTCTCAACGCTCTTTGCAGCAATCGTTACCTTGGCGTTAGTTCGCGCGCAATCCAGCCAGTACGCCAGTACGGTCGTTGCGTGGTTAGCCGGTTCGATGGCCGGGCGCGGCTGGCCCGAACTGGCAACGGCGGCACCTTACTCGGCACTCGGGGCTCTCCTCGCGTTTGCGGTTGCGGCGCCGCTCAACGCGCTACGAGTCGGTGAGCTTCGGGCGCGTTCCGTCGGCCTCAACGTCAACCGAGCACAATGGATAATGCTGGCCGCATCGTCGCTCTTGGCGGCGAGCAGCGTCGTTCTAGCCGGGCTCGTCGGCTTCATCGGACTGATCGTTCCTCATATCGGGCGGCGCATCGTCGGTTCGGACGCTCGAGTGCTGCTGCCGGCATGCGCGTCGATCGGGGCCGCGCTCTGCATGTTTGCCGACGCCGTTTGCCGGCGGATCGTGGCGCCCGCAGAGCTTCCGATCGGAGTCTTACTGGCCTTTATCGGCGTCCCCGCATTTCTCTATCTGTACCTTCGTCCGGCAAGTACCTCGCGCCGGGACACCGTCTCCAGGAGCCTATGATCGAGTTGCGGGGCGTGACGCTCGACGTCGGCGGCCGTGCCCTTCTGCGCGATATCGAGGCCCGGGTCGCGACCGGAGAGTTCGTGGCGCTCCTCGGGCGCAACGGCGCCGGCAAGACGACTCTCCTTCGCGCAATCGCCGGGTTGCATCGCCTGCGCTTGGGCGCGATATCGGTCGACGGCGCACCCAGCGCGCAACTGCCGGCGCTCGACCGTGCAAAGCGGATCGCGTTCGTAACCGGCGACGAAATCTTCCTCGAGTCGCTGCTGGTTCGCGATGTTGTTTCGATCGGACGGTTCCCGCATCATCGCTGGTGGCAGTGGAACGCCGCGCCCGACGACGATGCTGCCGTCGACTCTGCGCTTGCCGCCGTACGGCTCGAGGCCTTCGCGCAACGCCTTTTTTCTACCCTGAGCGCGGGCGAGCGCCAACGCGTTTGGATTGCACTGGGGCTAGCCCAAGAGACTCCGATTCTGCTGCTCGACGAGCCAACCAGTCATCTCGACGTCGGCGTCGCGCACGAGATCCTCGCGTTACTTCGGCGATTAACCCGAGAGGGAAAGACCGTCGTCTGCGCGCTGCACGATATCAATGAAGCCGCATGCTACGCCGACCGCATAGCGCTCTTGGGCGACGGAGCGTTGCTCGCGCTGGCGCCTCCGGATGCGGTGCTCACCGAGCCGCTGCTCCAAAGAGCGTACGGAATCGCCTTCGCGCGGCGAAGCGCACTTTTGCCCGACTCAGTTCTTGTGACGCGGCCGCACGTCGGAACCTAGCACCCACCGAACGGTTCCCTTCAAAGGACCGCTCGAAATCGTGACGCCGACCGCATCGTCCGGTGACGTGAAGAGCGGTGAAACGACGTAGCCGGGGAGGCAGGTGACGACGTCGCCGTGCGTGCCCGGCGAAGCCAGCACGGCGTGTGGCAACATCGCTTGAGCTTCGTCGAAGGATGCGGCGTGATACTCGCGCAGACGCGTGCGCGAGTCCCACATCAGCACTGAGGGGTCGTCCGTCGTGCTAAAGAGCACGACGTGCTCGCCGCGATGGACGCGGCAGTCGGCCAACGCATTGGCGGAGACCAACGTCAAGCAGACCACGAGGAACGCACACGCCTTAAGCACTCGCCACCGCCCCGTCGAGCACGCGAATCGCAAGAATCGCCAGGTCGTCCCTTACGCGACTCCCGCCGCGCTCTCGAACGGCCGCGGCAAGCTCGTCTGCGAGCTGCTGCGCGCCTGGGCTAGCGCGTTCGATCAGCTCCATCGCACCCTGCCCGGAGAGTTGCTCTCCGGCTCTGTTGCGAACCTCGGTTAAACCGTCGGTCGCCAGCACGAGCGTATCGCCGGGCTGCAGGTAGATCGTTTCGGCCCCGAACGGCTCCTCCATGACGCCCAAGACCGGTCCGGTTATCGCAAGCTGAACGACGTCGTTGCGACGGCGCACGAAAGCGGTATCGTGTCCGCCGCTCGCATACCTCAAAGCGAACGTGTCGGTGTCGAGCAGACCTACGAACATCGAAACGAAAATGTAAGGATCTGCGACCGCCTTCGAGAGAACGACGTTAAACTCCGTAAGAATTGCCATGGGATCGGTGCTGCGCAACGCAATCGCGCGCACCATAAACTTGACGAACGCCGTCAGCACCGCTGCGTCGACGCCCTTCCCGCTGATGTCGGCGATCAAGATCAACGCCTGGTTTTCTGAAACGCGATAGACGTCGAAAACGTCCCCGCCTACCGCACGGTCGCTGCTCGCCGACAGATACGCGCTGCCGACGTCGCAATGCGGAAGCGGAGTCGACTCGCTCCGAAAGGCTTTCTGAAGAACCCGCGTCACGGCGCGTTCTTCTTCGAGCTCGCGGTTCAACCGCGTGCGGTAGGCGTTCAAGACGATCGCAAGAAGGCCAAACGCCAGCACCCACGCGGCGCGCAGATAAGACGAGCGATCGAGCTGCATCTGCGTACTGCGCTCGAGCTCGTCGTCGGTGCCGGCGAGCTCGCGGCGGATCGCCGCGGCCGTCAACGTCTCGTAGTCGGAGAAGAGTTTGTTTCTTTTGTCCAGCTCTTCCAGTCGTAGCCGCGGATGCGCGAGCAGCGGCGCCGCCACGGTATTCCTCCACTCGAGCTGAAGGCGCGCGTAGTCGGCGAGCAGTTTATTGGCGCCGAGTAGCTGGTTGCCCAGCGTCTTACGAATCGCGGCTTCTTTTTCGTCGTATCCGGTAGAAGCCGAGCGGTACTCGGCGTTATAAAACGGGTCGCGTGTCAGGAGGTAGCCGCGAAGCGAATTCTCTTCATCGATTTGTAGGCGCAACAACTCTTCGAGGTCGATCTGCGCTTGCTGGATCTGCGCCTGACGCGCGAACGTATTCGCGATCTCCCCGCGCGTTTCGAACGAACCCTCAACGGCAAAACCGAGCGACAGCAGCAAAAAGGCCGTCAATAACATCGTTCCCGTGACGCTCGCGAACGAGACGCCTCTCATAAAGGCCTCACGGGGAAAGTCGAAGCACAGCGGGCTGTGTACAGCCGGGTCGGAACCACGATGTTTAAGTCCTACGACATTCGTCGAATTTATCCGTCTGAGCTCGGTGAGGACGAGGCGCTGGCGCCAATCCGCCGAACTTGAGGTTAATGTCCAAACGCCTGCTTGGGCCCGCCTTTATTGCGGTTGGCGATGGAACGTCGACGTTCGGACGCCTGGCAGTCGAAGATGGCCGCATCGTCGGAGTTCTTGCCGCCGACGGCCCCTCTGATTACCCGCTGCCGGCCGGGAGCACGATGGCTCCGGGCCTCATCGACGTGCACACNNCGTCATGACCGCTCCGTGGGAGTCCATGCTCCATGCCGCATCGGAGATCGTCGAAGCGGCCAACCAGTTGGAGGAGGACTTGCCTAACGGCGCTCGCTGTCTCGGCGTGCATTTTGAAGGCCCATTCCTCAATCCGAAATTTCGGCGCATTCATCGCAGTGAGTGGCTGCTGACGGCCGGCGCCGCTCGCGCGCAAGAAATGCTCGATTCGTGCAAAGGTGCCTGCCTGTTGGTAACGATGGCACCGGAGATCGACGGCGCGAGCGAAGCGCTGCGGGTTTTTTTGGAGAACGGGGTCGTCTGTTCGGCCGGTCACACCGGCGCGCGCTATCGCGAAGGAATGCTGGCGATCGGACTGGGCTTCCGGTCCTTGACGCACGCGTTCAACGGAATGCCNNCTCGTGCAAGTAATCTGCGATGGATTTCACGTCTCACCGGTCATGATCGACATCTTGCACCGAACGCTGGGCGATCGGCTCGTGCTGGTAACCGACGCGATGCCCGTGACCGATCCGGGTTATCACATCGAAGGCGGCGTCGTGCGTTCGGCCGACGGCACGATTGCCGGAAGCGCTTTGCGCATGGACGAAGCGCTGCGAAACTACATGTCGTACGCGCAGATTCCGTTCGCTGCGGCGATCGTTGCGGCAACCCACGCCCCGGCACGATTGATTCGGCACGACGCCGAGCTAGGCCGCATCGCGCGCGGTGCGCGCGCCGACCTGTCCTTCTGGGATAAGGAGTATCACGTCATCGCAACGATGGTAGGCGGCCGCTTCGTCTACAATCAGATCGAAGTCGCCGCTTAGCTGATTTAGTCTAGATCGAGGAGGCGAGGGGTGAAGTTTCTATGGTAAATGAACGCCGAGCCGACGAAGAGCTGGGCTAAATCAGGCCTCGTAGGCGTACTCGGTGGTGTCCGGACGCGGGGCGAACGCCGAGCGCAGCATCACGTAACTCGCGTAAAGCACGACGACGACCACGAGCCAGCGCACCGCACCTAGCGGCAGCGACTTCACGATATAGGCGGCGATCAGCACGCCGGGGATTCCTCCGAGCGTCAGGCCCAAGACGGCACGCATCGAAATCGCATCGAAGCGGATAAAGCGCAAGCTCGCAATCGGCATCAGAAACGCGCACGACCCCATCATGATCGGAAAGGCCGCTACCGGACTCATTCCTAGCAGGCTCACCATGATCATGCAGGGTGCGTAGAGTCCAATTCCGACCGTCATCAGCGCGCCGAGGCAGAAGTTGATCGCGACGGCGATCCAGAGGCGCGGGCCGTCGAGGCCGAGAGCCGAACCGCTCAATCCGAAGTGGCTGCCAAAAATGCCGGTGAGAATGAAGAGCACGGCCGCAGCCAGCAGCGCCGTCCCCATGCCGATCTGCACGTAGCGGCGCGGCCAGCGCGCGACGAATCCCGCGCCGAGCCAGGCGCCGGCAATCGAGGCGACGATCAGCAGCAGCAACGTCTTGGGCTCGACCGCGACGATGACGATGTAGATGAGCGCCTCGACCACCGTGGGAAGCGCGTGCCCCACATTGAGCGTTCCGGGAATGCGCTCGTCAGGCACCACGCGGAAGAACTTGAAGAGCGAGGTCGTCACCGCGAACGACCCGATACCGAGCGTGTCCAAAAAATCGGTAACGAAACCAATCGCGCCCAGCAATGGCGTCGGCGCTGGGTTCTTATGTCGCTTCAGCGCCCGGACCAGGGCCACGATCAGCACGAGCGCGACGAGGACGAGCGCGACGACGAGCAGCGTGTGCGTCATGATTGCAGACCGTACGCCCACGACGCGCCGCCGCCTGCTGGGAGTCTCCTAACCGGCAGCCGCGGCGACCTCCCTGGTCGCGCCGGCGTTGAAGTAGCTGGCCTTGGGGTGATGTATCACGATCGCCGCAGTCGATTGCTCGGGAACGATTTGAAAGGCCGGCGTAAGCGTTACCCCGATCTTCGAGGTCGCATCGAGCAGCCGGAACACCACATCGTGCGCTCCGAGATCGGGGCAAGCTCCGTAGCCCCAGGAATAACGTTTCCCACGGCCGTTCTCTAATGCGAGCTCGCGGCGGATGTGACGGTGTGCGTACTCGGCGAGCGCCTCGGCGGCTTGTACCGAAAAGCCATGCACGAAGTACGATTCGCTGTAGTCGCCGGCCGCCTGTAACGCTTCGGTCCGTTGCGTCGCATTGCGTCCGATCGTTACGATCTGCAACGCCACCACGTCGCTTGGACCACCGTCGCTGGGCTCGAGCAAATAATCCGCGAGGCTCAGATGCTCTCCGCCGATCTGGCGCGGAAAGCGCAGGCGAGCGATTTCGCTGGTCGGCTGCATCGGATCGTAAAGAATGATGTCGTTACCTAAACCTGCGGCGGGGAAATACCCGTAGACGACCTTTGGCTCGAGCAAGGCATCCTGCCTCGCTTGCGCCTGGTAGAGGCGCAGGCGAGGCTCGAACTCCTCGCCGACGAGCCGCGCGAACGCGTCACCTTTCGTGTTGGCGGCGCCCCACGAAAGCCGGTAGAGGCTGCGCAGATCGAAGCACGGCCAGAGCTCGCGAAGATCGATTCGGTCCAGCACGCGAACGCCCCAGAACGGCGGTTGCGGAGCCGGAACGCGGTCGGCCTTGACGGCGGAGATCGACGGTGCCCGCGACGGTGCGGCCGCGGGGCGGCGCTCGCGTTGCGCAAGCGCTTCGCCCTTCGCCCGTTCGATGAGATCTTGCCGCCGTTGCGGATCGCTCGTGAGCGCATCGACGAGATCGAGCCCTTCGAACGCATCGCGCGCATAAAACACGCCCGGCTCGAAGAAGCGCGTACCGCCCTCCAAAAGCGCGATACGCCGGCCAAAATCGCGGTTGATCGCGGCTCCGCCGATGATCACGGGAAATCGTAAACCGCGCGCGTCCTGCTCCTCAAGACAGACCGGCATCTGTTTGCTGGTCGAAACCAAAAGCGCGGAGAGTCCGATTGCATCGGCCTTTACCTCGACGGCTTTCTCGAGAATCGTATTCATCGGAACCTGCTTGCCGAGATCGTGGACCGTGTAGCCGTTGTTGGCGAGGATCGTGTGCACCAGGTTCTTCCCAATGTCGTGCACATCGCCGAATACCGTTGCGATGACGACGGTCCCTTTCGTCGAGCCTTCGGAGCGCTCGAGGAACTGTTCGAGATGTGCGACCGCCTTCTTCATCACCTCGGCCGATTGCAGGACGAACGGCAGAATCAGCTCGCCGCGACCGAATCGATCCCCGACGTCTTTCATGGCGGGCAGGAGAATTTCGTTGAGTACCGCTACCGGCGCTCTTTCCAACAAAGCTTCATCGATCTTCATCTCGATGCCGTCTTTACGGCGGCGCAGAATCGCTTGATGAATCCGCTCTGCAATCGTAGTCTCTTCCGTCTGTTCTTCTGCGGTGCCGCGATCGATCTCCGATCGGCCGTCCGACGCTTCGCGTTCGAAATGATCGATGAGCCGCGGCAGCGCATCCGGCCGCCGATTAAAAACGAGATCGTCGCACAGCTCCCGCACCGCCGAGTCGACCTCGAAGTACGGAACGATTTCCTTGGGATGGACGAGCGCGCAATCCAGGCCCGCTTCGACGCAATGATACAGGAAGACCGAGTTCAGCGCGGCGCGCGCGTTGGGCCGCAGCCCGAACGAAACGTTGGAAACGCCCAGCGAGGTGAGCGGGCCCTGCAACTCCCGCTTGATGAGGCGAATGCCCTCGATCGTTTCGACGGCNNGTTTTCGCCATGCCCTTTTCATCGATCGTCAAGGCGACGACCGCCGCGCCGTGCTCGCGTGCAAGCGGTAAAACGGAATCGAGTTTGGCTCGGCCCGACTCGAGGTTCACCGAGTTGAGAATCGCTCGGCCTGGGTAGTTTTGCAGGGCGGTTTCGAGCACTTTCGGCTCGGTCGAATCGATTGAGAGGGGTGCCTCGATGGATTGCGCGAGCCTTCGCACGAGGTCGCGCATCTGTTCGTCTTCGTCGGGGCGTTCGGTCAGCGCGCAGCATACGTCGAGCACGTGCGCGCCGCCCTCGACTTGCTCGCGCGCGATGAGCACGACGTCGTCGTACCGGTCGTCGAGGAGAAGACGCTTGACCTTCCTCGAACCTTGGGCATTGATGCGTTCCCCTACGATTAGCGGCCGCGGCTGCTGTTCCAGCGAGATTGCCGTCATCGCCGACGCGATGTCTTGCGGGCGCTCGGCGCGCGGTCGCGTCCGGCGCTCGACCGACGCGACGGCTTCGCGAAGCGCGCTGATGTGCTCCGGCGTCGTACCGCAGCACCCGCCGATCGCGTTGACACCGAAATCGCGAACGAATGCTGCGAGCTCCGCGGCCAGCTCTCGTGGGCCTTCCAGATAGATCGTCTCGCCATGCGGACCCATGATGGGGAGTCCCGCGTTGGGTATGACGCTGACGAAACAGCGTGACGTCTCGCAGAGATAGCGAATCGAGTCGCGCATTTGCGACGGGCCGGTCGAACAGTTGAGCCCGATCACATCGATCGGCAGCGCGTCGAGCGTCGCGCGAATCGCACGGATGTCCGTGCCCAGCAACATGCGGCCATCGGTGATGAGCGTCGGCTGCGCCTGAATCGGCACGCGGCGCAATCCGCGCTCGAACTCACGGGTTATTCCTGCGATTGCCGCCTTTAACTCGAGCAGATCTTGCATCGTCTCGAGCAAGAGCAGATCGGCGCCGCCTTCGACGAGCGCTCGCGCCTGCTCGCCATAGACGTCGCGCAACTGCTGGTACGTGATATTCGAGAGCGCCGGATCGGAAGAGGAGATCAGCATTCCGGTGGGTCCCATGGAGCCCGCGACGAAGCGAGGGTGCTGCGGCGTCGAGATGGCGTCGCAGGCTTTTCGCGCGATTGCAGCGGCTTGGAAGTTGAGCTCTTGCGTTCGCTCGCCGAGGCCATACTCGTCGAGTTTTAATCTCGACGCAGTGAAGGAGTCGGTCTCGACGACGTCTGCACCAGCCGCCAGATAGGCCTCGTGAATCGAACGAACGATATCCGGGCGCGCGAGCACGATCGCTTCGTTGCAGCCGTGAAGGGCGGTGCCGCCAAAGTCCTCCGGGGAAAGTTCGAGCGCCATGAGCTGCGTGCCCATGGCGCCGTCGAAGATCGCGACACGCTCTTCGAGCAGGCGCAAGTACTCAGACACGATCCCGACTCGCTATCTCTCCCACCTTGGTTCCGGCCCGATTATACACCGGCGGACGCGCGAATCGGGCAAGTGCGCCGGCGTGGCGCTCATCGATCGCACCCAACCGCCGCAACGCAGAGATCGAAAAGGGCCCCCGCGCTCGGGAACTGCCGTCAGTCACCTTGGACGCGTACCCGTAACCTTGCGAAACGGCCCCGGCTCCATGCACTCCTTCGGCACCGGATTTCGAGACGATATTCCCAGCGCCGGCGATCATCAGCTCGGTGTCGAACTGGCCGGTGCCGGCCACGTACTCCGGATGAGCGAGCATCGCATCGCGCACGATTCGGAGCGCTCGTGCGTCCGCGGAATCGATGCCGGAAAGCGTCGCGAGTCGCGCAAAAGAGATGGCAGCCTTCCGCAGCCCCGTCGCATAAACCGGAATTCCACAGCCGTCGATGGCGACGGGCCATGTCGAAGCATCGTCGTCGGAGAGGCGCGCGCACAACGCGAGAATCCGCTGCTGGGCGGGATTCTCGGCGCTCAAGTAGGTCGTCGGGTTGGCGCCGATTGCCAAGCAAAGCGCCAGAATGCCGGCGTGCTTTCCGGAGCAGTTATTATAGAGCGCGGTCGGTTCCAATCCCGCTTCGGCGAGTCCCTGCGCCGCGGTCTCGTCGTACGGCCGATGCGTGCCGCACTGCAGAGCCGATTCGTCCATGCCGATTTTATCCAAGATCGAAGCGATGGCTGCAATGTGGAACGGCTCGCCGGAATGCGAGGCCGTCATCACCGCGATTTCGCGCGGCTCGAGATCGAATCGTTCGCGCACGCCGGCGGCGATCGCCGCCGCCGCAATGAACGGTTTTGCCGCCGAACGAAGGAAGATCGGCGATTCGATATCGCCGGCCTGCTCGAGCACCGTTCCGTCGGCATCGACCGCGCAGGCCGCGACGCGGTGAACCGACTCGACGTATCCGCCGCGGGTTACGTCGACGTAGGCTTCATCGGTCGCGATCAAACGAGCGCAGGTTCGACGATCGTTGCTTCCTGCTCGGCAAAGACGGGATTGCTCAAATAGCGCTCGCCGGTATCGCATCCAAACGTTACGATCGTCTTGCCACGCAACTCCGGACGCGCTGCAACGCTTAGGGCCGCCCACACGTTCGCACCCGCCGAAATGCCGACGAGCATTCCCTCTTCGCGCGCAAGCCGGCGTGTCGTGGCGATTGCGTCGGCGTCGGTAACGCGCACGACTTCTTGATAAACCTCCGTGTTGAGCACCTTGGGTACGAATCCGGCGCCGGTTCCCTGAATCTTATGTGGCCCCGGCTTTCCACCCGAAAGCACCGGCGACGCATCGGGTTCGACGGCGATCATCCGTACGCTGGGCTTACGCGCGCGCAGCACTTCACCGACGCCGGTGATCGTGCCGCCGGTACCGATCGCCGAGATGACGACGTCCACCGCCCCGTCCGTATCGCGCCAAATCTCTTCGGCCGTCGTGCGGCGATGGATTTCGGGGTTTGCCGGATTCTCGAACTGCTGCGGCATGAAATACTTGCTGGGAGCGGCTGCCAGAATCTCCGTTGCCCGTCGAACGGCACCTGGCATGCCTTCCGATCCCGGCGTCAGCACGACTTGGGCGCCATATGCTTTGAGCAGGCTACGCCGCTCGACCGTCATCGTGTCGGGCATCACCAAGATGATTGGATAGCCCTTCGCCGCTGCGACAAACGCCAGCGCAATGCCGGTGTTTCCGCTGGTCGGTTCCAGGATCGTCATCCCAGGCAGCAGGCGGCCGTCGCGTTCTCCGGCCTCGATCATCGACAGGCCTATCCGATCCTTCACCGAGCCGGCGGGATTGAACGATTCCATCTTCACCAGAACCGTTGCGGGTATCCCCGCGTTGAGCCGCGGAATCCTGACCAACGGCGTGTTGCCGAACGTGTCGGCTAAGTTGTCGTAGATGCGTGCCATGATATCGTGCTTAACCCTCGCTTCTCGTTCGAGCGTTGCACGCCCGAGGCACCGGCTCCTCGATCATGTCATCCTGAGCGCGATCTCGCGCAGAAGGAAGCGGGCGCTCCAGGTTCCCGCTTCACGAAGGATGCCCCGACCAGAGTCATGGAGATTAACTATGGACGGCGCTGGTACGCCTGTGCTATCGCGGACCGCTCGAACTACCCTAGCGGCGCTACTCGCCGATGTCCCACAGAAGGCCCAAATCCTTTTTTGAAAAGGATCGAAAGGCGATGAGCGTCTCGGTGCTGAGGATGCCCTCGAGCGCCGCGATCTGTTCGGTTACGAGATCGTTGAGCTCTTCATGCTGCTTCACGCGTACGATCGCGATCATATCGTATGGGCCCGCGACGGAATAGACTTCGGCGATACCGTCGATCGCCAACAGATCGTCGGCGATGGAGCGCAACCTCGGCCGCTCGACCTTCATCAGAATAAATGCAGCCACCATTTCAGGCAACCTCGTCTACAATCTCAAGCGCGCCGCCGCAGTTCGGGCAGCGATCGTTCATTGCGGCCGCGCAGGCCGCACAAAAAGTGCAGTCGTACGAACACGCACGCGCCTCGCCACCGGTTTGAAAGTTCCGGCCGCACCCCTGACACGAGCTTTTCATTTTTTTACTTGTTCTTGAAGCGGGCGACGCGCTTTTCGTTATAAGCCGCGAGCCCTTCTTTGGCATCCTCGCTCTTGAAGAGCAGCGACTGCAGTTCGCGTTCGAGCGCGAGCGCGTCTTGCAGCGGAAGCTCCGCACCCGTCTGGACGCTGCGTTTGATATGCCCGACGGCCATTGGCGCCTTGTTCGGCGAGCAGAACTGTTTGGCGTAATTCGTGATCTGCTCGCGGAACTCGGTCGCATTCCCTTCGAAGAGATCGGTGAGCATGCCCCACTCCATGGCCTGCTCGAAACTGACCGTCTTCCCGGTCACCATCATCTCAATCGAGCGAGATTTGCCGACCAGGCGCGCTAAGCGCTGCGTTCCGCCGGTTCCCGGTAGAACTCCGAGCGCGACTTCGGGAAGACCGATCTTCCCGGCGTCTTTGCGGGCGATGCGCAGGTCTGCCGCCATTGCGATCTCCAGGCCGCCGCCGACGCAATGCCCGTTGAGAGCGGCGATCACGAGCTTCGGGGTTTGCTCCAACCGCGCCAGCGTCTCGTTTGCGTGCAGACAGAACATATACTTGAACTCAGGGGTCACCTGGTTGAGCATCCCGATATTGGCCCCGGCCGAAAAGAACTTTTCGCCCTTGCCGGTGAGCACGATGACCTCGACGTCGGAGTCGAATCGCGCGTCGAGAATCGCTTCGTCGAGCTGCCGCATCATCTCGTGCGTGTAGGTGTTGGCCGGCGGATCGTCCATTTCGACGAATCCGACGTGACCATCTTTCCAGTAGTTAATGACGCGCTTGCCGTCCAACGCGCGCTGCTCGCGGCCGAACGGGGTCTGTTTCGTCGCGGCGTCAAGTGTGGTGCTCATGACAGTTTTCCTTTGGGGGNNATTGGATTGCGCGATGAGGGGCATCACGCGAGCTTTCCTTTGGGTGCAATCCAGAGGGGGCCCCGCGCGCTGTGCGGGCGGGGGGCGCGCAGTCCGAAGGACGTAGCGCCTTTGAGAATTACGGGGACCCAATTGGATTGCGCGATGAGGGGCCTCAAGCGAGCTTTCCTTTAGGGGCAATCCAATTGGGGTCTTTGAAGTATTCTTTAAGTTTAGCTTCGTCGGCAGCGGTCGGCAGCACCGTGGGAGCATAGGCTACCCACTCTTCCTCGGTAAGTTTGCGGCCGTCGACGCTGTAGCGCTCTCCGCCGTAATCGCCGATCTTCCGATTGAAGCTCATGTCGGGAACGTAGAACTTCGTCTCGCTCGAGTTGACCTCGTTCACGCGGGCGACCGTGGCCGAGACTTCCTCGTGGAACTGCCCGCGCGCGCGCTCGTTGAGATGCTCCTTGTCGGCGCCGTCACCGGCTTTATCCTCGTCGACGCGCCCTTTGATTCCCCAGGCGTAGGCCCATTGCGCCGAGCCCGAGTGATCGGTGCCGAAGAGATCGAGCGAGCCCGAGATCCATTTGTTGTAGTATTTTTGCTGAATCTCGACGGGAATGACGCCCGCCTTCGCGATGCGGCGCAGCCCCGTGATGCCGGTTCCCATGTGAAAGGCCTCTTCGCGAAGCATCGGCCCCATGGAGGCTGCGAGCGGAGCGAAGCTGGAGTGAGAGAGCATGCTCAGCTGAAACTTGCCGTCGCGATCCATAAAGTTCGTATACGCAAAGAAATCGAGCCAATGCGTCACGTCTTCATTGAACGCGTTGAGCAAACGGTTCTTCTTGCCGAAAGCGCGGCGCTCGAGCATCTTCTGGGCTTCGATCTTCCCTTCGCTGCCGAAGTGCTCGACCATCAGATGACACATCTGATAGCCGTGGCGCGTCTCTTCGACCATGATCCGAACCAGCGATGCCAGGTCGTACTCACTCGGAGCGTTATTGACCAAGAACCGCTGCTGCTCGTTGGAGGCAAACTCCGTGTCGCCTTGATAGACGACCATGTTGAGGACGGCGTCCTTCATGCGCTGATCGGGGATCTCACGGACGCGCTCCCAACGGCGGTCGCCCTTGAAGTCCCCAAAGTAGATTTCGGGGGTCGGCAGCTCGCCGTACTTTGCCTCGAAGATGTAGCCCGGCATGAAACGGTCGACCAGCTCGCGATCGAGCCCGACATCGCGCCTCCATTCGTCCAGCATGGTGATCCAGTCGTCAAACGTCGCGATTCGGTTCATTGGTGGCCCCTCAAACTTATATAACGGAATTTTCTCGAGCTGCGAGAATACCGTCATACTAGGTCTTACGCCAGGAGGTGTCAAGTTGGACCGTCGCCCGGTTACTCGGCCCAACTCGTTTATATTTACGCTCTACGGCGATATGGTGCATCGGGTCGCGGGCGATGGAGCGCTCTGGATCGGCGGCCTAATCCGCCTGATGGCCGCGTTCGGAGTGTCGTCGCAAGCCGTCCGCCAAGCCGTCTCGCGGATGACCCGTCAAGGATGGCTTATCGCTCGGCGCGAGGGTAATCGCGCCTTCTATATGGTGACCGCCCGCGGGCGCCGCCGGATCGAAGAACTCAGTCCCCGCATCTACGGACCCGTCATCGAGTGGGACGGTCGCTGGCGGTTGCTCAGTTACGCCGTCGGGGAGGCGCAGCGCCAAGGGCGCGAGCGTCTTCGAAAGGAGCTCGCCGCGCTCGGCTGGGCGCAGCTCTCATCCTCGACCTGGATCTCGCCCCTGGATGCGCTCGCGGCCGCTCGCGAAGCGGCCGAAACGACCGTGGCCCTCGGTGCGACCGATCTCTTCGAGGCCGAGTACCGCGGGCCGCACAGCGACCGCGAGCTACTCGAGCGCTGCTGGAACGTCGACTCAATCGCGGCGGCCTATCGGGAGTTCGTCTCCCGCTACCGGCCACGTTTCGACCTTGAAATCGCCCACAGCGACCTCGGTGACGAGGGCGCGTTCGTCGAGCGCCTCTGGCTCGTCCACGATTACCGGAAGTTTGCTTATCTCGACCCGGGTCTGCCGAGCGAACTGCTGCCGGCTCATTGGCCCGGCACCGCGGCGGCCGCGCTCTTTCGCGAATACTATGCGGCGCTTGAAAGGAAATCACAACGTTACTTTCATCTTTGCTCGCGCCTTACGAACGGGGCCGAGCATAAAAGCGTCGAAGCGAGCCGCCCATGCCCAAACGCCTGATGCTCGTTCTCTGCGTCGCCGCGCTGGCCGTCGCGGCTTGTCACGGCAGCAGCTCCACGACTCCGACCCCATCATTTTCGCCCGGCTCCCCGGCCCCCAATCCATCCATCAGGACTGCGCACGTCTTAGTCACGATCAATGGCGTGCCCAAGTCGAAGATTCCGGTACAGGAGTCGACGCCGAAGTCGACGTCGAGCCCTCGTCCAGGGCAACCTTTCGAGACGCGCTCGACCGGCCGCAGCGGCAAGGTGAAGTTCACCGGCCTCAAGCCGGCCAAAACCTATTGTTGGGTGGCCATCCTAACCAAGGGCGAGTCGTTTGAGTGTGCCGGCTGGGAAATATGGCAAAGCTCCATCATCACCCTCGGAACCTAACGCTTCGGATCTAGTGTAGGTCGCCCTTCGACTCGCTACGCTCGCTCAGGACGGGCATTGGCGAGGGGCGAAGTTTACTACCTCCGCTTAGGCCTCGTCCTCATCTAAATGAAGATGACATCCATCTTCCGCTTCCGAGAGCACGTCGCGCGCTTCGGCAAGCACCGCTCGTGAAAGCGGCCGGGGGGGAGGCCCGACGGAGCCCGGTTCGGCCAGGAAATCCGCTTCGCTCCAGTCTTCCCACGTTTCGAGCGGTTCGCCATCCCCCGTCGTAGGAAAGCGCACGCAGAATCCTTGGTCGAGATGTACGCCAACAACGGTGACCTCGGTACCGCGCGGAAAATAGGTCCCGTCCTTCCAGAGCGTGCCGTAACTCGTACTGTAGCGGCGGCCGATCTTGAGCGTTTCCACCATAGGCTACGCTAAACCCGAAACGGGTCCATCGGTTTCTCCCCAATATAGGTGAGGACGCTCTTGGTTTCGCTGTACAGCCGCATCGTTTCCATCCCTAGCTCGCGCCCATACCCGGATGCCTTATATCCGCCAAACGGAACCCCGGGAAAGACCGAGTATGGCGTATTGATCGCAACCGAGCCGCTGCGGATTGCACGGGCAACGCGATTCGCGCGCCCGATATTCGAGCTCCAGACGCTGGCGGCCAGGCCGAACTCGCTGTCGTTTGCCAGCGCGATCGCCTCAGCTTCGTCGTCGAACCGTACCAACACGGCGACCGGCCCGAAGATCTCCTCGCGAACGATCCGGTGGTCGCTTTTGGCTTCGTAGGCGGTCGGATTCCAGAACATCCCCGATGCGAAACTCTGGCCGAGCTCCGGCGAGCCGCCGCCGAAGAGCGTCTGAGCACCTTCGGCCGCGCCGATCTCGCAATACGAGCGAATCTTCTCGAACTGCTCGGACGTCGTGATCGCTCCAATCTGCGTCTGCGGATCTTCCGGGTCGCCGACGCGCAGTCGCTGCGCTTTCGCGGCGAATCGTTCGACGAAACGGTCGTAGACTCCGGATTGCAGCAGAATACGCGAGCGCGCCTCGCAGCATTGGCCGGCGTTGTAGTAGACGCCGTACAGCGCACCGGCTACGGCCGCGTCGACATCGGCGTCGTCAAAAACAAGGGACGGCGATTTCCCGCCGAGTTCCAAAGTTACGCGCTTGAGCGTGCGCGCTGCGGTCGCAGCGACGATGCGTCCCGTCTCCGTAGAACCGGTAAACGCGATCTTATCGACGGCTGGATGATCGACCAGCCAGCCTCCGAGGCCGCCTTTCGAACCGGTGACCACGTTGAAAACGCCTTCGGGTACGCCTGCTTCGAGTGCGATCTTGCCTAACTCGATTGCCGTCAGGGGCGTCGCGTGCGCCGGCTTGAGCACGATCGTACAGCCCGCAGCGAGCGCTGGTGCAACCTTCCACGAAGCTAGCAACAGTGGAAAGTTCCACGGAACGATCGCACCGACGACGCCCACCGGCTCGCGCACGGTATTGGCGAGATAGGCCGGCAGCGGCGGCGGCAACGTGTCGCCGTAGTTCTTCGTGGCCGCGCCGGCATAAAACTCAAAGGTATCCACAATTGCGCTTAGTTCGCCTTTAGCGGTTGCGACGGTTTTGCCGTTGTTGCGTACCTCGCATAAGGCCAAGTCGGCCGCGCGCTCGCCGATGAGCTGCGCGATCTTATAAACGATCTTTGCGCGTCGCGAGGCAGCCATCGACGCCCACTTGCCGGCATCGAACGCGCGGCGCGCCGCGCCGACCGCATCGTTGAGATCCTCGCGCGTCGCTTCCGCGACGTCGGCGATCTTCGCCCCGGTGGCAGGATTGCGAACTTCGTACGTGCCGCCGTCGGAAGCATCTCGCCAGGCTCCGCCGATTAGCAGTTGCGTCTTGGTCATGGTTGGCGCAGTCGTCATAGCAAACGCCTTCTACTCCACACGCTCGAATACCGTTGCGATACCTTGACCGACGCCGATACACATCGTCGCCAGGCCGAAACGCGCCTTTCGCCGAACCATCTCGTGCAGCAGCGTCGTCGCGATCCGCGCGCCGCTTGCTCCAAGCGGGTGTCCCAGCGCGATCGCGCCGCCGTTAACGTTCGTCTTCGCAGGATCAAGCCCCAGCTCGCGCATACACGCGATGGCTTGCGACGCGAATGCTTCGTTAATTTCGATCAAGTCGAGCTGCTCGACGGTCAAATGAGCGCGCGCGAGCGCCTTGCGCGTCGCCGGTATCGGTCCGAGACCCATCACGTCGGGAGCGACGCCCACNNCCGGCCGTCACGGTGCCGTCGCTCTTGAAAGCCGGCTGCAGTTTCGCTAAGCGCTCGAGTGTCGTCTCCGGCCGCGGATGTTCGTCACTCGTCACGGAGGTTGCGGGTGACGAGCCCTCAATCGGCACCGCAACCAGCTCGCCGGCAAATGCGTTGCGTTGTGTTGCCGCCTTGCACTTCATCTGAGATTCCAACGCGAACCGGTCCTGCTCTTCGCGCCTGATGCCGTAATCTCGCGCGACGTTCTCGGCCGTCTCGCCGAGCGAAACGGTATGCTGATGCGGCATCTTCGGATTGACCATGCGCCACCCCAGAACCGTATCGAAGAGCCGCTGCCCTCGGCCGAACGGAGCATCGCTCTTCGGCAGAATGTAGGGTGCGCGCGTCATGGACTCGACGCCCCCGGCGATCATCATGTCGCCTTCTCCAAAGGCGATCGCTTGCGCGGCCGAGTTAATCGCCTGAAGGCTCGAACCGCACAGCCGGTTGACGGTAACGCCGGGTACGCAAAGCGGCAGATTCGCCAAAAGCACGGCCATGCGCGCGACGTTTCGGTTATCTTCGCCGCTCTGATTGGCGGCGCCGAGGTAAACGTCTTCAACGATCGAGGGGGTGATGCCGGTACGCTCGACCACGCCGCGCACCGCGATGGCGGCAAGGTCGTCGGGACGAACGGCTGCTAGGGCGCCGCCGTGGCGGCCGATCGGCGTGCGCGCGGCATCGACAACCCAAACCTCGCGACTCATTGCTGCAGACTCTCCTCGGGCTCGGGCGACTCTTCCATATCGAGGAGCCAGATTGAACGATGTGCGGCGAACCCATCGCCCTCGGCATCGGCAAGCCGTTTCAAGATGCGGCGCAGGCGCGTCCCGCCGATTTCGCGCCCCCAGGCGATCGGACCGACGGGATAGTTGGCTCCCAGGTGCATTGCTTCATCAATGTCTTCGGGCGTGGCGACATCCTCGGCAACCGCAATCATCGCCTCGTTGACGATCGAGCCGACGGTCCGTCCAAGAAAGAGTCCGGGAACGTCTTCAACGAGTACGGAAGCCCTGCCGATCGTTGCGAAGAGCTCCTGCGCCAGCTCGAGCGTGTCGTCCGACGCATTTTGCGAGTTGACGATTTCTACGGCATCCACGGCCGACAAAGACCCAAGCACGCCGAAGCCGGCCAACCGCTCCGGATGACGCAATCGAGCCGCNNCGTCGCCGCGATCGGAACTTCCGTCGCCTGCGTCGATCAGCATCGTCGCCTCGGCCGCAAGCTCGTCGAGCAACTCATCGTTGTCGATGCGTCGTACGTTCCGGTAACCTTGCGCGACCATCTCCGCCAGCTCGTCCGTGCGATTGCCGAAGCCGACGATGGCGACGATCTCTTCGTCGTTTGGCTCCCGCGCCGGTGCGGGCACGTCGAGTTCGAACCTCTCGGCCTTGCCGTCGCGATACGAGTAGAATCCGGCGCCGCTCTTTCGGCCCAGCAAACCTTCGGCAACCATGCCTCGTTGAAGCTCCGCCGGTTGGAAACGTGAAGCCCGCGTGCGTTCGTAGATCGATTCGCTCGTCGCGAGATTCACATCGAGCCCGATGAGGTCCATCAGCTCGAACGGCCCCATGCGAAAACCGGCTGCGCGTGCTAGCGCATCGAGCTCTTCCACGGAAGCCACGCCGCGCTCGAGCGCACGCAACGCCTGCAAATAGTACGGTCGAGCTACCCGATTAACGATGAACCCGGGCGTGTCGGCCGCGAGCACGGCAGTCTTCCCCAGGCGCTCGACGATCTCGAACGCGCGAGCGAGTGCGTCGTCGCCGGTCTGCGGGGCGCGTACGATCTCGACGAGCTGCATTCGGACCGGCGGATTGAAGAAGTGCAGCCCCAGGACTCGTTCCGGATGGGGGACGGCATCGGCGAGCTCGCCGACAGAGAGCGACGAAGTGTTGGTCGCGAGCAGTGCGTCCGGCCGGAGCGCCTCCGCCAGCGCAGCTAAGACGTCGCGCTTGATTTCGAAACGTTCGGAGACCGCTTCGATGGCAAGCATCGCGTCACTGCGGGGCGGGATGCCGTTCGCGCAAACGATGCGTCGTCCGATCGAAGGATCGCCCGACCGCTCCGCCTGGCGCACAATTTCGAGCAACGCTCGCTCGCGTGCCGCCTCCTGCGGCTCGACGACCTCGACGTCGTAGCCCGCCTTGGCAGCGACGAATGCGATGCCGGCACCCATCGTTCCGCCGCCCGCAACCAATACTCGTTCCGCCATAAAACTGACTTCGCGAAAGGATGCACAAACGCTTCGTCGATAGTGGTGCGGTATGGAGAAGCCGCTGTGGCGCGTGCGGAGATCGAGTTACGTCGTAGATTCGCCGTACATGCGCTTACGCGCGGACGAGTTGGAGCTTCCCGACGGGACCATCGTCCCAGACTACTACGTGCGCGAGTCGTTGGGCTTCGTCACCATTCTCGCCCTGACCGCGGACCGGCAGGTAATACTCGTTCGGCAGTATCGCTACGGAGCCGACTCAATTCATCTCGAGCTCCCGGCGGGCATGCTGACCGATGGGGAGGCGCCGCAAGAGTGCGCGCTGCGCGAGCTGGCCGAGGAGACCGGCTATGAGGTCGCTCGTTGCGAGCCGGCCGCAGTCTACCTGCCCGAACCGGTTCGCTCGACGGCGCGCGCTTACGTTTACGTCGGCTTCGACGCGCGCAAGACCCGCGTCCCGCAGCTCGATGCCACCGAGCACCTTCAAGTCGAACTTGCCTCGTTACCGCACTTGCGAGAGATGCTCGCCGACGGAACGATCGACACAGGCGCCTCGATCGCCGCCGGCTACCGGGCACTCGACTATCTCAAGCTACTATGAAGAGTGAAACCTGTGCCCCGGACGGGCAGTAGGTAAGNNGTCGCCCACCTTCTGGTGATCGCGCTCAAGGCGCTTGTCGTGGCGGCGATTATCGCAGCCCTCGTCCTCGGCGGTCTCTTCGTCTACAATCTATTCCGCCGCTCGAAGTATCCGGTTATTCGCTAAGNNAGAGCTTGCGTGACAAGCTCGGGCTCTTCCATCATCGGCAGGTGTCCGCTCTGCTCGCACACGATGAGGCGGCCCCGCGGAAAGCGACCCACGATCTCCCGCGCTTCTTCTTGCGCCAGAGCCGCATCGCGCGCGCCCGCGATCATTACCATCGGCAGGTCGAGATCTTCGGCGATGTCTTCCGCCGACGATCGCAGCGCCATGCCGCGTAGCGCAGCGGCCGCCCCTCCCGGAGCGTTGCGCCGGACGATCTCGTAAGCACGCTCGATCACAATCGGACGTTCCGCGGCCGTGCTCGGCGCAAAGAGGCGAGGCAGCATCGACTCGACGACCGGCTCGATACTCTCCTCTCGCTCGATGCGATCGGCCAGCTCGCGCCGCGCCTCCGCCTCTTCTGGCGTATCGGCCCGCAAGCGGCTGGGAACGAGTGCGAGACGGGCGACTCGCTCCGTAAACATGCGCGCAAAGGCCAATGCAACGTAGCCGCCCATCGAATGACCGGCGATGGACGCGCGCTCGATGCCGAGTGCATCGAGCAGCAGCGCGACGTCGGCGGCGAGCGTTTCCATCAGATACGGGCCTTCCGGTTCGCTCGATTTTCCGGCACCGCGAAGGTCGGGACACACGACGCATACGTCGCGCGCAAGCGCGTCCGCTTGCGCGTCCCAGATGCTCGCGGAGAACGGAAAACCATGGATCAAGACGACGGCATCGACGCGTTGTCGTTCGTTTACGCGCGCGTGGATGCGCGTGCCGTCCTCGGCGAAAACTTGCATTGAAACCCGTAATACTGTATAAGGAAGGCAATACCCCTGGTCGCTTGGTGACCAGAGAAAGGATGACTCCACAATCAATGGCAGTCAAACGTAAAAGAAAGAAGGCTGCGTCCGCAGCTTCTGCAGCGCCGAAACGCAAAGCTCGCAAAGCCACGCGCAAGGCAGCACCGCGCAAGAAGGCAACGCGTAAGAAGGCAACGCGCAAGAAGGCAACTCGCAAGAAGGCTACTCGTAAGAAAGCCACTCGCAAGAAAGCCACGCGTAAGAAAGCCGCTCGCAAGACCACTCGCAAAGCCGCCACGCGTCGCCGCAAAGGCGCGCGTAAAGCGACCCGCAGGAAGAAGGCCGCAGCCTAAGCTCGGTCTTCTTGATTCCGCGAGGTCGGAATCGACTAAGCGAGTCGCAAAAGCTGCGGCTCGCTTTTTTTTGCTGGTTTCCGCCCGGGCTTCGTTGCCGAGAAGGCTCATGTACGCTTTGTACACTTCGCTTCTCGGCGCCTCGCCCGAACGAAAACCAGCTCAAAAAAAAGTGGGTTCATACCGTTCGGACGATTGGGGCGAAGAGCCAGATCCCGAGGAAGAGTGCGACGCAGAGGGCGCCAGCGAGCGCGAACGTTTCGCGAAGCCCGATGATCGAGCCGAGTGCGCCGTCCACTAGCGATCCCAGCGGCATCACGCCAATTGCAATCATCGTGTAAATCGAAAGCGCGCGCCCGCGTACGTCGTCGGGTGAGAGCATCTGGATCAGCGTGCTGGTTGCGCCCATCATCGCCATCGTTCCGACGCCGATCACAAAGAGCACGCAAACCGCAAGCCGTAGCGATGGAACGAAGGCCAAAACGAGGACGCCCGCCGACATCAGCAACCCGGATTGCAGCCAAAGCCGAGAGCGGCGTTCTCGTTGCGCGAAATATGCCGTGACGAGCGCACCGCCGAACCCCCCGATACCGATCGCCGAGACCGCCCAGCCCAAGCCGCGCGGGCCCGCATGTAAGACGTTGACCGCAAATGCGGGGATGAGCTGCGAGTACGGTCGCGCCGAGAGCGCCGTCACGAACTGCGCCAACACGATCCAACGCAGAGCGGGGTGCCGGACGATGAATGCTACTCCTTGTTGCATGGCGTGCCACGTGGGCTCCGCCCGTTGAGCCGACGGCGGCGAGGGCTTCATGAGAATCACCGCGACGACGACGGCGAGCGTCGCCCCCGCGTTGAAGTAGAAGGCGCCCGCAACGCCGATCCAGACGATGAGCAAGCCCGCAAACGCCGGCCCGACGACCGCCGGCGCATTAAATGCGATCGAGTTGAGCCCGACGGCGTTTCCGATATGCCGCCGATCCACGAGGAAGGGCACCCAGCTCTGNNCGAGTCGGCGCATCGAATCCGTTCGCGCCCGAATTTAGTGCCGAAATCAGCACCAAGCCGAACAGGTTCAGCGCGTGCGCCGTTGCGAGCAGCGCGAGAATGAGGGCGGCGAGCGCCATCGTCGTATTCGTCACCAGCAAAACGCGGCGGCGCGGGAGCCGATCCGCTATGACTCCCGCCAGCGGCGACAACAACAACACCGGAATGGCGCGCGCCGCTCCCAAGATGCCGAGATCGAGCGCTGCCTGATGCGCAGACCCGGCCATTCGGGCGACGAAGAATCCCATCGCCGTGAACTGCATCCAGGTTCCGAGGTTTGAAACGAGCAGTCCGATCCACAGAAGTCGAAAGTCGCGATAGCGCAGCGCGGCAAAAATATTCACGCGCGAGCTTGAACCGCAGCGACGATCGCTGCCGCGCTTTGCGCCACGCTGAGCCGAGACGTATCGATGCAGAGGTCGTAGTTTTGCGGATCTCCGAACGCCAGGCCGTACCATTGGCGGATGTGGGCGACGCGAGCGCGATCCACGCGCTCGATCTCCGCCTCCGCGACGTCGCGCCGGACGTGCGTGGTTTCCACGACGTGTGCGACGCGCCACTCGCGCGGTGCGTGCATGAAGACGCGCAGGACGTCCGGACGAGCGCCCAAGATTGCGAAAGCGCCGCGGCCTACGATGACGCAGTTGCCTTTCGCTGCGTACTCTCGCACGGCCGCCGCAACGGCCGCGACAAGCTCTTCGTCCAACGGCTCCGCGGCCGCCGCCTGCGCCAACTCGGGCGTAGCCCGCTCCAGACCGTCCAATAGAAGCTCGCCCAGCGTTCGTTGCGAGTCTTCGCTGGCTTCCACGGCCTCAGGCGTGATGTGCAGCCGTTTGGCAACCACGACCGGGAGCTGCCGGTCGACGTATTGGTAGCCCAATGCACGGGCGGCCCGCTCCGCGACGGCGAGCGCGCCGGATCCGTACTCGTTCGAGATCGTCACGATCACCGGGGAAGGAATACGTAACGACGAATCGCGGTGTCCTGCCAATCGTTGAAGCGCGCGACCTGCGCAAGGTCTTTCGCACCGTAAAGCGCACGCCGGGAGCCCTCGGCGCGCTGCGCTCCCTCTTCTCGCCCGAATACGAGGAGCGGGTCGCCGTCGGCGACGTCACCTTTGCGTTGGAGCCCGGCGAGCTGGTCGGCTACATCGGTCCCAACGGCGCGGGTAAGTCCACGACGATCAAGATGCTCACCGGGATTCTCGTTCCGACGTCGGGTCAGGTGCGCGTCGCCGGACTGATTCCGTGGAAAAACCGCAAGGAGAACGCTCGCAACATCGGTGTGGTCTTCGGCCAGCGAAGTCAGCTCTATTGGGATCTGCCGCTGATCGACTCGTTCGAGCTTCTTCAGGCGATCTACGGTATTCCGCCCGGCCGGTACCGGCGAAACCTCAGCGAGTTCGTCGACATTCTCGAAATGAGCGACTTCCTACACACGCCGGTACGGCAGCTCTCCTTGGGCCAACGGATGCGCGGCGATTTCGCGGCCGCGCTCCTGCACGGTCCCAAAGTCGTCTATCTAGACGAACCGACGATCGGACTCGACGTGGTCGCGAAGGAGGCGATCCGGGAGTTCATCGCCAGAATCAACTCCGAGCGCGGAGCGACGATCGTCTTGACGACGCACGACCTCGCCGACGTCGAGCGTCTCTGCCGGCGGATCGTCCTCATCGATCGAGGGACGCTCATTTACGACGGCGACATCGATCGGATCAAGAGCGAGTACGGTCGCTTCCGCACACTCATCGTGCGTTTTAGCGAACCGGTCGCGCAACCCGAGCTCGACGGCGCGCAACTGAGCGGACTCGAGGATTCGAGCGCGCGCTTTCGATTCGATCGCAACCTGCAGCGGGCGGATCGCCTCGTGCGGCAAGCGAGTGAGCGCTATAGCGTCGAAGACGTGAGTTTGGAGGAGCCCGACTTGGAATCGATCATTCGCCGCATCTATATCGAGGGATACGAGCGCCGGCCGGAGGAGGGTGCGTCATGATTCTGTCCAGCGGAACGAAAAAGCCAAAGGTTCATTCGAGCGCGTACGTTGCCCCCACGGCGACCGTTGCCGGAGAGGTGACGATCGGCGCCGGCTGCGCGGTGCTGCACGGGGCCGTCATCGTTGCGGAGGGTGCGGCGGTGACGATCGGATCCGATACGGTAGTGATGGAAAACGCCGTTCTGAAAGCCAGCGGCGGGAGCGTTTTGCAATTTCCGCTGCAGATCGGCAGCCGCTGCATCGTGGGTCCTCAGGCCTACGTCGTCGGAGCGACGATTGGTGATGGCTGTTTTGTGGCAAGCGGCACGAAGATTTTCAACGGGGCGAAGCTCGAGGATGGAAGCGGCGTCGCGCTGGGCGGGATCGTGCACGTGAATACCCGTCTGCGCAAAGGCGAGAGCGTACCGATGCAGCACATCGCCCTCGGCGACCCAGCCACGATCTATCCGCCGGAAAAGGCGCCCGAAGTTCACGCGAAGATGCAGTTCTTCGCGGACGTCTTCAACGTCGAAGGGACGCAGGACGCGCGGGCCCGGGCCGCTGCGACCTATTCCAAGTTTCTGCGCAAAGCTCACGCCCAAGACGTCGTTCTCGACGAACATCGGAGCGTCAAGCCGCCTCAGCGGCGGTCGGGCGAAGAGCCGCCGCCGACGCAGGTCGCGGAGGTCGACAAGGTCGTCGACGTCATGATGCTCGAGCTGGAAGAGATGGAGCACCGCCGCCAAGCCGCGATCAAACGGCAAAAAGGCCACTAGTCCTGGAAGCCGCGCTCGCCCCGTACGTCGCGTTTGCGAAGAAGGCGTTCGCACGAGAGGCCACCTACCGGGTCGAGGTTCTTACCGAGATCGGCTCGCTGGTCTTGCGAGTCTATATTCTACGCTCGCTCTGGACCGCGCTCTACGCGCAGAACGTTGCGCCGGTCGGTCTGCAGCTGCACAGCATGATCACGTATGCAACGGTGGCCATGCTGATGTCGCTGATCCTCGAAGTGGATGCCACCCGACTCATTCGCGAAAAGCTCCGTGAGGGGACGATCGCTACCGACCTAATGAAGCCGATTAGCGTGCCGTTCTACTTTTTCAGCGACGGGCTCGGCCAAACGGCACTCCATGCGCTGCTGGTCGTTCCTTCACTGCTCTGCGCGCTGTTGCTCGTGCGCATCGACGTACCATCGCCAACGACGTTCGCGGTGTTTCTGCTGGCCTTCGTAATCGGTTACGGAGTCAACTTCTTTCTCAATTTTCTGATGAACTGCATCGCGTTCTGGACGCTGGAGACGTTCGCCGCGCAATTAATCGTGCGCTGGGCCTCCGACCTGCTCTCCGGTCAGATCATCCCGTTGTTGTTTTTCCCGGGGATCGTTGGCCGCCTCGTCTTCGCTCTGCCCTTCGCGGCTATCTATTCGACGCCGTTGCTGATCTACGTCGGCGTCATTCCGCCCGCTCGGTGGGCGATCGGCATCGCGGTGCAGATGCTATGGCTGGTGCTGTTCGCGGCGCTCGCCTCGGTGGTTTGGCGCGCCGCTTCGAACCGCGTAGTGATTCAAGGTGGATAACACGTCAACAGGAGATATCCAATGAGACGAATCGTTTTGATCGCCCTCAACCTCGCTGCCGGCGCGGCACTGTTTTCTCTCGCGCTGCCTTCTGCTGCCTGGGCGCAGACCAGGACGATCTCCGTCGAATCGGGACCGATCTGGAGCCAGGCGGATGCGCAACGGAAATGCCCCGAAGTCGCCAAGGCGAACGGCGGCACTTGGAACGGCCAGTGGCGGACCACGGTGCCCGGCAGGATCTCGGTCTGCGAGCTCCGCCTGCCGCCGTCGAGCGGCAGATATGTCGTCGAAGCGATCGAAGCGGGGCCGCTTTGGAGCCAGTCGGATGCGGAGAAGAAATGCCCTGAGGTCGCAAAGGCGAACGGCGGCTCCTGGAACGGCGAGTGGCGGACCACGGTGCCGGGGAAGATGTCGGTCTGCGAGGTTCGCCGATTGCGCTAGGATCTCGTCAACGTCGCTTCTTCCGTGTGCTCGCAGAGCTCGGCGTTCATAGCGTCACCCCCGGTAAATCCCAGAGCACGACCTCGGCGTTACCGTTGACGCGTAGCGTGCGAACGTCGTAGAGGCGAACGGCGTCGCCCGCATTCAAGCGTTCGCCGTTAGCTTGCGCGCTGCCGCCGGCGACGAAAAGAAAGCCGTACCGCTCCGGTGCGAACTGCGTTTCGATCGTCGCATTCTCGAGGCGCGCGACGCGAAGCGTAGCATTCTGCGTGATGCGAATCGGCGCGTCGACGGCCGGGTCTCCGCTGACGATGTCGAGCCAGCGATTGCGGCGGTCGTCAACGTCGAAAGCCATCTCTCCGTAAGACGGCGGCATTCCCAGGCGGCCGGGCAGCACCCACATTTGGACGAGGTGCAGCGGTTCGTCGGCTTTGTTGTTGTACTCGCTGTGGGTAACGCCCGTGCCGGCGCTCATGAACTGCACGCCGCCGGGCCCCACGACGCCGTGATTTCCCAAGCTGTCGCGATGCGCCAGCTCGCCGGAGAGCACGTAGGTCACGATCTCCATGTCGCGATGCGGATGCGGCGGGAAGCCGGTGCCGCCTGCGATCGTATCGTCGTTAAAGACGCGTAAGGCGCCCCACTTCTCGTTTGCCGGATCGTAATAATCGGCAAAGCTAAATGAATAATAGGTATCGAGCCAGCCGTGATCGGCGTGCGCGCGCCCGGAGGCCGGCACCACGGCAAAAACGGGCGAGCGTGAGGTCGCGGTAGTCATAGTGTCATCTGTGACCGGGGCGGGGCAACGGAAGGTTTCACCGAAGCGCCCAGCCATGCTCGGCGCCTACGCGCAGTATTGGCGAATCAACCTCCTCACGATGCTCGAGTACCGCGCGAACTTCATCATGTGGTTTGTTTTTACAATCGTCTATCATGGCGTCGCGCTGGGCGCACTCTTCGTGACGATGGAGCGCTTTCCATCAATGAACGGGTGGAACTTTCGGGATGTCTTCTTCCTCTACGCGCTGTGGATGTGCGGACACGAACTGCACAATACGTTGTTTTTCACGGTCGTGAGCGTTCCTGAGTACGTGCGCGAGGGGCGTTTCGACCGCTTCTTGGTGCGGCCGCTCGACACGCTTTTCCAGGTGCTAACCGTCCCCCAGCAGATCGTTCCCGATGGGTTGATTCTGGGAATCGCCACGCTCGCCGTCGCCACGCATGTCGTGGGCGTGCGCGTGGACTGGGTCTTCGCGCTCTTCGTGCCGGCGATCGTCTTCGGCGGAGCGCTCATCGACTTGGGCATCTCCTTGGCGATTGCCACCTGCTCGTTTTGGTTCGTCCGTGTCGACACGCTGCGGTGGGTCGTGATGTCGCTCGAGCAAGACTTCACGCGATATCCGATCAGCATCTATGGGCGCGGCGTGCAGATCGTGCTGGCCTTCGTGTTGCCGTTTGCCTTCATGAACTACTTTCCGGCGACGTACTTCTTGCAGAAGGCCGAAATCGGTCTTCACCTCAATCCGGCCGTCGGCTTGCTCACACCGGCAATCGGGCTGGCATGGCTCGGCGCTGCGTACGCATTTTGGATCTTCGGCCTGCGCCATTATCAGGGAACCGGCTCCTGAAGCGGGCTGCATTCCTGAGCTGCGCCGGCGCGGCGCTGATCGGCATGCCCGCCGTTGCGGCATCGTTGAGCAGACGTATCGGCTCGATCGCACGCGCCCTGCCGGGAGTGCTCGGGGTGTACGCCCGTACCTTGGCCGAGGGTCCGCCGCTGGCCACCTACAACGCTTCCGAGCGATTCCCCACGGCATCGATCATCAAGGTGCTGATCATGACGACGGCCTACGCACTCGACGAAGCCCACCCCGGTGTGCTCAAGGAGAAGATCGCCTTCCACACCGACGACCTTATCGGCGGGTCGGATTTCATGGCGAACGCGCGAGACGGCCAGCGCTTCACGGTGCGGGAGCTGCTCGTTCCGATGATTACGGTGAGCGACAACACGGCAGCCAATCTCTTAATCGGACATTTCGGCGTCGCGACGATCAACGAAATTGGTGCCCGCGCCGGCATGACGCGGACTCACCTCGCGCGCCGTTTTCTCGACTACACGGCGATCGCGCGCCACAACGACAATCTTTCGACGCCCGCCGACATGGGCCGGTTGCTCTATCTCATCGAACACGGTGCGCGCGAAGGGGTTCCCACGATCGTTTCGTCCGAACACTGCGTAGCGATGCTCGACATCATGCTACGTCAGACCGACCGCGACGCCATCCCGGCGGCGCTGCCGCCGCACGTCGCGGTTGCCAATAAGACCGGCGAGATCGAGGGAACGCGCAACGACATCGCGGTCGTTTCTCCGTTCGGCGACTCACCGTTCATCCTCGTCGTGATGACAAAAGACGCGTACGACTACGGTGCTTCCTACGCCGCGATTCACGCGGTGACGCGTGCCGTCTACGCCTCCGTCTCACGACTGGCCTGAAGTTTGACGATGAACGACGCAGCCATAGACGAAGCCGCTGCTCAGCGCGGCCAGCTTCGCCGCGCGTCGCAAGCGCTTGAAGCGCGCCTCGTGCGATCTCGCAAGCTCGAAGGTTGGCGGGTGCCACCATCCGACGAGCGCGACTGGCAGACGTCCGCGAGTGTACTTCGCTGCGGTACCCCGGCGGTGCGCGCCGAGACGGCGCCCAAGGTCGACCGTTGCTCCGGTGTAAAGCGACCCATCGCTGCAGGCCAGGACGTAGACGGCCGGAAGGTTGCGCGATGAGTCCGTCACACCCAGCTAATTTCCGCCGGCAAGCCTCGATCCTTGGCGCGCTACTACTTCTCGCAGCGGCAGGCAGCGAACCGGTCCCGCAGCCGCCGGCCTACGCACCGATCGCCGCGATGGTCGGCGCGGTACGAGCAGATCGATTAAAGAGTACGGTCGAACGCCTCGTCGAGTTCAAAACGCGCAACGATTTCTCCGAAACGGCCTCGACCTCAGAGCGCGGCGTCTTCGGCGCGCGGGATTGGATCGTCGCCCGGTTCGCCGCCATCGCCGCGACGGCGCCCGGACGCATGAGCGTCGAGCTCGACACGTTCCTCCAACCCAAAACGCCGAGAACCCCGCGCGCCGTAACCGAATCGAGCGTAATCGCGACGCTGCGGGGCGACGAGCCAGGGCGCATCTATATCATGTCCAGCCACTACGACGATTGCGACGGGCATTGCACGGACGGCGCGGGCATCGCGCCAGGCGCGGATGACAACGGCTCGAGCGTCGCGGCCGTCTTGGAAGCGGCGCGCGTGATGGCCGGTACGCACTTTCACGGCACGATCGTCTTTGCGTGTTTCGATGGGGAAGAGCTGGGTCTATGGGGCAGCAACCGTTACGCCCACGAGCTGGCGGCCGCGCACGCGCCAGTGCTGGCTGTGCTCAATAACGACATCATTGGAAACTCCGTCGGCGGCGGAGGAAGCTCCGAGCCCGGCGTGATTCGCGTATTCAGCGAAGCACTGCCGGCCGGAACCGAAATCGAGCGAGTCAACCTCGTCGGCAGCGAAAACGACTCGCCGTCGCGCGAACTCTCTCGCTTCGTCGCTGAGATCGTCCCGGTCTACGTTCCAAACTTTACGGTGCGGCAAATTTTTCGCTCCGACCGCTTCCTGCGCGGCGGCGATCAGCAGTCGTTCCAATCGGTGGGATACTCCGCCGCCGTGCGTTTTGTCGAACCGCACGAGAACTTCACCCATCAGCACCAAGACGTTCGCATGCAAGACGGAGTGCAGTACGGCGACCTGCCGCAATACATCGACCCGGAATACTTGAGACGCGCGACCCAGGCCAACATTGCCGCGCTGGCCACGCTCGCACTGGGGCCCGCACCGCCGGGCGACGTCCGCCTAGTGACGCAACGCCTCGGATACGACTCGACGTTGCGTTGGAAACGTGCATCCGATGGGGTTTCCTACGAGATCGTCTGGCGATCCACCGATGCGCCGCAATGGCAAGGGGTTCGCAACGCCGGCGACGTCGTCGAAGCGACGGTGCCGATCTCGAAGGACGATTATATTCTAGGGGTTCGCAGCGTCGACTCTAACGGGCTGCGCAGCCCCGCCGTCTATCCGGTTCCGATTCGAGAGTAGGCCAAATCGCGCGAAGTATCGCTTTGAATCGCGAGCGCTGGGAGATCGGCTCAAACCACGCCAGGCTGCGCAGCATGAGGAGCGCCGGCTCGCGCACCCTCAGAGCGCGCTCGAGATGGTCCAACGCCTCTTCGAGCTTTCCGAGGCCGACGGCGACCGTCGCGAGATTGAAGCCCACGACAAATTCGGTGCGCGCCATCTCCTGCAGCGTTTGGTAGATGCTTTCGGCNNGACGTCTTCGGCGCGATCGTGCGGCAAGAGAGCCAAATCGGCGATCGCTTCGGCCGGTTGTCCGTTGAGAATGAAGGCTTGAGCCCGATGACGTCGCGCGATCGCGAAATCCGCCCCGCTTTCGATCAGATTGGAGAACGCGCCGATTGCGCGCCGGTACTGGCCGGTGTGAAGGAATATTCGGGCGAGAAAAAGCTGCAAAGCGGGCGACGACGGCTCGACGAGCAGGGCGCGCTGCATCTCGCGCACGGGTTTGTCGCCGGAGCCCTTGCACATGTTAAACCATGCGGCGTTCATGTAGACCAACGTGGACGTCGGATTCAGGCGAACCGCCGTGTCGATTTCGCGCTCGGCCTCTATCCAGTTCCAATCGCAAAAGAGCAGTATTAGCGCGAGCGTAGCCCGAGCTTCGGCCGAGGACGGATCGAGCTCGAGCGCCCGAACGATCGCGGCCTTGGCCTTCGGAAAAGTATACGAACCGCTAGCGTACCAATACTGGGCCGTGAGCGCGTGCGCGCGAGAAAGCCCAATGAGCGCCGGCACGTGATCTCGGTGGACGCGCAGAACCGCTTCGAACTGCTCGGCCGCTGACGTCAATGCGGCCGCCGTGCGCTTTTCCAGGAGGTACGAGCCGCGGCAGTAGTGATGGAACGCTTCGGGAGCGCCGTTGAAGAGGCGATCCGCAGAATCCTCGGCCGCGTGCAGCGCCGTCTCGGCCAGTGTGGGAGCCGCGATGCTGACCGGTGCGACGAAACGATAGCCTTTCCCGCGCACGGTCATGAGGTAGGTGCGGTCGGTCGCGCGTTCGTCGAGTAACTGCCGCAGCATATACATATGTTGCGAGAGATTTCCGTCGCTGACGACGGTATCCGGCCAAATTTGCGTCGCGATCGTCTCCTTGTCGATGACGTCGCCGTTAGCGTGAATGAGCAGGACCAGCAACTGCGCCAGGCGGTCCGGTAACGGNNTTCGACCCCGCCTGACCGTTGATCATCAAACTTCAAATGATCGATAGAGGCCGATTGTGACTTAGGGATTGCAATTGCGATGGTTCGTGGTGCCGCCGGGCGCAGTTTTGCCGTGCAATCGGCCAGTGCTAACAGCAGGCCTTCGAAGGCCGCGCTCCAGGAGCGTCCCGTCAACGCCGTCAGCGCGAGCGCGAGCATCTCGGCGACGGGCTCCAAACTTTTTCCGGCGTAATGCGCGAAGGCCGAATCGCTTTGTGCGACCGGCGCAATCGCACTCGGCGTGACCCGCGCGTCGAGAAGTGCGGCGAGCAACCCGGTGACGCCGGCGCGTTGCCGTTCGCCGTCGCCAAGCATCTGCGGCACGATCACGCACAACCGCTCGTAGAGCACGTCGCCCAGCGCGCGATCCATGCGGCGCCGCCCGTCGTACGCCGAGTACAGAAAGAGGCCGGCGCCCAAGAGACGATCTTGAGTCGGGAGAAGACGTTCGATCGATCGCGCACGCCAAGATCGCGCTTCGGCGAACTCTCCGCGAGCCTCCGCCGTCGCATAGAGGACGGCGGCGGAGCGCGCGGCCAAGCCTTGGAAACCGCGCAGCTCCGAACGTTGCCAGGCCGCGGACGCCACCGTTACGGCCTGCGCGAGCCGATCTTGGCGCACAAGTTGGCGCGCGTGCTCGACTTCCTTTGCAATCCGGTCCCAGGAACGAGATGGAAGCATTTGCGGCGGCGGCCCATCAAAGGGCACGAGTGCTTCGTCCATTGTTCCAAGTCGCAAATTCGCGTCGCCGAGGAACGACATGGCGAGCGTTGTAGCCTCGGCATCCTCCGCCAGACGTACGAGATTGTTAGAAATGCAGCGCATCTCGAGCGCATTGCCGCGGTCGCGAGCCGCAAGAAATGCGGCAACCTCACGTTTGAAACCCCACGAAACGCCTCCGTGCGACACGCAGTTCACGCGAGACGGTCCCAACAGCCCGCCGGCGTACCGAGCGATCGAAGCAACCGCCTCGGCTCTCCGCCGCTGAAAATGGCGCCGGGAGACGCCGCTTCGTCGCGCCAGCTCCGCGTTGGTCGCCGCCCGCTTAAAATCCGCGTCGAAGATCGCTCTGCGGAGTTTTTCCGTCCGCTCGTCGTCGCCGGCGAGCGCCGCTTTGACAATTCGCTCGAGGGCGTAAACCGGATTCGCCATTCCAGTGTGGCGGCAGACGGAGGCCATCAACGGCGCAGCCGCCAGAGCGTCGGGTTTCCTGACGCGGTGCAGTAGCGTAAATACTTGTCGTTCCATCGGCGATACTGCCATGGTTAACAGAATACGCAGCTTTTATCGCGCCGTCTTCAGGAAATCCCAAAAGGCGCGGACCGTTCGAGGGCTTCTCGATTTGAGGTTACTTGAACTTATTGAAAATCGTTGATGCGAAAGTGTCGTGATGCTCGCATTCGTCAACGATCATCAAAAGGTCGCATTCCCGGGACTTCGTAACGCCGATACAGCGCATCGAACACAGATGCGCAATTTCGAAGCTACGACAAAGAGGGAAGAACGCAAACAATGAAACAGCAACGAACGCTCCGTTTTACGAGCGTCGCCGTTGCGCTTCTGGTCACTTTTCTGCTCCAGGAAACATGGGCACTGGCAGGAGTCACCGGAAACGTGAACGGCATCGTCCGCGATAACGCAGGAGCGCCCTTGGCCGGAGTAGCCGTGAAAGCCGTATCGCCGTCGCAGAGCGCGACGGCAACGACCGATTCCGGCGGCCACTTCGTCCTACTCTCGCTCGCACCGGATACCTATACGCTCAGCCTGAGCAAATTCGGTTATCAGAGCATATCTATCGGCGGAACCGTCGTTTTTGCCGATCAAACTCAACAGGTCAGCTATACGCTGAGCAAGACGCTCAAAACGATCGCGTCGGTAACGTCACAAGCTGGCTCGTCGCTGGTAAAATCCGGCGTCGGAGGCGACCTCTATAGCGTCAACCCATCGCAAGCCGCCGCGGCGGCCGCGCTTGGCGGCGGCGGCAACCTCAACAGTGCCTACTCGGCAATGGCCTCGGTCCCCGGTATCCAGACGTCGCAGGGAGGCATGGGTTGGGATTTCAACGCGGCCTACGTTCGCGGTCAAAACTCGTACTACACGGGCTTCGAGTATGACGGCATCCCGATCAACCGCTCCTTCGACAACTACAACTCCGGAACGGAATCGAGCCTCGGTCTTTCCGAGTTGCAGGTGTACACCGGAGGCGGTCCTTCCTCGGTCGCCTCGGCCGGGACGGCCGGTTTTATCAACCAGGTCATCAAGACCGGTACCTTCCCGGGCTTTGCAACGGCCAACTTGGGAATCGCGACCCCGCAGTTCTACCACCAGGCGAGCGTCGAGATCGGCGGCTCGACTCCCGACCGAAACTTCAGCTACTACGTCGGCCTGTTAGGCTATAACCAAGCCTCCCGTTTTTTCGACACCACCAACGGCGCGGGCTATATGACCCCCGGCGGTTTCTTCTCCGGCGATGTCGACGGTACGGAGCTCGGTTATGGCTTCCTGAGCGGTCAAGTGTACGACACATCGCCGACCGCGGTCTTCGGCACCGCTCAAGGCGTGAAGCCCATCTGTCAAATGTACGGGTCGAAGTTCAGCTTCCCTGACCAGGGATGCTGGCAGTATTATAGCGGTGTCGCCGGCGACCCATCGATGGTCACCGACCGCGAGAGCGTGATCAACCTGCACATGGGCATCCCCAAAGCCAACGGATTGCGCGACGACGTGCAGGTCCTATGGAGCGGATCGGCGCTCAACAGCTACAGCTATAACAGTCCGGACGATGAAGGACCCGGCAACAACCAGTTCATCTGGGGGGCGTACGGAACGCGGGCTGCGGCCCCGACTTGCGGTCCCGAGACGGTCGGCCCCGGCCTCACCGTCAACGGATGCTCGGGAATCGGTCAGATCGTCTCCTTTTTGCAGCCGAATCAATTCTATCTGCAGCGCCTGGGACTCGGCCCCGGTCCGTATACGTGTGGCTCGAGCATCCTCGGGACGCTCCCCTGCGCACCGACCTATCTGGGATATGCCGACGGCGTCGCTTACAACGTTCCGTTCGGTACTTCGATCGGCGCGTACGACTATAAGACCGGTACGGGGACCGTCCGGTCGCCGGGAGTCTATATGGTTCCCGACACGCCGGCCCACGCGTTTAACGGCCCGATCCCGGTCAACGACGACTCGCAGGCGACGATTCGGAACGACGCCGGCATCAGCAAGGTCCAATACACCTACGCGCTGAGCCAATCGGCCTATCTGCGAGCGTACGCCTACACCTTCTACTCGGATTGGCTGCAGAATAACCCGGTCGCAGGCGCAACGGGCGACGGCGTCCCGTCGTTGCCGGCCTCCCCGCAGTACCAGCTCATTACGCACACGTCCGGCGGCGCGCTGGACTTCCAAGACCAGCTCAACGACCAAAATCTAATGACGCTTGACGGCAACTACACGACCGCCGGCGTCATTCGCTGGAACAACGCCTCGGCCGCCGGAGACGATTCGCCGATCGGATATATGGCGAAGACGGGCGCCGGCTTCACCTGCTATGGCTTCAAAGACAACATCCCCGGCACCGCAAACACGTTCGGCTACTCCGTGCCGTGTCTGAGCAGCAGCTATTACGACACGACGCTGAGCATCAAAACGTCGACGGGCACCATCAACTGCGCCAAGACGTACAGCAGCGACTGCATCGTGAATCCCACGTGGACCGGCGCAGCCTCCGGCGGCCCTTCGGGCTACGGCGCCGCGAACACTCCGGCCGGCAAGGCTGGCGCGCAGTGGGACAGCCTCTGGAGCGGCAATGCGAGTGGCTCGTACAACTCGGTCAAACCCGAGTTCGAGAACTTCTCGCTTGCCGATCAGTTCCGCCCTAACGATAAAATCCTGATCAATGCGGCAATCCGCTACGATAACTTCACGTACGAGCTCCCCGACTCGGCGACTCCGGCCGATGAGTTCTACGCGAACATGACGGCGAACTATACCTGCGTCAACGCGGCAACGAACCAAGTGCTGACGCAACTGCTGGCGCCAGGGCAACCGCCGCCGGCAAGTGCCCAGTACGTGAACGGAAACTGCGACACCGCAGCCGCGCTCCTACACCCCGCGGGTTCCCACACCGGCTGGGTTCACCCTAACGGAACGACGCAGAACGGCGTCGCGGCGCCGAACTTCACGGCCTCCTCGCCCAGCTCGTACACGCTCAACTACTGGGAGCCGCGTTTTTCGGCGACCTATTCGGAATCGCCGGACGTCGTCTGGCGCCTCTCGGCCGGCCGCTACACGCAGCCGCCGATCTCCGCGTCGGTCCAGTACCTCAGCCTCTCGGGTGACGAGCGGTCGGTCTGGAACAACACGATGAACCTCGGGTTCTACTCGCCGTTCCACCCGATTCCGGGAATCTCGTCGGGGCAGTACGACCTCTCGTACGAGAAGCACTTCCGTGGAACCGACATGAGCTTTAAGCTCACGCCGTTCTACACCTGGGTCTCGAACTGGCAGCAACAAACGTTCATCGGCTCTAACTTCGCGACGCAGGTTCCAGTCGGCGTCAATCGCAACGAAGGCGTGGAGTTTCAGTTCAGCAAGGGTGACTTCACCCGCAACGGGTTCTCCGGACAGTTGGCCTTCACGTACACCAATTCGAAGGTCATGTTCCAGAACGTACCGCTCGTGACCGGCGGCATCATTCCCAATCCGCTCGCCGTGCTCAACGGGGTCATCTCGCAGTACAACTTGCTGACCAAAGCGGGTGGTGGATTTCCCTGCTACCAGGACGGACAGGGCGTTCCGTGCAGCACTCGCAACAACAAGATCGCGAAGGGTTTCGATACGATCCTCAACCCGTACTACAATCTGCCATCGCAGGGACTCTTGAACCTCGGTGGCTGGTACAATCCCTACTCGACCGCGATCGCGCCGAGTCTCAACGGCTCGTTCGTCAGCTACATCTCGCCGTATGTCTCTTCGCTGATCCTCAACTGGCGCCACGATAAGCTGGCGATAACGCCAAGCTTCTCCTTCCAGAGCGGCGGTTTCTACGGCACTCCGCTGGACAACAACGGTCTCGATCCGCGCTCCTGCGTCCTGAACTCGGCGAAAACCGGCATCACGCAGCTCTCGCCGAAGACCAACCCGCTACAGTGCAACTACCTGTACGCGGCCTCCCCAGGTTTGGGTACGTACGGCTACTTGTACACGCCGAACTTCCAAACCGGCTCGTTCGCGTTCGATAACATCGAGCAGCCCGACTCTGTCGTCGGAAACCTTCAGGTGGCCTACGACGTGAGCCCTCGCATTCGGCTAACGCTGCTCGGCGCCGGCCTCTTCCACGTCTGCTTCGGNNCTCAACAGCACGCTCTATCCCGGCAACTTCTACAACGGCACCGGCATCGGCGACCGGGCGGCCAACAAGGCGACCACGCCGTGGACGCAGAGCTACCTCCCGTCCGGCGGCGCAAACAACGGATCGATCGGGGCGATAGCGCCTCCGATCAACCTCTACTTCAACGCACAAGTGAAGATCTGACGTAACCATCTCTTGGAAAGGGCGCGGCGGCCTCCGGTCAAACGGGGGCCGCTGCGTTAGCTATTCGTTCGTTGCCTTCATCGACGGATCCGGAATGCCGTCGGGACAGATCGACGCCTGTTGCGCTGCCGAAAGATAATACGCATGTAGATCGTAATGGGGAACCAGCATCCCCGCGTGGCCTTTCGGTTCGAATTTAAAGTCGATATGGTCGATGGAATATCCCGGGAGCGCGCGCAAGTCAGCGTAGCTAACGCCGGACTGCAGCTGCGTCAGGGGCACCATGATCTCCGTGAAGATCACTTTGTCGCGATACGAGCCGTAGATCACGCTGCTCGGATCGCTCAGATTCCTCCAGTGTTCGCCCATGCCGGCAATGCAAGGCGAGACCATCGTATACTCGGCCGGCATTCCGACGGGACGGACTTTGGGCTGCGGCGGCAGCGCCATACCTTGGTCGGCCGCTGCCGGCGCTGCAAGTCCGATGACCGCAGCCGCGAAGGCGGATGCCATAAAGTAGCGCACCATGAGGGTTCCTCCTCAAAGCACCGCTGTTTGGCGCCAAACAGCCGGCTCCTTGGCAAAATCTCCGGGCCGGTCACCAAGACGCGCGGCGGTGCGTTACCCCGTCGTGAGCGAGTCGGTCGTGAGCGCAGTCGGNNGTCGGTCGTGAGCGCAGTTGGTCGTGAGCGCAGTCGAACGATGAATGTCAGGACCGCTCGAGACGCGCTTACGGCCGTGCTCGCGGGCCTTTTCGGAGCGATCTTGCTCGATCTCTACCTGGTCATAACCGAGCCGCTCGTAGTGAAACGCGTGACGCCGCTGCTCGTCATGCAGTGGGACGCGTCGAATCTACTCGGAATGGCTGCCTACCGCGGCGGCTGGGCGACGGCTGCGACCGGCACGCTGCTTCACTTTTGCGTCAGCATCGCGTGGGGAGCGCTCTTTGTCCTCGCCGCTCTACGCATTCGCTGGCTTATGGACCACGCGCTCACCGCGGGAATAATTCTTGGCATCGTAGCGATGACGGTCATGCGCGGCATAATTCACCTCGGGTACGCCGTCGTACGTCCATTTCCGTCGTTCTGGCTCTTTCTCTACATCCTCATCGGACACGTCGTCTTCTTCGGAGTTCCGGTTGCTTTAGTGGCGACGAATTTATTGCGCAGGAAGATCGCTCCGCGTCGCGGCCGCGCCTAGCGCAACCTCCGCAGCCGCGAGTGTTTCGTCCACGTCCCGCGCGGTGTGAGCGGTGGAGACAAACATCACCTCGTTCTGCGAGGGCGCGAGCAACACGCCCCCTTCGAGCATCGCCGCACAATAGCACGCGAACGCCGCGCGATCGGCGCTGCAAGCGTCGTCGTAGTTTTGCACCGCCCGTCCTGCGCGAAACTTGAAATCGACGACCGACTCCTGCTGGACGACTGTATAGGGCAGCCCGCGCTCGGTAAAGATCTCTCGAAGGCCGGCGGCGAGACGCCGCGCGAGCCCATCCATATAAGAATAGCATTCCGGATGCGCTTCGAGCAGGTCGAGAACGCGATGCGCCATTCCGACGCAGAACGGATTGCCGCCGTGCGTACCGCCGCTGAAGGTTTCGCCATCCGGTGCCAGCACCGCCATCACGTCGCGCCGTCCGCCAAAGGCGGCAATCGGGAGACCGCCTCCCATGATCTTTCCCAACGCCGTCAAATCTGGAACGACGGGCGTGCGGCCTTGCGCGCCGCGCAGCCCGAAACGGAGCCACGTGATGACTTCGTCGAAGATCAAGAGCGCGCCGGCGTGCCGAGCGCGTTCCAATAAACCTTCCAAGAATCCATCGGCCGGCTGCACCAGACCCATGTTGGCCCCGATGGGCTCGACGATTATCGCGGCGAGGCGGGTTTCATCTTCTCCGAGGAGCTCGTCAACGGAGGCGAGATCGTTGTATCGCGCGACGAGCACGTCGGCTCGCACGCCTTGGGGAATTCCGCCGGCGCTGGCCGAGGCGCCGGCATCGATGAGCGCGACATCGAAATGGCCGTGATAGTTGCCGGCAAACTTGAGAATGCGCGAGCGTCCCGTAAAGGCGCGTGCCACGCGCACCGCGCTCATCATCGCTTCGGTTCCCGTGGTGACGAAGCGCATGCGCTGCATCGACGGCAGATACGCTCGAATGCGTTCGGCGAGGCGAATCTCCTCGCTATGCGTCGTTCCCCAGACGAGGCCGTGCTCGGCCAGCGAGTCGAGTCCGGTGACCAATTCGGGATGCGTGTGGCCGAAGAGCAGCGGCCCATACGCCATGATGTAGTCGATGTGCCGGCGTCCCGATTCATCGTACGCATAAGCGCCGGCGGCCGACGCTTGCACGAACATCGGCAAGCCGGCGCTCCAACCCGAGCGTACCGGCGAATCGCAACCCCCGGCGAGCACCTCGAGCGCGCGCTCGATCGACCGTTGCATACTCTGGCGCGGTTCGAAGGTTCAACGAGGAAGCCATGCCCGAAATCGAGATCGCCCCGCAAACCAATATAAAGGAACTGGTCGCGCAGCTGCCGATTGCCGCCGACGTCTTGACGGCATTTGGGCTGGGCTGCAGCGGATGCGGCGTGAGCAAGTACGAGAATGTCGAACAAGGCGCCCGGGCGCACGGGCTGCGCGTCGAGCCGATCGTCGATGCACTGAAAGAGGCTCGTCGGTCGGGAAGCGTACCCAATATTGCCGAGGAATTGCGCCGGCCGGCCGCACGAGCACCGGGTGCCTTTAGCGGCCGGACCAAGTTCGCGCACACGATTCCGATCATGTCGGGCAAAGGCGGCGTCGGCAAGTCGCTGGTCACCGCGTTGCTCGCCGTCGGGCTGCGCCGCAAGAACTATCGCGTCGGCATTATCGACGCCGATATCACCGGGCCCTCGATCCCGAGACTTTTCGGTCTGCGCCGGCCGCTGCGGATCGAGGCCGACCCGGTCAAAACGACGCCGCAGGGCCAACCGCAGCCGCTGATGCATCCGGCGGTTACGCGCAGCGCGATCGAAGTCGTCAGCGCGAACCTCTTTACCGACCAGGAAGACAAGGCGATGATCTGGCGCGGGCCGATCGTCGCGAGCGTCATCCGTCAATTCTACGAGCAGGTGCTCTGGAGCGAGCTGGACTTTTTGCTCGTCGATCTTCCGCCGGGGACGTCCGACGCACCGCTGACCGTTTTGCAATCGCTGAACATCGACGGAGTCGTGCTCGTCACGATGCCGCAAGCTCTGGCGACGATGATCGTGCGCAAGGCGGCCAACTTAATTCATGAATTGAAAAAACCGGTTCTCGGCGTCATCGAAAACATGTCGTACTTCGTCGCTCCCGATACGGGAAAGCAGTACGAGATCTTCGGACCGTCCTACGCTCAGCAGGTCGCCGATCTGGCCCAAGCCCCGGTCTTCGCGCGCATTCCGATCGATCCGGTCAAACTGCTTCTTGCCGATGAAGGCCGCATCGAAGAGCTGGACGATCCGATCTGCGACGTCTTGGCCGAGAGCCTGCTTTCCGCGATCGCCGCACGTCCCAAGCCCAAGGAGACGATTTCGATCGTCTAGGAGCCTTTAGGGTTATGGCCGTTTTCGGATTCGTCGCCGAATTTTGTTCGAAGACGAGGCGCGATGAGGGAGCGAAGCCGTAGCTTCGTGACCGAAGAGCAACGAAGTATTCGGGCAAAAGACGGCACGAATACGGAAATGCGCCATAGCCCTACAGGCTCCTAGGGCACGGCAGCGGAGGGGAGCGGCTTTCGGCGAAGCGCGGCGCTGATGAACGGTCGCAAATTGTTGTTGGGCGTGGGAATGGGATTGGGCGCCGGCTATCTCGCGGTGAGAAGCTACGAAGCTTTTCGTGAGTGGCGCAATCCGGCGCCGCGGGCCGCCAAAGATGCGGCGGCATACGCCCGGATGAGACGAGCGCTCGAAGTGCTGGGAACCGTGAGAGGAACCACCGGGTTCGTGGCGTTTGCCTATGGTCCGCTTGGAGCTTATGCGGACCGCGCAACGCTGTGCCTGCCGGTTTGGGCCCGTCCGGCTTGCTACTACGCCGCCCTTTCGCTGGCGTTGGCAATTACGGAGTTGCCCGTATCGTTTATCGAAGAGTACTCGCTCGAACGGCGTTTTGGACTCAGCGATCAATCGCGGCGCGGTTGGCTGGGCGACTATGCAAAAGGCGCGACGATTTCTGCTGCATTATCGGCGTTGCTCGCGACGCTCTTCGGCTTTGCACTACGGCGCGCGCCTCGGAGATGGCCGATCCTCGCTTCCGTCGGCGTCTTCCCTCTCTTTGTAATCGGGAACCTGATCGTTCCGCTCTATGTGATGCCGCTCTTCAATAACTTCGACCCGGTGACGGGCTCGCTGGAGGAACGCCTGCGCGCGCTGGCGTCACGGTATGGAGTCGGCGACGCCGCGATTCTTCGAATGGACATGAGCCGGCAGACGCGCAAAGCAAACGCCTTTGTCACCGGCATCGCGAGGACACACCGAATCGTGCTCGGCGACACACTGATTGAAGCCTTTCCCGAGAACGAGACCGAGTTCGTCGTGGCGCACGAACTCGGCCACTACGTCAACAAGGACACGTGGCGGCTGATCGCGCTGGGCGAAGCGCTGGCGATCGTGCTTTTTCTGGTTTCAAACTACGCCGTTTCAAAAAGCGAGCGCGAGGAGCTGCGCGACCGGCCGCTGCTCATCGTTCGGCTCTACGCGGCGATGCTCGTCGCGTCGCAGGCCCTCCGACCGCTGCTCTTCGCCTTTTCGCGCTCGCGCGAATGGGCCGCGGATCGATTTGCGCTTACCGCTACCGGCGACGCCGCCGGCGGAGCCTCCGCGTTCCGCCGTTTACGCGACCAGAACCTCGCCGACGAAGATCCGCCGGCGTGGTACGAGATCTTCTTCTCGTCGCATCCTTCGCTCCGAGCCCGGATTTCGGCGTTGGAGGAAGCCTCAGGCTAGTACCGCCGAAGGGCGAGTACCCAACCAGGCCGCCAGATCGGTTTTCTCCGCCGGCAATCCGGTCGCAAGCTCTGCGCGCAGTTCGCCGAAGAGTCCAAAACCTTCGGCGAATGCGTCGTGCTTATGGATGGACTCTTCGTTGATTTGGCTTGCGAATACGAACGTGTCGTCGCCGAGATCGGCGTACATCTCGAGCGCGCGAAAGAGGATCCCGCGGACGACGTCTTCGACGAACTTCGGATTGTGATGCGCCTTGTTGACGACGAAGAACTCGTCGGGCCGCTTGAGCAGGTCGTACGTTTCGCTCGACATGGAGTTTTCGACGATTTCGACGAGATCTTCGGCGCGGATGACGTCGGCCTGCGTCTCGGGGACGCCGACGAGAATGCTGCCGCGGCCGCGCTGATTGTGCGTCGTGACGGGCAGCACGTCGAGCGCGCGCCGCGCGTCGGTCTCGGTGAAGCCGGCCTCGATCAACTGATGCATGGAATGCTCGCGTACCATGGCCTGTGCGCACGGGCAGGCGGTCATGCCTTCGGCCTCGACTCCCACGATGCGCCGCGTTCCGCTTTCGTCCGCGTGCGCGATGCCGATAAGCGTATACGTCTCTTCCCCGCGCTTTCCGCTGACCGGCGTCCATCGCTCCAAACCGAACCGGGCACGCAAGCGCACGTCGGCTCGAATAGCTCGCTGACTCTGGACGATTTCGCGCGCGATCGCTTCGGCGAGCCGTTCGATGCGGGCCGGTTCGTTCGCCCCGGCCAGCACGTCCAGCGTCGCTTCTTCAAGAATTTCGGCAAAGCGCGACATATGAACGCCGGATCGGTCCGCGGCGAGATCGGCGACCATCGAAAACTCGCCGTTGTAGACCGCGGGACGGCCGTCGATTTCCAAATGAACGACCCGCCGCACCCGCGAGACGCCGGCGCGACTAAGCGAAAGCCGAACCTCGGGCTCCTCCGATTGACGATCGGTATCGAACCGCAGACCGCGCTCGCGCCGCCGCACAAGCCCGTTAGCCGCCGCGTCGACCAGCTGCGGGGCTATTTCCGCAAGCGGCACGGCATTATACGGACGAGCGTCGAGCTGCGGCTGCACGATCTGTCCGTCGAAAACCAAAAGGTCGAGGTCGATCGGACGCGCCTCGAGCCGGCGCGTTCCACGCGCTCGGCCGACCGCAAGCTCTACGTCGCGCGCAAAGCTCACAAACGCTTGCGCATCGAGCTCGGTGCGCAGCGCTGCCGCAACGTTTAAGTAGGCCGGGCCTTGCGCCCCACCGGCGGCCTCGGATTCGTAAAACGCGGAAACGACTAGGATTTGCGCGCGCGCCCGCAAGCGCTGCAGCGCGGCTAGTATGTTTGCCTGTCGATCACCGAGGTTCGAGCCGATGCCGACGTAAAGGTCATGCACGGTAAGCTCTCTTCTAGCCGCTGGCGGAATTCCCACCGAACCCATCGTATCGTAGTCGGACCATGCAAAGCCTCCCCCTCTATCCATACGTCCTCGATCCAAAGCTAACGACGCAGGTCTGGGGCGGCGACGAACTCGTGCGAGTCTACGGCAAACATGGCGATCCGCAGGCTCGCCTGGGCGAATCGTGGGAATGCTGGGATACCGATCGAATTGTCAACGGCCCGTTGGCCGGCTGCATGGTCGCCGATCTACGCATGCGCTTGGGCCCTAAGCTCCTCGGAGACATCAATCCCAAGCGCATCTTTCCGGTGCTTACGAAAATTATCACGGCGCACGATTGGCTCTCGGTGCAGGTTCATCCCGACGACGCGTACGCGCAGCGCGTCGAACATCAGCCGTTTGGAAAGACCGAGTGCTGGTACGTTTTGGATGCGCAGCCGCAAGCCCAAATCATCTACGGATGGATTCGCGACACCTCACGAGAGGAATACTTGCAGCGCGTGGCCGACGGGACGCTCGGCGAGATTCTGCGCAAGATCGATCTCAAAGCCGGCGACACCGTCTACATCCCGCATGGCGTCGTCCACGCGATCGGGCCCGGCGTGACAGTCTTCGAAACTCAGCAGGCATCCGATCTCACATATCGGATGTTCGACTACAACCGCGTCGGTCTCGACGGTAAGCCGCGCGAGCTCAACGTGCAAAAAGCCGCCGACGTGCTGAACTATAAGGCCATGACGACCGGGACGCTTCTGCAGATTCCTTATCATTTCGAGGGCCTCGACCGGACGGCACTCATCGCCGACGAGCATTTCGTCGTCGAGCGAATCACCGCCGCCGGCGAACCTACGTCGCTGCGGACCAACGGGCGCCCGCTGATCCTCATGTCCCTCAACGAGCCGCTCGAAGTGGCAAGCGACAAATCCACCGTTACGCTATCGCGCTATCAAACGGCATTGATTCCAGCCTCCGCGGAGTGGTGCACGGTCAGTGCCGCCGGAAGCGATACTTCATCGTTTATGTTCGTTACGCCGCCGCACGACCGCGAAGGCCTGGCTATCCAGCTCGTCGCGGCAGGCATCCCGCAGGATCTCGTCGATCGCTTCTTGGAGCAATTCTGAAGCCGTCCCCCGAGACGCTCGCAACGATCTACGGCACGCCGCTGCTCGTCATCGATCTTGACGCCGTCGATGCCACCGTACGCGCACTCGTACGGTGCGCGACGGACTTTGGGGTCGAGGTCTCCTACGCCGCTAAGGCGTTTGCAACCGTTGAGTTCCTACGCTACTTAGCCCGCTACCGGATCGGCGTCGACGTCTGTTCGCTGGGCGAGCTCGTCACCGCGCAGCGAGGCGGATTCGAATCGGAGCGCATTACGCTGCACGGTGCGGGAAAGTCCGACGAGGAGCTGATGGCTGCGTGCACGGGACGGATCGGCTGCATCGCCGTCGACGGCATCGCGGAGCTCCAGCGGCTTGCGGATATTTCGCGAAACGGACATACGGCGACCGTGATGCTTCGCTTGAACGTCGGCGTCGATGCGAGCACCCACGCCTTCGTACGCACCGGCGGCAAGGATAGCAAGTTTGGAATCCATCCGCGGGACGAACGCGCCGCAGCGTCGCTGCTCTCGGCCAATCCGCAGCTGCGCTTCGCCGGCCTCCACGCTCATATCGGCTCGCAGATCTACGACGAGTCGGCCTATCTGGAAAACGCGTCGGCCCTCGTCGCGGCGGCCGAGCGCTTCGCAACCTTCGGGCTGCAAAGCGAACGGATCGTGATCGGCGGTGGATTCGGTGTGCCGTCCGATCCTGACGGCGAGCACGAACGACTCGACGTTGCCGCGACCATCGCTGCCGCCGTCGCCTGCGTTCGCGACGCAGCCCAGAAACACGGTCTCGGCAGGGTTGTGGTAGGGATCGAACCCGGACGTGCGATCGTCGCCGACGCCGGAACGACGCTCTATCGCGTCTTAGCCGTGAAGCGCCAATCGCATCGCACCTTCGTAGTCGTCGACGGCGGCATCGCGGAAAACCCGCGCCCGGCACTCTACGGCGCACGTTATCATGTCGACGCGATTACGGCGCGGCATGGGGAAGACGAGGAGATCACGCTCTGCGGCCGCTCGTGCGAAAACGACGAGCTTGGAACGATGCGACTTCCGCGCGATGTCGGCCCGGGCGACCTCCTCGCGATGCGCTCGACCGGCGCGTACACCTACAGCATGGCCGGCAACTACAACCGCTTTCCGAAACCGGCCGCCGTAGGCATCGCCAACGGCACCCACCGCTTGCTGGCGCGACGCGAAACCATCGAAGACGTCCTCCGCAACGACGACATCGGCCCTAGGAGCCCGTCGGGTTAGGGTCACGTTGCGACGGGATGGTGAGGGGCCTCTGAGGTCCGAGCGGAGACAGGATGTCGAGAGCGAGGACTCAGGGAGCAGCGTTTTCACAGGATGTGAAAACGCGAGCGTCCCCAAACCGTCCCGTCGCAACGTGACCCTAACCTGACGGGCTCCGGGCACGACGCATCCGCCAAGCGCGCTGGGGCGTTGTAAAGAGTGTATGGAAACGAAAATTGCTACCTTTGCGGCTGGCTGCTTCTGGGGGGTCGANNCGGCCACGCCGAGAACCCGACGTACCGTCAGGTCTGTGGCCATCGGACGGGACACGCGGAGGCGGTCGAAGTGAGCTACGATCCCCAGCGCGTTACGTACGATCAGCTGCTCGACCGGTTCTGGCAGATTCACGATCCCACGCAGCTCAATCGCCAAGGGCCCGACGTCGGCGATCAGTACCGGTCCGCTATCTTTACGTACGGACCCGAACAAGAACGGGAGGCGATTGCCTCGCGCGACCGCGAGCAAAAGAAATACTCTCGCCCGATCGTTACGCAGATCGTTCCGGCACCGCGGTTCTGGGCCGCCGAAGAGTACCATCAGCGGTACTTTGAAAAGAACGGCGGTGCGGCGTGTCACGTCATACCGGGAGCCGCACGATGAGACGCAGCGAGTTCTTGACGACCGGGGCGACCGTTGCGCTTTTCGGGCTAGCGATTCGCGGCGGGGCCGCGGATGCGCAATATGAGGTGACCCACACCGAGGCGCAGTGGCGCGCGATGCTAGGAGACGATCGTTTCGAGATTCTCCGCCGCGGGGGAACGGAGCCCGCCTTTTCCAGCCCGCTGATCGGGGAGAAACGGTCAGGCACGTATGCGTGCGCCGGGTGCGAGCTGGTGATCTTTTCGTCGAAGAAAAAATACGACAGCGGCGACGGCTGGCCGTCGTTTTGGGACGTGCTGCCCAACACGACGCGAACGCAAGTCGATTATGCGCTCGCCGAAATGCGAACCGAAGTGCATTGCCGGCAGTGCGGAAGCCATCTCGGTCATATTTTCGACGACGGACCCCCACCGACGCATCTGCGTTATTGCATCGACGGACTCGCGCTTCGGTTCGTTCCGGCATAAGACGCCTGCGCATCCTCATCACGAACGACGACGGCATCGATTCGCCCGGCATTGAAGCACTCGTGGACGTGCTGGCCCACGACCACGCTATCGTCGTCGTTGCGCCCTCCGGCGATCGAAGCGGCGTTTCACACGCGATTACGGCCGACGAAGCGATCACGGTAGAACGCCGCCACGCCGCGAAGGTTCCCTCGTACGCATGTTCGGGAACCCCAGCCGATTGCGTCTTCCTCGGATCGACGGAACTCGCGCAGCGTCCGGACCTCGTGATCAGCGGCATCAACCATGGCCCCAATCTGGCCGACGACGTCAACTACTCCGGAACGGTCGCGGGAGCCGTTGAAGCCTGTCTCCTTGGAATTCCCGCGCTAGCGGTCTCGCTCGCATCCGACCACGAAGCGCCGTTCGACCGGCGGTACTGGGTGACCGCCGCTGCGATCGTCCGTCGCTGCATCGAGCACGAGTTCGAACGATTCGCAGACGCGACGTGCTATTGGAACTTAAACGTTCCCAACATACCGCTGCCGTCAGTTCGCGGCATTTCAACGACGCGTTTGGGACGAAAGCGCATTTGCGGGCGAATGGTGGGCGAAGACCGGGGCGGAGCGACGCGCTATTATCGCGCCTGGGAATCACCCTTCGAAACCGATCGCGACACCCTGGGCACCGACATCGGCGCGGTGCACGCCGGCTACGCCAGCCTTACGCCGCTCTTGCTCGATCGCACGGCGCCGTCGGCTATACGCTGACCGTTAGCGGCGGCGTCGGAAGGTTTTACGCGCTGGGGGAGCCGGCGGCCGGCAAATCCCGCAACGGCAGCCAAGCGGCGCATGAGCTGCGCGAACTGATCGCAATCCAGCGATTGAGCGCCATCCGAGAGTGCGTTGGCCGGATCGGGATGGACTTCGATGAGGAGGCCGTGCGCGCCGGCGGCGATGCTTGCCACGGCGATCGGCGGAACGAGCCGCGCGATCCCCATCGCGTGCGACGGATCGACGATAACCGGAAGGTGCGTCATTTCCTCGAGCAGGGGGACGACGGCAATGTCGAGCAGGTTGCGAGTCGCGGGATCAAAAGACCGGACGCCACGTTCGCACAAAACGACGCTCTCGTTCCCGCCGAGCATCACATATTCCGCGGCGAGCAGCCACTCTTGCACCGTTGCCGAGAGACCGCGCTTTAGAAGCACGGGCATGCGCAGGGCGCCAACTTCGCGCAGCAACGGAAAGTTCTGCATGTTTCGCGCGCCGATCTGCAACATATCTGCGTAACGCGCGACCCTCTCGACATCGCGCGGATCGAGCACTTCGGTAACGACGCCCAAGCCGTGCCGATCGCCGGAATCGCGCAACATCTTGAGCCCCTCTTCGCCGAGCCCTTGAAAAGAATACGGCGAGGTACGTGGTTTGTACGCGCCGCCGCGCAGTACGTTGGCTCCTGCGGCGGCCACCGCCGCCGCAGCCGTTTCGAGCTGTTCGCGCGATTCGACTCCGCACGGGCCGGCGCAAATGGCGATCTCATCGCCTCCAAAAGTGGCGCCGCTCCTCAAACGCACGATCGTTCGCTCGCCCCGCGCGTCGCGCCGCACTAGGCGGTACGATTGCGGTACGTTTACCCCTCGCTCCACCATCCTCGCTTCGACGCATGCTCTCTCCCTCATGCCGCACCCGGCAGGCGCCTCCCGTATCGCTCCCGCAATCAAACCGTCGTGGAGCACGTTGCCGTCACCGGAATGGGTATCGTATCGCCGATCGGTACGGCAACCGAATTGTTCTGGCAACACTTGCTCGAGGGCAAATGCGGAATTGCTCCGATGAAGAGTTCGGGGCCGAAGGTTTCCGGAAATGAGCTTTGGGCGGCCGTCCCGGACGACTTTTTGGATCGCAGCCAGATCCCCCCGGCCGCCCTGCGGAACACCGACCGATTCACGCAGTTCGCGATGGTCGCGACGGCTGAAGCGCTCGGGCAGGCACGGCTCGATCCACCCGCCGAGCGAACCGCGGTCATCGTGGGAAATACGATGGGCGGCTTTCCCCTCGTCGCGCAAGCGCAGACGCGCCTACTCGAATCCGGAGGCCGGGCCGTGACGCCGAAACTCATGGCCCTGGTGATTCCGAATATGCCAAGCGCACTGATCGCCATGCATTGGAACCTGCACGGGCCGCAACTAGCGATCAGCACGGCCTGCGCTTCATCGCTGGACGCGATCGGCTTGGCCTCGGGAATGATCGAACGAGGCGAAATCGACGCCGCGATTGCAGGGGGCTGCGAAACGCTCTTGAGTCCGCTGGTATACGAAAGCCTCGTTCGCGCAGGCGCGCTCTCGCGCAATACCGATGCGGCGAAGGCGTCGCGACCCTTCGACGTCGACCGTGACGGATTCGTTATGGGCGATGGCGCCGCGATTCTGGTCTTGGAACGCATCGAACGGGCGTGGGAACGGGGAGCGCGCGTGCTGGCGCGCATTCGCGGTTACGGTTCGCTCGCCGATGCCTATCATATTACCTCGCCCGACCCATCGGCGCGCTACGAAGTGCGCGCGATGCAAGATGCCATCGAACGAGCGGGCGACGCCGGCGAGCAGTGCGCGGTCGTGTACGCGCACGCGACCAGTACGATCGTCGGCGACGCCGCGGAGTCCAAGGCGATCGACGCCGTTTACGCCGATCGCCCGGCAATCGTCACCTCAATCAAGGGACACGTCGGACACAGCATGGCCAGCGCCGGCGCGATGTGCGCGATCGCCGGTATCGCCGGGATGCGCGAAGAGTGCATTCCGCCCACGATCGGAACGCAGCGACTCGATCCGTCGACGCATTTCGACTTGGTGATCGAACGCCCGCGCTCGCATCGCTACGTCGCGTTTCAAGTAAACGCCTTC
>PKWF01000288.1:2487-4760 GCA_003133185.1 Vulcanimicrobiota bacterium | reverse complement strand
AGCGTGCGCTGGCGAAGGCCCAGCGGTTTCATCGCGCGTCAGCCCTCATACGCGCACCTTCAACGGCGAAAAAGAAAGACCGCCCGGCATCCTGCTGAGAGGCCGGGCGGTCGGAATGAACCTTTCGTTTCCGGGAGCTACTTCTTCGTGCTCAGTGCCGCGCCGTCAGGTTCGTCGAGTCCGGTGATCGTCTTCGTCGCCGTACCGCCGGCCGGATAGTTCCAATAGCCGGCAATGCCGGCGCTGCCGCTGATGGTTGGCGCGATCACGCGCAGCCCTTTGTGCTTCTTACTACCGAGATTGTTCGTAATCCAGAACTGCCAAACCGCAGCCGCGCCGCTCAGCGACGTCGAGCCGACAACGCTCCCCGTCGATCCCGAGAGTTGTATCTGATAGAGTGTCGGCCCGGCGCCGGATCCAAACGCCAGGTCCGTGCCGTCCCATTGTATCGATGCCGCCGTTAGGCCGCTCGCGCCGCTGACCGCGACCGCCGATACCGTAGAGCTCCCCTTGGGAAGCTCGAAGAGCGCGAAGCCACCGGTTCCGTAGGCGTCGCAGAAGAGGTTCCCCTTGTCGTCGTAACCGCAGCCGGGAAGCCCATCTTGGCCCGACGGCGTGTAGGTCGTGGGCGTTCCGGAGCCTCCGGCGAAGACGACAAAGCAGTCTCCGCAACTGCCGGCGAGCACTCCAAGTGCGAGGTTTCCCGTCGTTGGATCGACGGAGCAGTTGAGTTCCGGATAGCCCGGAAGATCGAGCGTGCGGATCGGCGAGGAGCCGCCGTGCGCGTAGACTTCGACGGTCATACCGTTGCCGTTGAGAATGAAAACGTCGCCGGCTTTGTTCGAGCAGACGCCCGACGGCGTTTGAAATCCGGTTAACGTGCCCTTGAGCTTACCGGCGGGATACGAATAGACGTCCACGTCGTTCGTGCCTTGGTCCGCGACGTAGAGCAGGGTCTTGGACTTCTTCGCATCGGGTGCCATCCACGAACGCGTTGCGTTCGCACCTGCGGATTGGAACGGATGGGCGGCGCCGGCGGAGCCCATGAATCGTAACTGCGCGGCGGTGCTGGCACCCGTCGCGCCGAGTCGCGCCGGCGACACGCCGCCTCCGCATCCCGCGAGCAGCACGACGATTACGGCTGCCGCCAGAGTTTGGTGCCCCAAATGTAAACGCATTTTTGAGAACGCCTCCTAATAAGTAGTGAGCGTTGCGCTTTCGGGCAGCCCGCCGCCGCGCCTTTCCGACCGCTCGGCATCCCGCCCAGAGGCCGGGCGCTAGAATGAACCTTCGGCCACGACTCGAAGGCCGCACGATGAATAGATGGCCGGCATGAAACGAGTTCGCTTCGTCGTTGGCTCGATCTCGGCGACTGCCGCGGCGGCGGCGCTCGCTTCCGATGGATGCTCCTCAAACGTTTCCAATCCGATCGTCACCGAAGGCGTCGACTCGTACACGATACCGGTTCAGTACGCAACGACGCGATTCGGCAAGTATGTGCTCCGAACGCGAACGTACGGCGGCCGCACGTACGGTCCGATGGTCGAGACGCGGCCCGGCCATCAGCTCCGCATGCGGATCGTCAACCATCTGCCGCCCAACCCACCCGCGGAGCCTTCGACCCGCCCCGTGCGCATTCCGAATCCACGTTCCATGGCCGAAGCGATGATGGGCGACCGAGTCCCGACGCAAATGTCCGCAGCCGCGATCAGTAAGATGAACAATCCCCACGCCTTCAACACGACGAACCTTCACGTGCACGGCGTGCAAACGATTCCGCATATCTTCTCGCCGCTGGGAACCTCGAATCCGGCAGCGATGATGATCGCCATCGATCCCGGCAAGTCGTTTGAGTATCCGTTCCCGATCCCGGCGAATCATCCGAGCGGCCTCTTTTGGTACCACCCGCACCACCACGGTGCGACCGACGTCCAGATCAGCGGTGGGATGGCGGGCTTGCTAGTGATCCGCGGTCCGATCGACGAGGTGCCGGAGATCGCGGCGGCGCGCGAGATTTTCCTCGTCGTCCAGACGCTGCAGGTGAATGCAACGCCTGGCAAGCGCGATCACTTCGAACTCGAACCGATTGCCTACGAGCCGCCCAGCAAAGGCGGCTACAACCTCGGCACCAGCTACGTGATGATGACCGTCAACGGTCAGGGCGTCAACTGGCAGGACTTCACGAAAGTAACGACCGGAACGTTCACGCAGTTGGCCACGCCGGAGTTCTCGATGCGGCCCGGCGAAGTCGTTCGCCTTCGGATGCTGACCGG
>PKWF01000288.1:0-2438 GCA_003133185.1 Vulcanimicrobiota bacterium | reverse complement strand
GCGGCCTCCGCCAATCGCAACGAGCTCCTAATTCGCGCTCCGAAAACGCCCGGGACCTTCACCCTTTCGGCCGTCGCGAACGACGGAATCTCGTTCCAAGCGTGGCCCAAATTCGAGCTGGCGCGATTTGTCGTGAGCGGCTCGCCCGTACAGATGGACATTCCACGCAGTCTCCCGACTCCCACACGCGAGTATCCGCTCGTTTCGCCGCAGGAAGTGGTTGCGCGCAGAACCATCACGTTCACCGACGGCCCCACGAACGTAATTCTTACGGGGTTCGCGTTCTATATCAACGGCGAGTTGTACGATGAGATGAAGTGCTCGGCGTTCCCAAAGGTTGGAACCGCCGAGGAGTGGACGATCGAGAATCATACGCTCATGTGCGGGCATCCATTCCACCTGCACGATAACTCGGTTCAAGTCTTCGAAATCAACGGGCAGCCCGTCGATCCGGTGCTCGTCTGCGACACGATCTTCGTTCCGCCGAAGGTCAACGGCGTGCCCGGTCGCGTGAAGTTCCGCGTGCGCTTCCAAGAGTTCACGGGAAAAACCGTCTACCACTGCCACATCACGCCGCACGAGGACACCGGCATGATGCAGAACATCTTAATGACGTGACGTACAATCCACTGGACCTAAATGCGGGTGCTCGTAGGGGACGCCGCGGGCGCCCGAGAAATTCACCGGCTATGACTCGGAGTTTGGTCGTCGCGGGTGCACTCGCCCTGGCGCTTCTGCCGCCGGCCGTAACGCTCGGGGCACCGACAGCGGTCGTTCGTGGCGGCCCCGTCGCGCAGCCGCCGCCGCGTTCTGCACAGAGCCGCTCCGCCGGCCAAGATTCTTTCAAAGTGCCGTTCCATGTCGACCTGCGCCCGAAGTGGGCCGAGCCTGAGATGCAATCGACGCTTTCGCCNNAACAATCTCTTCGGCGTTCCGTCGACTCTAACGAGCGACGGTTCGGTGGGGCCAGGGGTCACGCTCGGCTCCCTCGCCGACGAGCGCTCGAGGCATCTGATTTCCTCGACGCCTTCCGACGAGCCGAATCAGCCGTTGAGTGGCGGCGCGGTCCTGACGTTGCAACCAACGTCGTGCGGCTCCGCGAATATCATCAACCTCTGAGCTAATTACGAACGGCGAAGCACGCCGAACAGTTCGCGCACGGGATATGCGAACTCGGGTAGTGCCCAATACGCGATCGTGCTCGTTTCGTCGAGGCGGACGGTTCGTACGGCATCGTGCAGTTCGACCGCGCGCTGCTGCGGATCGACGACGATCACCAGCGACGAGCCGGCTTGCAAGTACACGGCAATCTTGTCGTCGACGTCGGCGCGACGCCCTTCGACAAGCTCAGGGTGACAAGGCGAGAGGATCTCGACTGCGACGTTGGGCGCCAGCGGTGGAATCTCGAGCTCTTCATCGCTGAGCGTTCGGAGGCGTTCGTTCGAAACGTAGGCAACGTCGGGAACCAGCGGGCGTCGCACTCCGCCCGGCGCCACGCGAAAACGCCACTCTTTTTGCAGCGGCCTCCCGCGCACCCACTCGGTCTCCGGCTTGCTCTCCGGCAGCACGATCTCGTATTGTGCCATGGCGCCACCCGAGTCTATCACGCGACGTGCCAACTAGCGCGGGACACTTGTGACAGTGTAGCACGACGTGCTACACTACCGTTATGAGGCAGATTACCCAGCGCGAGCTGCGCAATGAAAGCGGTCAAATCATGCGGGCGCTGGAGGCCGGAGAGAGTTTCATCGTGACGCGCGGTGGAACGCCGGTCGGCGAGCTGCTTCCACTGCGCCGGCGAGGCAACGCGCGCCTTGCGACGGTTCTCGAGATCTTCCGGGGCGCTCCCCGCGTCAACTATCGCCGCTTGCGCAAGGATCTTGACGCGATCGCCGACTCCGATCCAAGACCGCGTGCCTAAACATCGGCGCGCTCTTCTCGACACGTCGGTTGTGATCAATCTCGAACGGATCGATCCCATTGACCTCCCTGAAGAACCGCTGATTTCCGCAATCACGATGGCTGAACTGGCTGCGGGGCCGCAAGCCACCGCGGATCCAACCGAACGAGCCCGCCGTCAAGATCGCCTTCAACGTGCCGAAGCCTCCTTTGCTCCAATACCCTTCGATGACGGCGCAGCTCGGGCATACGGCCGCGTTTACGCCGAAGTCGCGGCTGCCGGCCGCAAACCGCGTGGGCCGCGGGCCCTCGATCTCCTCATCGCGGCGATCGCTTTAGATGCAGATCTCCCGCTTTACACGCGGAATCCGGCCGACGTCGAAGCATTGGGCAAACTTATCGAGATCGTCGCAGTGTAACAGCGGTCATGGTTCGACAGGCTCACCATGACAAATCCGCCAAATGATTGTCATGCGAACGATGGCGATCCTTGCAATCCTCATGCTCGGCGCGGCGAGTGTCGCTGCTGGTGACCAGGT
>PKWF01000176.1:6877-7009 GCA_003133185.1 Vulcanimicrobiota bacterium | reverse complement strand
TCGTTCGAAACCTTCGTAGAAAGCCGCGGCAGCCTGTTCGTGCGGGCGATTTTCAAGCAGCTGCCGCACGACCTCGGCCTTCGGCGGCATCCCATTGAGAAGGTAGGCGTCGAGCGACTCGAAGTCCATCCC
>PKWF01000176.1:6346-6848 GCA_003133185.1 Vulcanimicrobiota bacterium | reverse complement strand
CGGCACATTTTGTTTCCGTCTCCCGGCTTACGTTCGAGGGCGAGCCGGCCGTCGTCGTGAGCGAGAGCGAGGGGCTGCGGACCTCTCTGAGTCACTGCACCGGCAAACTCTGCGACGGCACCTACTTCGACGGGGAACGCCTCTTCACGGTCAACCTTAACGGCACGACGTTGCCGGAATCAGTGGAACCACAACCCTATCTGCGCTCTCTGCGCCTGGTTGCGAGCCTGGCTTTCTTGGCCCCGTCCTTCGTCGCGCGCGGCGGCCGCTTCGGAGATGCGGGAACTAGGACGTTGAACGGCCACGCATATCGCGCGATCGTGGTGGGCGACGCCGACTCGATTCCCATGCGCGTGTACGTGGATCCGAACACGAGCCTAGTCCGCTACGCGCGCGAGTTCGGCGGGAACGACACGTTCGAGTTCCGTGACTATCGGCGCGTCGGCCCCTTTACGCTTCCCTTTGAAGTCTTGCACGACGGCCAGCCCTTCGAGCGGTACGA
>PKWF01000176.1:0-6210 GCA_003133185.1 Vulcanimicrobiota bacterium | reverse complement strand
GTCGTGCTCAACGATTTGCGCCGCTACGGCTACGACGTCGTATTGGGAGCCGATCTCTTCGGCGCGACCGACGTCGTCTTGGACCTCGCCGCGCATCTCGTGACGTTGGGCGAGCCTCTCGCCCAGCATTCGATCGACGTTCCGATTTCATTCCAACACTCCGTGCCGGTCGTGCGCGTGGGACTCGGAAATCTCGACGCGGACTTGGCAGTGGATACGGGGGACGAGTCGAATATCAATCTCGCTTACGATTTTTATGCCAAGCATTCAGGGCTCTTTACCGTCACGAGCCGCCGCTTCGTCAGCGGAATCGGCGGCAGCAGCGTCGAGTTGATCGGCGAGATCGGCGACGTGACGATCGGCGGATACCGGGCGGGATCCCAACGCATCGGAACGACGTGGACCTTGCACGGCACGGCGTCGGGCCACCTCGGCGCGGCTTTCTGGCAGCAGTTCATCGTCGGCTTGGATTATGCCAACGGGGAAATGCANNCCGGCGCACGCGCTAGTGATGGACCGCTGCACGGTCGTCGCGGTCCAAATGATGGATACGGTGGATTCGTCGGACGCGCGGCCGGGAGATTTCTTCCGCTTCGAAACGGTTAACGCGGTGACCAGCGGCGCGGCGGTTGTGGTTCCCGCCAGAACGATGGGAGAAGGCATCGTCGCCGTCGCGTCACCCGCAGGGCGCAACGCGAGGCCGGGAACGCTCGTTCTCGAACCGCGCTACCTCATGCTGCCCAGCGGCCGGCATTTGAACGTCGTCCTCAATCACAATACCGATTCATTGGAAGAATCCGGCCGAAACGATAGCCTGCCCGGCTATCTCGGTGCCATTCCACTATTCGGGGTCGGAGCAGCGATCGGCATGTTCAACTATTTTCGTAAGGGCAAGAACATCGTCGTTCCGCGAGGGACGATGTTCAGCATCTTCCCAAGTGACGATCCGGCGGTCGAGCGCTGCCAGGGTCAGCCGTCGTACTGAGCTACTGCTTCGTGCAGCTCCTTTCGGCGCTCTGGACATCGCCCTTCTCGTCGTAGAAATCGGACATCGAGCGAATTACGTTTCCCGTTCGCGAGACCTGATTGTCGAACCGTTTGCGCCCCTGATTGTCGAGGAGCGGCCACATCTTGGTATAGGTCGCGTTATCGGGATCCAGCGAGGTCGTCTCGGCGACGTCGCTCGCGCCCGAATCGAAGATCGCGATTATGATGTAGGCCTTCAGCACGTGGCTCCAGCGTTCGTAGGAGATAGCCGGACTGGCGCCGGTCCTGCGTGTGACAAACCAGTTGCCCTGTTCCGTTTCCGTAAACGACAGCGGCGGGTTCGCGGCCGGAACGGAGACGCACTGCCAGGTGCCCACGTGGCCGCGGAGTTTGGCCTGCTGAGCCAGATCGAACGGCATGTACCCAGGCGGGTTTGTTTGCCCTAGCGCGGGGACCGCCACTAGCGCGCAGAGAGTAGCAACGAGAACCGGCCGCATCGCGCACCTCCTCGAGATCAAAACCTTGGCTCCCGCTTTGATGTCACAGGTCGAACTTCCGCCGCGTTGGAAAGCCTCAGTACGCCGATGAGCGAGGAGATTCGATGAAGGTACCGCTGACCGCCGCCCTTCTGGCGGCTTTTTTCACGTTCGCGATCGCCGCCCGCGCGGACGAGCAGGCGACCAACATGGGGCCGCTTACCCCGAGCGAGACGAAGTTCGTCGCGTCGGTTCGCGCCGATCTTCTCGCGCGATTTCCGCACGTCGGCGATGCCTTAAAGGCGGGCTACGTTCGCTACACCGGCGCCGACGACACGGGCGCGATCAGCTACGCCAACCAGCAGTGGACGGCGGACCCGACGCACCCCAGCCAGCTCTGGTACGACAAGGACGGGAATCTGATGGGCGCCGATTTCTCCGTTCCGCGCCCCAACGGAGAGCCGCGACCGCAGCTTTGGGGCATCGACCCCGGGCGCTGGTACGAGTTCAACGGACACGTGCACTATGTCGTCAAGGATCCCCAGAGCGGCAGCATGCTGTACGACCAGTGGATCTGGAACGCCGATTTCGTCAGCGCCGGCGGCAGCCTGTCAAAACCGTCGGCCGACACGGTCGTCAAGATCGGTAAGGTGCCCAGCGCGAACTACATCGCGACGATCTTCGAGTTTCCAACTCAATGGGATCTGATCGTCTGGGTGAAGCCGCACGCCGCGGGTTCGTTTCACTGGTAGCTCCTACAGGCTACCTCACCTCGTACGTAATCGAAAATATCGCGATGCTGACGACCGGCGTGCACAAAAACTGCGCGGGTTCGTAGGTTGAACCCTGAGCCTCCGCCAGCGCCGTATCGTCGATTCCCGGCACCCCGCTCGACTGCCAGATCTCGGTGCGAATGGCATGCCCGGCGGAGTCGATGAAGGCCGCGATCCGCGCGGTTCGCGAGCGATTGCCGTAAAAGCCGGTGACCGGCTCGACCGGCTTCGCGAGCCCGGCGCCTTTATAGATCGCGCCGCACGGCTGCGCCGGCAAGGTCTGCACGAGCTTGGCCTCGACGCGAGTGAAACTTGCAGGCGCGGTAACCAGGCTCGTGTCCGACTCCGTTGGCGCAGCCGCTTCTTTCACGAACGACGGACAGTCGCTGACGGGCGCTCCGTCCACACCGGCGCCGTCGACAAAGTAGTAATCGATAGAGATGGGTGACGGGAGCGAGACCAAATAGGCATATCGCGGGCTCTTGGCGCCCGGATTACTGGGCACGGTAGTCCGCGGGATGTCGACGGAGTAGGCCGCACCGTTGCCGATCAGCGTTACGCGAGCGGCGTAATCGGAGTTGCCGTTCATCCAGAGAAATAAGGCGACGGTTTTGCTGCTCGACCCGTAAGCGGCGGCATTCCGTGCTTCGTCCCACGGCACGACAACTGCAGAGCCGTTGCAAAAGGGGTTTTCCCATTCCCAGCCTCGGGGTAGGTCGGCGGGCACCGATGCATATGAGTCGGTGGGCCCCGATGCATACGAGTCCGGCTGGAAGTCTACGCGAAACAGGTAGTCCCCCGTGACCGCTTGGCAGTTGACGAGCTTCGACGCGTACTTCGATCCCGACGCTGATCGAAGAGCCGCTTCATCGATCGCCTGATTCCCCGAGCTTTTGTAGATGCGCGACGCGATGAGGTTCCCCGACGGATCGATCGTCACTTCAACCTGAACCGTTACCGGCCAAGACCGTTTTCCGGATTGCTGATACTCCGGCTGCTGGGCTCTGGTCACATCGGCATCCCGATTGGGCTGCGGGCATGCTCGAGCGGCCACGGGAATGGCGCAGAAGGCACAAATCGCCGCGAGCGTGCACAGCGTTACCGAATGGCGGCGTAAAGTCAAAGCAATCATATGCGCTCCCNNCTTTTGCACCAATTCATCGATAGCAACAATATGTGGATGGTGGCGGCAGCGTGGATGCTGCTCGCAGCCGTCAGCGCTTTCGTCGCCATTCGTATCAAGATGCCGGCGGCGCTCGTCGAGATTATCGTGGGCATGTTTGCCGGAAATCTTATTGCGCTTCGGACGAATGCCTGGATCGACTTCGTCGCAGGCTTCGGAAGCATTCTGCTCACGTTTCTTGCAGGGGCCGAGATCGATCCGGTCGTGCTGCGACGGCAGCTCCTACCCTCCACGGTGCTTGGCGCGGCTTCCTTTGGCGCTCCGTTCCTGGCGGCGATGGCATTTGCATATCTCTTTGGGCATTGGAGCCTTGACGCCTCAAAGATCGCGGGCATCGCAATGTCGACGACCTCCGTCGCGGTCGTATACGCCGTCATGATCGAATCCGGACTTGCGGGCAAGGAGTTTGGCCAGATAATCCTCGCCGCGTGCTTCTTCACCGATCTCGGCACCGTCGTTGCTCTCGGGATGCTCTTCGCGAACTATAACCTATGGCTGGTTGCGCTGATTGCATCGATCGTCGCCGCCATGGTGCTCGTTCCAAAGATGCTGCCGGCGCTGATCGATCGCACGCGCCGATACGTCAGCGAGCCCGCACTGCGCGTCCTCTTTGCGGTCATCTTCCTGCTTGCCGCGGTCGCCACGTATGCGAGGAGCGAGGGCGTCTTGCCGGCGTACTTCCTCGGTCTCGCGTGCGCGGGCATGATGATCACCTATCCAGACGTCAAGCGCCGCCTCCAAACGATGACGATGACGCTGCTTGCGCCTTTTTATTTTCTCAAAGCGGGAACCTACATCGAGTTCGGGGCCGCGCTAGCTAATGCGGCTCTCATCGCCACGCTGTTCTTCGTCAAGGTGATCGCGAAGATCGTTGCCGTATTTCCACTCGCACGCTATGTTTTTAAATATCCGAGCTCGAATGCGAACTACCTCACGTTGATGATGGCAACGGGGTTGACTTTCGGCACGATTTCGAGCCTCTACGGACTGACGCACCATTACATCAACCAGGCGCAGTATACCGCGCTGGTAACCGTCGTTATTTTGACCGCGGTCGTCCCCACGGCTATCGCGCAAGCTCTGTTCAAACCGCTCGAAGAACCCGAAGAGATGGAGTCTGAGGTGCCCTAAGGTGCTCGACAAAGCATGGCGTGCAGTCGGCCAATGTTCGACATCTCGCCAGAGAGCGCTTAGTTAGCTGGCGCTGCCAGGGGCAAAGCTGATCGAGCAGCGCGGCGGCGAGCTGAGCGATATGAGCATCAACACCCTGGTGAACGTCGCCGTTCGCCGGATGCTCGTTCCCATCAGAATCGAGCCCCAGAGGCGGATGACGACGCAGTAGCTGCTGCCCTAAAGCGCTTCATGGCGCGGGACGCAAGGATTTTCGAGGCGCTGAAAAATATCTGAGATAAGATTCCTCACGTCGACNNGTGGATGACGTCGTTCAAATGATGCTCAGCGTGGCGGAAAAAGAACTCGACGTCGCGGGAATCGCCGAGTTCCTCGAGGAGCGTGCGGCGCACGCGTCAGCATTAACGCTATGGCGCGAGGGAAAGGGCCATGCCAAACGCGTTGCCTGGCAACCCGGAAAACCGTTTGAGGTGAGCCCCGCCTTTTGGATAGTTCCAGAGGGAGATAGTGCCCCAAGATTTGGTGGACGTGATCAGTGTGTGTCCTTGGATGGCGAAGAACACCGTCTGCGCTAAATCCCTAAGGGGGATCTTATCCACTACCTGACCTTCTGAACCCGAAACACTGATTCGGAAAATCAAATGGCGTTGGCTTCTTGGGTTCGTCGGCAGAAGCGTATTTACCGCGAGGTACTGGCCATCCCAAACTATGCCACCACCCCAATGCGACGTTTCGCTAAGCGTGATGTTGTTGAACTCACTTCCACCATTGGGCAATTCGGCAAGTGCCAAATCTTGAGTGCTGGTAATGGCGCCATCGATAAAAAGGTCACCGCTGTTGTCATAAGTGCATGCAACAGCTTCAAAAGGTGCCGGATAAACTGCGGGTTCGCCTTGAGCATTAGCCCATACATTGAGAACCGTGCCACCGCTGGTGAGTTGGATGGCAGCCAGATCGCCGGTATTAGGATCGACTGCGCACGAAGTCGCCAATCCCGAATTAGGAAAGTGGAGTTTCGCAATCGATTTCGTGCCGCCGTGTGCGAACTTAAAGAGTTCGTATCCGGTGTCGACCCAGACATTGCCTTTGTTGTCGGCACACATACCCCAAACGGTGCTAATGTGCGCTAATGTTCCGACCATGTTGCCTTGGGGATACGTGGCGATGATGACGTGAGGAGGATAAGCGCCTAAAGGCAGGTACAAAAGATCGCCGCGCCTTCCGTGCCCGTCAGGCCTAATGGTCTTTACCGAATCGACCTGTGGCGGGTTGCCGACAATCGCCTGCCCGCCGCACCCGGCGAGCATAGCGATGGCAAAGCCCGCGAATATCGTGAGAGTCTTCATGCGTACTGTCTCCCTCTTCCGGAACGTTCGACGGGGGGCGCCTGTTCCGCCGCTATCTATAAGGTCAACTATACTGCAGGCCTACCGCCGCCGGTTCTCCGAAGGTCAGCCGCGATGGATAGCCCCATTATGGCGCCGCCGAGCCCGCTGCTCGACGCGGCAATGGCGATCTTGGCCGACGGCAAGCCGCGCTCCGCCGACGAGATCCTGGCAGAAGGTCAGCGTCGCGGTCTCTTCGACCCATGCCAGACCCGCAAGCACATCTACACCGCGCTGTCGCAATACGCCCAGTGAAGGAAATGTCATCCTGAGCT
>PKWF01000304.1 GCA_003133185.1 Vulcanimicrobiota bacterium | reverse complement strand
CCCGTGACCTTGCCGTCGGCAATTTGATAGATGAGGCCGCCTGTTTCTTTGCCGAGTGCGAGCTGCGAACCAACGGATTGCACGCCACCGCGGTTCTGCAGACCCAAATCCTTCGGCGTGACGTCGCGGAACCTCGTTGCGCCGTAGGGGAGCTCGGCAAGCTGAAACCGATCGCCGTAGCCGTCGATGAAAGCATTCCCGTNNTCCGTTTGCGTCCCGCTTCCATCTTTGAAGATCATGAGCGCGCCCGGATCGGAACCGAAAAGATCGCTGACGACCGCAAGGTCACCGTTCTTTGGATTCACGGCACAGGAAACGAGTTCGGGATAGTAGGCGTTAATCGGGAGTTCGCGGATCGGCGTCGTTCCGCCATGCTCGAACTCGAAGAGCTCGCGGGCGTTGGCGTCGACGACCCAAACGTCTTGCGTGCTNNGGATCGATGCAAAGGCCAAGAGGACCTTGTAATCCCGTCAGCGTTCCTTGAGTCTTCAACTCCGGATATGAATAGAATGTAACGGTGCCGGCGCCGGAATCGGAGACGTAGAGCAGCGTGCTGCGTGTAGCGCCGCGGNNGCAGCCGGCGAGCATCGCCGCGGCCACGCAGATGCCTAACCCACGGCGGCCAAAGTCTAAGGTCTTCATCTGCCTTGCTCCTTCGATCCGTGAACTGATCAGCGGCTAAGTACGTTCGCCGCGCCGCGGCGCTATCCCAGCGGAGTGAGTGCATATGAATCCGCGAGCTTACGCAGGCCTCCTAGTAAAAGAACGAGGCCCCGTCATGCGACGGAGGCCTCGCCGTGCCTAAGCGCGTTATCGCTTACAGTTTGAGATTTGCCGTGACGTAGAAATTGAGCGGCGTTTTATAAGAGCCGTTTAGCGCGTCGATGATCGCAGGCCCTAGCTGAGGCTCATAGGGGAACTTCCGAAACGGCTGGATTTGCGACCCCGGATTGCCCGGCGGATTGACGATCGCGCCCGGAGTCCCGTATGGTGCGACGGGATAGACCGTACCCTCCACGTTGGAGTAAGAGCAGATGTTGCCGTCGTTGAAGGTCCACGGCGTCTGCGTACCGCCCCAACAGTAGTTCACGATGTTGGTGAGCTGTCCGACGATTTGAATCCGCGGGCTAACGTCGTAGGAGAGTTGCAGATTGGCGATCAGCTCGTTGGGTTCTGTGAAGGCACCGATCGGATCGAACACCCCGGTAAATGGATTCGGAATGTCGACGACGCCCGGGCACGTTGATGCATTGTAACGGTCGCCGAAGAGCGGCTTACCGCAACCGCTAGCGGGGTCGATGCCGGCCTCGGTAATCGGGATGCCGTACTTGCCACCGCCTTGGAACTGCAGCGACGGCGTTATTGCGAACCGCTGGTGCTTGTAGTTCACCAGCAACGTTCCAACGTACGGCGAGCCGAAGCCTTGCGCGGCAAGTCCGAGCGAGCCCGGGAACGTGTCGTATGTTGGGAAGTTCTGCGCGGTATTCACTAGTGCTTGCGGCGCTGCATTCCAATAAGGGTTCGCGATCTCACCCGGTTTGCAGCCGCCGCCGGGCAGTGGAGCCTTCGGGATTCCATTCTTGTTGTAGCACGCGTTCGCCGGTCCGTTTGCCGATGTGCTACCGCCGCACATGGTGTTCGGGCCTCCTGGATGCATCACGCAGTATCTCGTATAGGCGTTGTACTCAGCGATCGAGCCGTTGATCGGCGCGAGGACCGTCGACCCCGAAGCACCCGCAGCGATCGGTCCATAATGGACGTAGGAGTTGGTGTAGGCGAACGAGAGCAAACCTGATACGCCGTCGCGCGAGAAGTCGCCCTTTTGCAGTTGAAACTCAACGCCTTCGCTACGCTGGCTGCCGACGTTCAAGCCGGAGACGAACCCGTTTTGCGGGATCAGGAAGAACTGCTGGATCTGATCTTGGGTCTGCCGCAGGAACGGCGTCAGCTTGAACGACCAGTCGGTGTTTTTTACCCGGTGCTCCCACGAGAGGTCGGAGTTGATGGACGTCGGCGGCAGAATCGGATACCCCGGACTATTGCGACCGAACTGCAGGAAATGCGATCCGATGTAATCCGCCAAGTCCTCCTGGCGCGTGTTGTACTGCTCGAACGCGGTGTTCGGCGCTTCCGTATAGCGGCCGTAGGAGAATCGGAACACATCGTTCGGATTCGATGTATACGTTCCCGCTACGCGAGGCTGGTAGATATTGTACGTGAAGTTCGCTGGGGTGTTCTCCACGTTGGCCGAGTGCGAGCCGGTTGGGCATGGTGTGCCTGGCACGTAGTTATTCGGCACGTACGGGGCGCCCGTTGCGTTGTTGACGCAATTATCTAGATTATACGCATTGAACCAGAACTGGCGCGCGGCAGCGGAGCCGCCAAGAGGCGGTGTAACCGTGTTCTGCCCCACGAAACCGAAGCTATCGAGCCGGACGCCGACGTTCAACAGCCACTTGTCCGTCGGCCGGTACTGGTCGGTGATGGAGGCGCCGTAGAAGTTCGGGATGGTGCCGCTGTAGGTTCCGTTGAGGCCGTTTTCCGAGATCATATATGTGCAGGCACTACCAAGTTGCGGCTTGCCGGGGATCGCGCACGAAGAGCCGACGGGCGCCACGTTATAGCCGGGCCCGAGTGGAATCTTGTCATTGTTACAGTTAACGGGGGTCGACCCACTGGTGGTCGTACTCGGGGAGTAGCAGTACCCGCTATACGGAGCGGCTGCGTTTACGATGTTGGCATAACTGCCTTCAGCACCGAGGTTATAGAAACCGTTGTTGTCACGCACGATTCGCGCGGTCGTGAACGAACCCGCAACGGTGAGCAGATTCTGCTCGTTGAGCTGATCTTGGAACTCGAGGCTGAGGCCCCGCGTGTGCGTGTTCAACTCGTAGTCGGGTGCGAGCGGGCAGAAGAAGAAGCAGAAGTTCGTGTCGTACGGACCGTTGAGGAACCAGTCGCTGTAGAACGTGAACCCATAGAGGCGAAGGAACGCGCTCGAACCGAAGTTCTTTGTGTACTGGATCTTCGTGATCGCCGTGTCGTTGTACGACTGGTCGCGAGAATTCGGCGGGATCACGGATGGATTCGTCGGGGACCCGACGTTGACACCGTTCGGAAAACCGTACGGCTTCACGCAGCTCCTTAGGCTGTTGAGCCCATTGTAGTTAAACGTTTTGCCGACGGACGAGCCGCAGCCCCACGTATAGGTGTTGTCGAACGTTACCGGCAGAGACGTACCATACGGAACGCTCGTGGGTCCGGCCAGGGTAGAGAGCGTTTCGCCGTTGATTGCGTACATGCACGCCGCCCCAGAGACGGCGGCAGGCCCGGTGCAGAACGGCGAGGCGATGTCGTTGGCGGAGATGTAGAACTGGTTCTTTAGAGCCTCATCGTCATAGAGCAGCTGAATGTCGTCGCGGCCCGCGTCGTTATGGTGCGGGATGCCGATGTGGAAGTTGATGACCGTGTCGCGGCCGTAGATCGACGCCGTCCCGATCGACGCGTCGTTGTTTGGGTAGTTACCAGCCGGTCCGAGCGGGAAATACGTATTCCCCAGGCCGCCGTAAAATAGCGACCACCCGGGCGCAAACTTTTGGCTGTACGGGTTGGGAACCCCGCCGATAGGGTTGCCGACGATGCCGATCACCGGCCCGAGCCAGTTGTCGTACTCCGAGCCGTTATTGTTGTTGATGTAGTTAAAAGATTGATTCAATCCGGCAATGCCGACGTAGTACGAGAAGAGCCGGTCGGGGGTCGAGCCGCCTATTTCGATTGCCGCTCGGTGGTAGAACGCCGGCGTTCCGATTCCGAGCGAACCCGTCCCGTAGCCGGGAAAGGTTCCGGTCTTAATGACCTGATTGACGAAGCCCGAGAGGCCTTGGCCTTCGGAGTTCGCGGGATTGGCGCCGGTATAGACCTGGACTTCCGCGTTGCCCAGCGACGAGGCCGAGCTCGACGCATAGTTGTCGAACGAACGGTTGACGGGTACGCCGTCGAACTCGTAGCCGACCTGGTCGTAGTCGCCGCCGCGGATATTGATCGTAGCGTAGTACCCGGTCTGGTTTGGAATGACATATGCGCCTGGAACCGTCGAAATAGCGGAATAGGCCTGATTGATGAGTCCGCCGCCGCCCAGCGCCCCGGAGGCGGCCTGCGTCGTGGCGTTGATTGAATAAACGTCAGCCGTCGTGCCGGACTTGACCAAAGCGCTGCCCGCAGTCGAGGTAACGCGTGCGATCGTCCTGAGCGTCTTGAGCACGCGCACCGGCACGGATTGGACGGTGTCCGCGAAAACGACCTGCCCGGGAACGCTCACCGGTTGATAACCGCTCTTTGAGACGGTTATCGTGTAGGTGTCTGGTGCGAGCGTCAGAAAGCCGAAATGCCCCGCGGCGTCCGTCGTCGTCGTGGCGGACTGCGAGGGGCTCGTTACGGTAACTTGCGCCCCCGCAACGGGAACAGACGTGTCGGCATCGGTGACGCTTCCCGTGAGACCGCCCGTCACGCCGGCCAGTGCCCATGTTTCCTGGCAAACGAATGCAACGAGCAGCGTCAACGCAGTAACGAGATGCCGGAGTGGTCTCCGTATCATAGCGTACCTCCTGAAGTTTTCAAAAGAGCGCACGGTTTCGGGCCTTCGCCCGTCGTTAAAGCGGGCTAGTTCGCACTCGCTTTTATGCTTCCTTGAGAAATTCCTGAGAACGCTACACGCTCTGCAGCCGTCGCGCGTTCTCGCGATCGGCAAGGACGTAAGCAACCAACCCCTCGCAACATTCATCGGCAGCCTGCCCGACTGCGCAGCCGAGCCTCGGGGCCTGTTTTCCGACGATCTTCTCGAGGATCGATGTTGCGATGAAAAGCCTTACAACGTACGGCTTTTTTCTTTGCCGCGATTTCGCGGTCGACGGGTGAGCGGCCGGTGTCTCAACGTCGCAACCTACGCCAGGATAGCCCTGGTTTAGGCGGCATGAGCGTTGCTGCCGCGACTCATCTTGCACCCGTCGAAACGCGTGAAGAACTGCTGTATCTGCTGACCCGCGCGTCGGAGCTGGAGCACGACCTGGCTTGCTCCTACCTGTACGCCGGATATTCCATCAAGATGCGCCCAGACGAAGGCGGCATCACGCACGACGAGCTGCTGGCAATTCGCGGCTGGAAGCAAAGGATCGCGCACGTTGCGGTCGAGGAGATGCTCCACCTCGCCCAGGTTTCGAACATCCTGACCGCGGTCGGGGGCGCCCCGCACTTCTTTCGCTCGAACTTCCCGCTCAACGCAACGGCGTTTCCGTTCGGAATCGAAATCACACTCGAGCCGCTCTCACGCGAGTTGATCGAGCGCTTCATGTGTTACGAGATGCCGGCCGACGAGGTGATTCCGGCGCATCTTCGCCCGCTCTGCGGCGACATTCGCCTACGCACCACCGCCCATATCGACCACGACGACATCGTTCGCCAGCAAAACGCGATCGAACCATTCGACGTCGATTTCCGCACGATCGGCGAGTTCTACAAGAAGATCGAAACCGCGTTCGACACTATCAAGCCTGACCGTCTCTTCATCGGCGATCTGGACGACCAAGCCCGTCCGACCTATCTCGACCTGCAGCGGCAGCTGATCCGCGTCCACGACGCAGCCTCAGCGCACCGCGCCGTCGAGCGGATCGTCGATCAAGGTGAGGCGCCCCCGCGCCACCATCCCGACGCGCACTTCTACGTTTTCCACTCGATCCACGAGGAATACGAACAGCTCACGCAGCGCGCGAAAGCCGATGGCCGGGTCTTCGAACCGTTCCGGAAGATGCTCACCAATCCGGTAACGCGTGTCGTCGGGCCGAGCGACGGTTTGAACCGGATCACCGATGCCTCGTCACGCGAACTCGCTGAAATCTTCAATAGCGTCTACGAACTGATGCTGATGATGCTCGCGCGCTTCTTCGCGCATGGCGGGGAAACCGAAGAACAACTCCGCCTCCTCTCCCGCGGAACGCTCCGAATGATGGCGTCGGGGCTGCGTCCGCTGGGCGAGGCGCTCTCGCGCATGCCGGCCGGCCCCAACTATCCCGGCCTAACAGCCGGGCCGCCCTTCGGCATTACCCAGAACGTGCGCTTGCTCTCGCACCGCAAAGTCGCCTGGATATTTTTTCTCGAACGCCTCTACGATCTCTCGACGCGTTTGACGAACCTCGCCAAAGAGGCGACGCTACCGCAAGAAGTGCAAGAGGCCGCCGCGGCACTCGAATCGGTTGCCGAACACCTCACGCCTTTTATACCGCCGGAGTTTGCGCAAGCCGTTCGCGAGACTGCGAGGGCCGTGGCAACCGCACGACGATCCGCCCCGAGCTCGACGGTCCCTACATCGTGCGCAACCTGCGCAAGCTCAGCAACTCCAAAGGCGAGAGCCTCAACGTGCGTCCGATCCTCGCGCTCTGCCGCTGCGGCGGCTCGCACATCAAACCCTATTGCGACGGCACGCACGCACGGATCAATTTCTGTAGCATCAAGCAGCCGGATCGCACGCCCGACCATCTGGACACATACGAAACCAAAGAGATCACCGTGCTCGACAATCGTGGCACGTGCTCGCACTTCGGCAACTGCACCGATCATCTGCCCGAGGTCTTTCACGTCGATGGCGAACCGTTCGTGACGCCCGAGGGTGCGGCGGCCGAGCAGATCGAGACGATCGTACGGCAGTGTCCCTCGGGCGCGCTCGGTTTCATCAAAGACGGCGTTCGCTACGAAGGCGAGCAGCGCGAGGCCGAAATCTTCGTCTCGCACAACCAGAGCTATTGGGTACGCGGCGGCATCGAGCTGGAGGGCGAGCCGCGCAATCAAGGCGCCTCTCTCGAGCATTACGCCCTCTGTCGCTGCGGCCACTCGAAGAACAAACCATTCTGCGATGGCTCCCATTACTACGCGAACTTCAACGATCCCGATAACTGAGGGGCGATGATTAAGCGGCTTCGCAGGAGCGATCTGCCGATCGACACGATCGAGCTCGCACGCTTCCTAGTCGGAAAGATGTTGGTGCACGATCTTCGTGGGCGGCGCACGAGCGGCCGCATTGTGGAGACCGAAGCCTATCCGGTCGGCGATGCGGCGGGGCATGCGTTCCGGGGTAAAACGGAAAGAAATGCCCCGCTATATTTGGCACGCGGTCACGCGTACGTGTATTTCGTATACGGAATGTATTATTGCCTGAACGTTTCGAGCGAGCGAGTCGGCATCGGTGCGGGCGTGTTAGTTCGCGCGCTCGAACCGGTCGAAGGAATCGACCTTATGAAGAAACGCCGCAGCTCTTCGTCAGTGCGAGATCTCGCGCGTGGCCCAGGACGTCTCTGCCTCGCAATGGCGATCGATTTGCATTACAGTGGGGTGGACTTGTGCGCGGGTCCGTCGTTGTGGCTTGGCGAGCCTGATTCCGAATACCGCGGCGTTGTGTCGGCGACTACCGAATCGGCTTGAGCCGGGAGCGAGGCCGGCCTTGGCGCTTCTACGAGCGCGGCAGCATGTTCGTAAGCGGTCCACGCTAGTTAAACGGTGGTTGGCGCGATCGGATCAGTGCTAAGGCGGCTGCGGTTCTTGTAGGAGANNGTTTACGCCGCGCTCTCGGGATCGCGGCGCTTTTTGGAATTGCAGGATGCAGTGGCGGCTCGACATCGCAGTCGCCTTCGCTTCCGTCGCAAAGTACATCGGCCTTTGTGCACCGTGGAGTACCATTTATTCCGTCCGCGCTTCGGCGCGGCGTGTCGCTCCATTCGATTCGCGCGAACTACGCGACGAATGCTTCGTTGGTCTTCGAAGCGGATCAAGAGGAGGCGGCGGTTAACATCTATCAGACTGCGGACCTCACGAGCAATCCCGCACCTATTGCTACGATCCACGTGGCGGCGGGATGTCCGTACGGCATGGCAACGGACAAGAAAGGTAAGACGCTGTACGTGGTTGATAACTGCGGCGGCAACGACGTCGAGGAGTACGCGAAAGGCTCGACGACGCTAAAAACCACGATCACGGATGGGGTTAGTAACCCGCTCGGCGCTGC
>PKWF01000260.1 GCA_003133185.1 Vulcanimicrobiota bacterium | reverse complement strand
AGCCATAGAACTAAAAACGTAGCGCCAAGCACGAAGACGAACCGCAACGTTCCTACGAGGGGAGCTTCGTCATCTCTCATGTGGTTTGATCGGGTTTAGCTCGTTCGTCGTGCTGGTAACGCTGTTCCATCTCGTCTCCGAACCGGCGAAGGAGCGCTTGAGCCGTCGCACTTGCGATACGTGCTCCAGCCACGAAATCAAATGCAGCTCCAGCGATGCCGCCGGGCGGGCGATACGATCCGCGTAGCTCCAGACGCGATGTTGCGTACGTTTCGTCCGCGTGCACGGTGAGCTCCCCCTCGAACTCTGGATATGGCCCGCTCTGCGGTTTCCAATGAATGCGCCATGGCTGATCGAAGTGCATCGGATCAACGGCCGAACCGAAGGTCACGGTTACGGCCTTTGACAGTTCCATTCCGGGCCCCGGCGCCGTTAGCGTGAGAACGCCTTGCTCTCCTGATTCCGCGCGTTCGCTGACGTCATGAGCAAGGTAACGCTGCGCAAGGTGGTACGGACAGCGAACGATGTGCGTCTCCAGAAGTTCCGACATGGCGCAATCTTATCCCAAGCAACCCAAGAACCTCTCGGGGGTCGGCCGACGGCCCCTCCCGGCGCCTCGTGCGAACCTTCGAGTATCACTCACCACATTCTCAGGGACGGAGGTCCGAGTAGTTCGCGCTATTCGCGTCGTAGGTGGATATTTGCCTAGGCGCGCGAAGTCACCGTCATGTTCAACCATATCCTAGTCGCGCTGGACGGATCGGAGTGCTCGCGCAAAGCGCTCGACATGGCGGTAAGGCTCGCGAAGGAGCAAGGTGCGCGTTGCACAGTCTGTACCGTGGTAGACGTCGTACGCGCGGCGGCCTCGATGACGTTCGCGACCGGAGACCTCGTTAATCAGTGGATCGCCACACTCAATGAAGACGCTCGGCGAATCGAAAGCGAGGCTATTGCGAAATATGCAGACTCCGGCGTGGCGATCGAGACGAAAGTGTTAGAGGGCTACCCTTCGTCGGCCATACTCGATGTCGCGAAGAACGAGAAAGCCGACCTTATCGTCATGGGAAGCCACGGGCGCACTGGGCTCAAGAGACTATGGCTTGGCAGCGTTGCGGAATCGGTCGTACAAGAGGCGACGATCCCTATTCTAATCGTGCGATAAGGCAACCCAGGGAAGTTGTCACGCGCGCCTCTAAATGCGTCGCAGCGTCGGAGGGGTGCGCCGTTTGTCGCCGGTANNGGCTGGCTCGTCGCCATTGCGTTGATAGCTAATCCCGGCAGCGTTCAAGCCCAACAAACGTCGGATTCGGATTACATTGGCAAGATAATGCCGGCCGCGCCTGCAGGCGTGGTGCAGGGCGCGACCATCGCTCAGATGCAAAATGGCGGAGGCATGCGGACCGTCCAGGCGGGCACGAATGGTTTTACGTGTATGTTGGTGGACCCCAAAACGCCGATGTGTGCCGACAAGAACGCGATGGCGTGGGCGCAGGCGTTAATGACTCACGCAGCCCCGCCCGACAGCGTGGGCTTCGTTTATATGTTGGGTGGAGATGACGGGGCCAGCAACACCAACCCTTACGACACAGCTCCAACCGCGACCAACCATTGGGTAACGACCGGCCCGCACGTTATGGTAGTCGGCCCCGCCGTCAAAACCATGGGCTACCCGACGACGGCCGACGCCGAGGTTACGAAGCCATACGTAATGTGGGCGGACACGCCCTACGCACATCTTATGATTCCGGTGACCACGCAACCGTAACGCGTTCTGGCGCATCGAGCGACGGGATATAGCGAGGGGGCTCATTGTACGAATGCAGCCCTCTCGCAGCGTTCAAGGACCGAGGCGCAGTGTCGAGAGGATCGCTAAGGCTTTTCGCTGGTGGGCCGTCCAGGCTTCGAACCTGGGACCTCATGCTTATCAAGCATGCGCTCTAACCAACTGAGCTAACGGCCCGCGCAGGGGGAAGCTCCGGCTTCGCTCCCTCTCCGTGCCTCGCCTCCGACGAAATTCGCACGAATCCGAGAAAGGCTTAGATCAGGGCGATCCACTTCTTGGTGATCTCGTCCTCGGCTTTACGCATCTTTGCGACAGGGCGAAAACTGAGGCTGCCGCGGCAAGATGGGTCCGCAAAGAGGCCTCCAAACGTCTTGGCTTCGGCAAGTACGGCGTCAAACGCACGTGCCAGCTCCTGCTGGAGCTTGACGGTTGTCTGTGGCCACAAGTCCGGCAACTCTTCCAGGAGTTCGGCGAACGAGCAGTGGGATTGCTGAGCCTGGGCGCCTTGCTCACGGGCCGCCCTTGCTGAGTTGAGCGCTGCTTCGGCGCTTCGGCGTTGAGTGTCAAGCTCGGCAAGGCGGGCGCGCAGCTGGCTTGCGTCGATGTGTGCTTCTTCGGCAAGTTTCCAGGCACGCTGCGTGCGTTTCTCGGCGTCAGCGATGCGTCGGAGGGCATCACGTTCGACCGTTTCCCAATCCGCGGGCTCCTCGTCCGCAGCTGGAACAATCAGCGTCGGATCGGCGCGCACTGAACGCAATAGGAGCACAAACTCGGCCTCGAGGCTGT
>PKWF01000194.1 GCA_003133185.1 Vulcanimicrobiota bacterium | reverse complement strand
ATCTCGCGATCGCGCAGAACGGTCAGACCGATCGGCTTTCCTTCGCGCAACGCTTCCTCGACGAGTTGAATGCCGGATTTCTTGACGACCGCCAGCGGAATGACGGTATGCGGATAAAGCACCGCCTCTTGGAGCGGCAGAATGCCGATTAAATTGGCGGGAACGATGTTTTGACTAGATTTCTGAGCCATCTGTGTTTAGGAATGCGTCCTTTTTACCAAGATGTGGAGTTCGGTTCGAGCCGTCGGCTGGTAGGCCGTCGCCGCAATCGGTGCGACGACGATCAAAAAACCGTCCTCATACGTCGCCCCGATGCGATCGTATTCTACCGCGACCGGCAGCGCGATTCGCTTGACGAACTCGCCGTGCGCGATCTCTTTCTGTACGAAGGAACCGTTGCGCAACCGCGCGGCCTCGCGGCGCCGTCCGCCGATGATGAAAGACCGCTCGTCGACGACGACGCGCAGACTCTCGGGATCGGCTCCAGCCACTTCTACGACCACGACAACGCGCCGCTGATCCTCGTCGACAAAGACGTCAGCATTCGGCGCGAAAGCTCCCAAGCGAGCTCGAACCACGAACTCCATCAGGGCCAATAACCCGTCACCTTAGCACTCGGATGCGCTCTCTGCTAGCTNNCGAAGGACGAAGGCCTACATCGTGGGATCGGGAAGTGGGCGCGCGCTCGGCCAGCGGACGCAGGGTATCAGTTCGATTCGCAAGGCGGCCAGGGCGTCGGGCGGTATCTGCACTCTGAAGAATTGCGGGTACCCTGTGGGCTCACCATAGCGGCTCTGCGGAGGAAACTCGTCCTTCGCGACGCCTGCGGCGTGGGTGGCGGCCAAGACTGCGTTGATCGAGGTGGCATTGGCCGCCGACATGTAGAGCCCGGAGCGTTCGCCGAGCCACGTGCCGCCGTCCCCGGTCGTATACAGGAAGCCGATGGTCTGGTTGGCCGTCATCGTCGCCGTCGAGACGACTGCATCGATGCCGACTAACTGCATGGCACGCGAAACCGGCTTCATAAGCACCTTTGGGACGGCCCGGGGCGAATCGAGGCACGAGCCGCTTTCGAGCGGTGGCTGCGAAAGAGGGGGCGGCGGCCCCGGAGGAGGCATCTGAGCTACGGTGGCACCGAGCACGGCGAGGACGAAGGTTGCAATTGCGAACATGACGCGCCTCTTCGCTGGAATGCGGACATTCCCCCGATGAGCGCGCCGACGCCAAAACTCGTACGTCTCCTCGGAGGCCGGGACGCCGCACTCATCGTGATGGGCGGCATCATCGGCTCGGGCATCTTTATGAACCCGTCGGTCGTCGCGCGCTTTGTCGGCAGCGGATTTCTCGTGATGGCGGTGTGGGTCGCGGGCGGTCTGATCGCGCTTCTCGGCGCGGGCATCTTCGCGGAGCTGGCGGCGCGCCGTCCCGCGGACGGCGGCCTCTACGCGTATCTGCGGGACGCGTTTCATCCGGCGCTGGCATTCATCTTTGGCTGGACGCTGCTGCTCGTGTCGCAAAGCGGCGGGATGGCGGCTGCCGCGGTGACATTCGCCAATTATTTTGCAACGTTAACGAGTTGGCACGCTTCGACCGCAGGGGTCGCCGTCGTCGCAATCGCGGCGTTCACAGCGATCAATGCGCTGGGCGTTCGCACCGGCACGACGACGCAAAACGCGTTCATGGTGCTCAAGGTCCTCGCCATCGCGGCGTTTGCGGCCATCGGCCTCTTTGCGGTTCACGCCGCGGGCGGGGCGTTAGCGACGCCGGCGCATGCGGCGCCCGGAGGGACGCTCGCCGTGATCGGGCTGGCGATGGTGCCGGTACTCTTCGCCTACAGCGGCTGGCAAACGTCGAGCTTTATGACCGCCGAGTTACACCAGCCGCAGAAAACGCTGCCGCGCGGCTTGATCGCCGGCGTCGGTGTCGTCGTCATCCTCTACCTGGCGGTCAACGCCGCTTGTCTTCGCGCGCTCGGCATCGGCGGCTTGGCGGCGACGAATACGCCGGCCTCGCAGGTTGCGGGAATCGCTTTCGGTCCAATCGGTTTGCAGATCATGGCCGCCGTGATCGCACTTTCGACGCTCGGCTTTCTGAGCAACCAGATTCTTACGTCGCCCCGAGTCTACTTTCAGATGGCCGCCGACGGCACGTTTTTCAAACAACTCGCTTGGGTGAACACTCGGACTCACGCGCCCGTGCTGGCAATCCTACTGCAAGGAGCGATCGCAATCGTCATCGCACTCTCCGGGAGCTACGATCAGATTCTGAACTACGTGACCTGCAACGATTACATCTTCTTCGGGCTTGCCGCGATCGCACTGATCGTCTTCCGCAATCGCGACGCGCGCCATCCTCGGGCGCCCAAGCCCGTCTTCAGCATGCCGGGATACCCGGTAACGACGCTGCTCTTTCTCGCCGCCGCGTGGTACATCGTCGGAGATACCGTCCTGAAATCGCCGCACGATACGGGCATCGGGATCGCGATTCTACTCTCAGGGTTGCCCGTCTATGCGCTGTTCACGCGCAAGCGCGCGGCTGGCGCAGGGTAACGTGCGTTACGCCGCGCGCGTCGCATTCATAACGATCTTGGCGTTCTTCGAGATCGCGGCGGCCGCCGTCTCGATCGGCTCCTTTCAAAAACCTATCGGCACCTACGGATTCTTGCTGAGCAAAGACGTGACGTTTGCCGAGATCGATCCGGCGTCGCTGACGGCGCGCGCCGGCATCGTCACCGGCGACCGGTTACTCTACGAGACACTGCCGTTGCGCGGGCGCCGCTACGCCATTCTCAACGAAGAAGTGCCTGGCGGCGCGCCGATCGCTTTTGCCATCGTTCACGGCGGTAGGCCCCGCTGGGTCACCGTGCGCGCCACCGATCTTCTCGCAATCGGACAAACGGAATCGTTGACGTACGCGATCGCCGGGCTAGCAATGGGAATCGTCGGGCTGGTCCTCGTACTGCTGCGGCCGAGCCGAATGACCTGGGCGTTCGCCTTGATCGCTCCGGCGCTGGTGCTGCCGTTTCCCTGGCTCTTTTGGGCGCAGCAGTCGGGCGGGGGCGGCGCGACGCTGTTCGACGTCCTCGTTGCGCTGATATATGCGATGCAACCGGCCGCGATCATGATCTTTGCGAGCCGCTTTCCCAGCGACCGGCCGACAGGAGTCGCACGTCTCGTCGACCGTCTCGCCTTGCCGGCCGGGGTCGCCATCGCCGGTCTGTATCTCTATGCCTATCTCGAGGTGCGCTATTCGCATGCCGCGCCGGTCCATCTGTTCTCGCTCTACGATCTCTCCGTCGTGTTCCCGGGGCTCGCCGCGCTGCTCGCGCTCATATCCACGTACGTCACTACACGTGGTGCGGCACGCAGCCGGCTCGTGCCGGTCATAGGAAGCTTTGCGCTGCTCATTTTGGCTGACGTGCTCGAGCAGCTTGTCGGCCAGCATACGACCAACAACACCGTGAGCTTCACGCTCGCCTTACTCTTCTCGCTCTCGCCGGCGCTCATTGCGGCAACGGTCGCGTACGGAATCATCCGTCACCGCGTGATGGATATCAGCTTCATCATCAGCCGCACGCTGGTTTACACGATTCTGACGCTTGGAGCGGTGTCGCTCTTTGCGTTGATCGAGTACGTCTTCGGCCGCGTACTGGAGCATCAGGGCGTCGCGACGATCCTGAACATCCTGGCCGCAGTCGGTTTGGGCATATCGTTCAATCTCTTGCACGGCCACCTCGACGACTGGATCGATCGCTTCCTCTTCAAGCAGCGACATCTCGCGGAGCAACGCTTGGGCGCCGTCGCGCGCGCGATGCCGCACGCATCGACTGCCGCCGCGATCGAGGCCGCGCTGGTCGACGAGCCGGTAGCCGCGTTGGGACTCTCGTCGGCGGCCGTCTTCCGTCACGAAAAAGGCGGGTATCGCCGCGTTCGGGCGCACGCGTGGACGGACGACGAAGCGGCCGAACTCGATGCCGACGACGCGCTGGCGCTGCGATTGCGCGCCGATCTCGTCGCGATGGATCCGAGCGATCTGCGCTGGCCGCGCAGCGATCTGCCGGGCGGCGACCGGCAAGTGATCTACGCCGTCCCGATCATCGTCGGTCACCATCTCGAAGCCATCGCCCTCTACGGCGGCCACGGCACAGGTGAGGATCTCGACCCGGACGAGCGCAGCACTCTGCGCAAGCTCGCGGCCGCCGCATCGGCAGGGTACGATCACATCGCTGCGGTCGAACTTCGCACGCGGTTGCGCGACGCCGAGAGCGAGAACGCGACGTTGCGCGGCGTGGAGCGCAAGCTCACCGAGCTGCTCGCGAAACGCCTCCAACCCTAGCTCGCCGAAGTGGACGCCAGCGCGCGCGCGCGGAAGTTCGTAGGCCAGTCGATCGCGGCGGCGGGCGACGGGTTTATAACTCCCGCCAGCGGCAGCGAGCCTCCCGTCCCGCGTGCTTTTCGCTGGAAGGGTCGAACGTTCGACGTTTCCGCGGTTCTGCGATCGTGGCGCACGACCAGGACCGATCGCGGCGATGTTTATCTCAAGCGTCACTGGTTCGAGCTTGAGACCACGTCTGGCGAAAAGCTCGAAGTCTATTTCGACCGCGAGGCGCGTCGCGGCGCGCCGCGATGGTGGCTTTACTCGCTAACCGCTGGGCCCGACGGATAAATCCGGCGGCGCTGTTCGTCTTGCAGAGAGTGCTGCGACAATCCGCGGCAGCATCTCGGCGGCGGATCCTCGCAGCGCGCAAGCAACTCGGTTGCTTATCGGGGTTGCCTCCGGATTGATTTCGGCAACGAAGGCCGAGCGATTATAGTTGGTCGCGAGTGCTGCCGCCGGATAGACGACCGCACTCGTTCCGACGACCAAGATGACGTCGGCGCGGGCCGCGGCCTCTTGTGCTTTTTGCCAAACATCTCGCGGCAGCGATTCGCCAAACCAGACGATGTCGGGACGCCAGCGCCCGCCGCACGCGTGGTCGATTTCGTCGAGCGGAAGGCCGGCGGCACCGAATGGGCGGCCTGCATTGCAGTTGGTGCAACGCGCCTCGCGCAGACTGCCGTGCAGCTCGAGTACGTTGCGCGAGCCGGCGCGCAGGTGGAGCGAATCCACGTTCTGGGTGGCGAGCGTGAAATCGTCAAGCGCGTCCTCCAGCTGGGCGATCGCGAAGTGGCCGGCATTGGGTTGGGCTCGCTCGTGCGCGGCCCTGCGCTCGTTATACCAGGTCCAAACTAAAACCGGATCGCGAGCGAATCCCTCGGGCGAAGCCAGCTCTTCAACGCGATGCGTTCGCCAAAGACCGCCAACGCCGCGAAACGTCGGCAGGCCGCTCTCCGCCGAAACTCCCGACCCGGTCAGAACGAAAACAGATTTTGCTTGCCGTAACGCGGCGATGACGCCGGCGGTCAGGGTGCCGGTGCCATCATCTTTCGCCACTCCTCGCGGCCGATTCGCAGCGACTCTTCGTCGAGCTGCGCCAAAGGCTGCTTTACGAGGTGCTCGCGCGCGCAAAGATCCTGCTGCGTCGTGTCGACGTAAAGCAGTCCGGTAACGAACTCGCCGCGCGCTCGCGTCTCGTGAATCACGCGCAGCGCACTAATTCCGTCGGTCGGATCGTACTCGACGTCGAGTTTACGCAGCAGCACGTGCGAGCCGTCGTCGAGCGTAACGTCCTGCACCGTACCGGGTTCGTAATCGACCGTGATCTCGCGACCCCCAGCGATATAGTCGGCGGTATGCAGCACGATGTCGTGCTCTTTGACGTAGGCATANNTCGAGAATGGCGGTGCCGCGATGCGAAAAGGCGGCCTGCAGCAATGGCACGAGCTGCTTACCATCTCCCGAAAACGAGCGCGCGACGAAAGTGGCGCCCAGCTCGATGGCGAGTCCGCAAATATCGATCGTCGCGTACTCGTTGGTCTTTCCGCCNNTACGTGCAGTCCAGGTTGCGCCGGATCATGTGACAGTACTGTCCGAGCCCGATGCTCGCGGTGTCGCCATCGCCGCTGATGCCCAGAACGAGCAACTCGCTGTTGGCCAGCTTCGCTCCGGTCGCAGCCGACGGCATGCGTCCGTGTAAACCGTTGAAGCCGTGCGCCTGCTCCACGAAATAGGCCGGCGTCTTCGACGAACAGCCGATACCGCTCATTTTTGCCAGCTTGTGCGGCTCGACGCCGTACTCGTAGAGCGCCTTGATCAAATGATTGGTGATCGAGTTGTGCCCGCAGCCCGCACAGAGCGTGGTCGGAAGCCCCTTGTAGACCTCGCGAGTGAGGCCGACGATGTTTACGGTCATGCTGTCATCCTATTCCGCGACCACCGCCGGCGCGCGCTCCGCGTCGAGCAGGGGGTCGATAATTGCGTGGGCATCGATCGGCACGCCGTTGTAATGCCGGATCGACTCCAGGCGGCCGATTAAGTGCGTCGGGAGCTCCGTCCGGAGAATGCCGTACAGTTGACCGTCGCGGTTCTGCTCGACGACGTAAACGCGATCGTGACGCTTTACGAAGGTCGCGACGTCGGGCGAGAGCGGAAGCGCGCGCACGCGCATGTAGTTGAGTTCTATGCCGGATTCGCGCAAGAAATCGAGAGCCTCCACGACGGCGTGGTGGGTCGTTCCGTACGCAAGGATCGCGATCTTGGTGGTGGTTTTCTCGGCAACGATCGGCGCGGGCACGGCCGTCCTGGCCGTCTCAGTCTTTCGGTTAAGGCGATCGAGATTGCGCTGCCAGACCTCGGGGAGCTCCGAATAACGCGCTTCTTCGTCGTGGCCGGTGCCGCGCGTGAAGAACCCGGCCCCGGGATGATCGGTCCCGGGCAGCGTGCGATAACCGATCCCGTCCTTGTCGACGTCGCGGTAGCGTCCCCAGCCCTTCATCGAGCTCAAGTCGTCGGCGCCGAGCACTTTTCCGCGATCGAATGGCTTCTCGGGATACGCCAGCGGCGGCGTCAGCCACGCGTTCATCCCCAGATCGAGGTCGCTGAGCACGAAGACCGGCGTTTGAAAGCGCTCCGCCAGATCGAATGCTTCCATTGAAAGCTCGTACGCCTCGGCCACCGTTGCGGGCAAGAGCACGAGATGCTTGGTATCGCCGTGCGAGAGCGTGTACGCAAACGACACGTCACCTTGCATCGTTCGCGTCGGCAAGCCGGTCGACGGACCGGCGCGCTGTACGTCAAAGATTACACCCGGAACTTCGGCGAAATATCCGTATCCCGCGTATTCGGCCATCAACGAGATGCCCGGGCCTGAGGTCGACGTCATCGCTCGCGCGCCCGCCCATCCCGCACCGAAAACGATCCCGGCGGCAGCGAGCTCGTCTTCGGCTTGAACGATGGCAACGCTGCGTTCGCCGGTCTCTTTATCGACGCGATAGCGGTCGCAATACTGAATGAAGTATTCGCACAGCGAGGAAGACGGCGTGATCGGATACCAGGCGGCAACGGTGCAGCCGCCCATGACACAGCCTAGCGCCGCGGCGCGATTGCCTTCCATGAACATTAGGCCCTCGGTCTTACCGCTCATCGGGACGAGGCGCCAGGGGTCGTGCTTCTCGAGATGCTGCTGCGCGTACTCGATGCCGACGCGCACGGCGGAAAGATTGAGCTCGACCGCCGAGGCCTTGCTGCGAAACTGCGAGCGTAAGCTTTCTTCGAGGGACGCTTCCGGAATATCGAGGAGCTGCGCCAAGACGCCTACGTAAATCATATTCATCAAGTATTTGCGTAGGTCGCCTTTATCGGCGAAGTGTTCTTTCGCCAGCGCCGTAAACGGAACGGCATAGTAGCTAAGATCCTCGCGCAGCGTGTCGCCCTTGCAAGGAAAGCTGTCTTCGTGCACGACCGCGCCGCCGGGCTTGACGCCGGCGACGTCCTGCTGCCACGTCGCCGCGTTGAGTGCTACGAGCACGTCGAAGTCGCGCGCGCGGCATTGATATCCCAGCGCCGAAACCCGTACGTCGAACCACGTGGGCAAGCCCTCGATGTTCGAGGGAAAAACGTTCTTCGGAGCGACTGGGATCCCGAGGCTTGCGATGGCGTTAGTCAGCACGAGATTGGAGGATTGACTTCCCGAACCGTTGACCGTTGCCACGCGGATCGTAAAATCGTTGATGGCGCGCACTGACATGACTGGTGACGTTATCCGTCGTGACGGTGCGGCCTGCTCCCGCCAAGGCGAGCGGCTGCTCCGGCGGATGAACTCGCCGGCGGAAGGCCGAAAGACCTCGCCCATGCTCGCGCTCGCTCATATCGTTCTACACGCCGGCTTCTGCGGCGCGATCGCGCGCGCGCCGGCCGGGACGAGCATCGCGCTGCGCGTCCATCTGACCGACCGAATCGGGCGGGAGCAGGTCGACAAAGTCTTTCACTTCGAGCGCGGCGACGATCAGGAGGCGATCGTCGAGTTCGACAACCCCTTCGGGCTCTATCGCCTCGATCTCACGGCTCCCAAGTACCGCTGCTCGGCGACGGATTATGTTTACTTCATCTCGGGACTCGATCGCAATATAACCGAGAAACTCAGCGACTCGCCCGCCCCTGCGCCTCCTATGCCGCTGCTGCTCTCCGGTACGGCGCCGCAATCCTTCCTCTACGTGCAACCGACCTTCGTCCTCTTCGACAAGGGCGCGGTGACCTGCGGTAAGCCGATTCCGCAGCCGCTGCCGACGCACATCGTGGTAGAGAACGATCAGGACTCGTATTACGCGTGGCTCTATTCCGATGCGTCCGGCAACAGCCCCCAGCAACTCACGCTGCGTCTGCGAACCCCGACGCATCAGTATCATTACGTGCGAATACCGATGCCATTTCCGGTTCCCTGGGGTGGCTGGCCCGAAAGCATTCTCCTCAACGTCACCGAGGATATGATCGACGGGCTCGCCGGCGATCAAGTCGATACGCTGCTCTGCCCCAAGTTCTGGAGAACGTCGGCCGGCTAAGGCGCGTCGTCGACGAGCTGAAGGTCGACCGACGTCTGCGAATAAATGCTCGCCGTCGGCACCGGTCCGCGCACGTCGTGAACCACGACCGGCATGCCGAGCGTGCGGTCGTAAACGATCTGGCCCCGTTCGACGACCTTGCGCTGCCGGCGATCGAGTTGCTGGAAGACCGCGTGCGAATCTACGTTCAGCTGCGATCCCTGCGGTGTCGCGCTCAGCTGCATCGACGCCGATGTGACGTACAACCCCTTTGCAAACGAAAGCGCGAACTTTTGCCGCCACGACGCGACGCCCGAGACTCCGGGTGTGAAGAAATCGGCTGCGAGCAACGGAAGAAGCACGCGCTGCGCATCCGAGGGATAGGGCGGAACCTCGTCCCACACAACGCTTCCGTCAGGGTAGATCTCGCACTGCCGCGTCTGGCGCGATCGTAACGTGTAATACCACCAGTCGGTTGCCCGCACCAGCTCACCGCCATCGGGCGCCGGGCCCAGGACGTCGATGCTCAGCGTCCCATCGTAATAGTCGCCGGAGTCGCCGTTGGATTTGGCGGTTGGATAGGTCGCGAACGCGTACACGAGGTGTCGAACGGGGGCAGCGGGCGTCTGTCCGGCGAGCGCCAACATCACTGCCACGAGCATTCCCAGTTTATTCATTGCGTTTCCCCTGCGACATTCATCGTAGCACCGACGCCGCCGGCTATCCTTGAAAGAGGCTGAGCAAAGAGAAAAGGCGCGTCGTGCACGACGCGCCATCTCGTATTCGTCGCCGAGAGCGACGCCTACATCATGTCGCCGTAGCCGCCCATGCCGCCGCCGGGCGCGCCCATCGGCTCTTTCTTGGGCTCGGGTTTATCGGCGATCAGGGTTTCGGTCGTGAGGATCAACGCGCCGATCGAGGCCGCATTCTGCAACGCTGCGCGCGTCACTTTGAGCGGCTCGACGATGCCCGCGGCGAACATGTCCACAACCTCGCCGGTCATTGCGTCGAAGCCGAACGGCGCGCTCTTGATGCGAACCGCGTTGACCTGAACCGAGCCTTCAAATCCCGCGTTGTCGGCGATTTGACGGGCCGGCTCTTCAAGGGCCTTGCGTATGATGCTGATGCCGATCTTCTCGTCGGCCCACGTCGAGGCGTGACCGTTTGTTTTCGGGGGCTCGTAGCGGTCGATCGCCTTGATCGCATGAATGAGCGACGCGCCGCCGCCGGGGATCATGCCTTCTTGCACGGCCGCGCGCGTCGCACTCAGAGCATCCTCGATGCGGTGCTTTTTCTCTTTGAGCTCGGTCTCCGTGGCCGCGCCCACCTGAATGACCGCGACGCCGCCGGAAAGCTTCGCAAGACGCTCTTGCAGCTTCTCGCGGTCGAAGTCCGAATCGGTCTCCTCGATCTGCTTTTTGATCATCTCGATGCGGCCCTTGATGGCGTCGGGTTTGCCGTTGCCGTCGACGATCGTAGTTTCTTCCTTAGTAACCGTCACGCGCTTGGCCTGGCCGAGCTGTTCGGGCGTCACCTTGTCGAGTTTGAGTCCGAGCTCTTCGGAGATCACCGTGGCACCGGTGAGCGTTGCGATATCCTTGAGCATCTCCTTGCGGCGGTCGCCGAAGCCCGGTGCCTTGACGGCAACGGACGTAAACGTGCCGCGCAGCTTGTTCACGACCAGCGTCGCGAGCGCTTCACCCTCGACGTCTTCGGAAATGATGAGCAGCGGCTTCTGTACCTGAACGACCTTCTCGAGCAACGGCAGGATGTCGGCGATCGCCGAGATCTTCCGTTCGGTTACCAGGATGTAGGGATTGTCGAGCACGGCTTCCATGCGTTCGGAGTCGGTAACCATGTACGGCGAGATGTAGCCCTTGTCGAACTGCATGCCGTCTTTGGTCTCGACCTCGGTCTTGAGAGTCCGCGACTCCTCAACCGTGATGACGCCGTCCTTGCCGACCTTCTCCATCGCTTCGGCGACGTATTCGCCGATCTCAGGATCGTTGGCCGAGATAGAGGCGACCTGGGAGATCTTCTCTTTGGTATCGACGTCTTTCTTGAAGGACTCCATCTCCTTGACGGCGATCTCCACGGCCTTTTCGATGCCGTGCTTGATCAGCAGCGGATTGCTGCCCGCGGTCACGTTGCGGAGGCCTTCGCGAATGATCGCTTGCGCGAGCACGGTCGCNNGTGGTCGTGCCGTCGCCGGCAATGTCGTTGGTCTTCGACGCGACTTCTTTGACGAGCTGCGCCCCCATGTTTTCGAACACGTCGGGCAGCTCGATCTCCTTGGCAATGGTCACGCCGTCGTTGGTAATCGTCGGCGAACCGAATTTCTTGTCGAGCACGACGTTGCGACCCTTGGGGCCGAGCGTCACTTTAACGGCATCGGCGAGGATGTTCGCACCGCGCTCGAGCGCGCGGCGCGCGCTTTCATCGAATACGAGTTGCTTTGCAGACATTTAAAAATTCAACTCCTTAGACGCCGGCCGGCACTTTGTCGACGATGGCGAGAATATCTTTTTCAGGAATAATGAGGTACTCGGTGCCTTCAATCTTGACTTCGCTGCCCGAGTACTTGCGGTAGAGCACACGATCGCCGACCTTGACGTGCATATCGACCTTCGTGCCCTTGTCGGTGATGCGGCCGCTTCCGACCGCGCGAATGACGCCCTCCTGGGGCTTCTCCTTGGCGGTATCGGGAAGAAAGACGCCGCCGGTCGTCTTGTCGTCTTGCTCTACGTGCTCGATAACGACGTTATCGAACAAGGGCTTGAGATTCACGGAAACCTCCACAGCTTGGTAAATTTCGTACTTATAGAAAGTTAGCACTCTTAGCGCAAGAGCGCTAACCGTGCCATCCTAGCAGACTCTATGGAGGAGTGCAAGGGTTGCAGCAGGCCCTGATCGGAGACCCCTCGTTGCCGGGTCAATCGCTAATCTGCCCCGAAAAAGCGCCCTACCATCTGGCTGGCCGGGGAGCTGATGGACTAGCCGGCCGGTTCGGCCGGGGCCTACCTCCCGCTACAGCACGAGGTGCAGTGGCGACCGGAAGAGCAAGTAAGCTTGCACGATCGCGACTACCGCAAAGAAGATGACGACCCACGGCGGCTTCACCCAGCACCGCCATTCCCGCACCCCTTGGGCGTAGGCTACCAGGTAGAGCAGGACGGCGCCCGTCGAGAGCACGAGAACCGCGTACCGCCCGAAGAGCAGCGCCAGGAAGGCCGCCTTACAGAAGGTGAAGGCGTAGCCTTCGAGCTCCTTACCCCGCAGGAGATTGCTCGAGCTGTCCACGACGCACCATTCCTTTCGTTGCCCGCTCCCGTACTTTTGGAAAGAGTCGCGCCGCGCAGAAGGGCATGCGCACCGGATCGTTGCCCGCGCCGGCCACGTGCACGCAGCATTGTTCGAGCCGTTCGGTAATCAGGGTGTCCGCATCCATGAAGTGCTTGATGGTCACGCGCTTCACGCGCTCGCCAACGAAGCGCGCCGTGGCTCCCCGTCCAAAGGCCAACTTGAGCAGCTCGGCGGCACCGCCAAGGCCGCAAGCAGAGCAGAGCGTCTTGAGGTGAGCGGCCAGCTCGGGACGCGAGAGCGTCATCGTCTCGGACATCACGTTGGTCAGCGCGTTGCGAATCTTTTCCAACGCTTCGCTAAAAGCGATCTGATTGCCGAAGATGCTCAAGTTGTCGCGCAGCGTCTTCTCCCCTAAGATCGCCGGCATTCCCGCGAATCGCCCGTCACTCGAACGAATGAAATAGCCGATCGAGCAACAGTCGGGGTGACTGCAGGGCAAAGCGATCAGATCGCGAGCGCGTACGCCGTTGGATGACTGCGCCTCGAGCCGCGCGAGCACGCCGGTCGTTGTCACGCGCGCCATCGGATCAACCACAGGAGCGCGGCCGGAGGCGAAGAGCGGCTGGAACATGACGCCTCCCACGTAGGGCGTCGCGAAGGCGGTGTCGAGGACCTCGCCGATCTGGTCGGCGTTTTGCGGAACGACCGTCATCACCAGCGTCGTAAAGACACGCGCGGCGCTCAGCTTTGAGATGACGCGCGCTTTGGTTTCGCGCAGGTCGACCCCGCGCAACGTCCGATGCGTCGCCTCGCGCTGGCCGTCGTACTGCAGATAGACCTCGACCCGATCGCGCAGGCCCGCGATGAACTCGAGCAGCGCCTCTTCGTTTGCCAGACGGATGCCGTTGGTGTTGAGCAAGATCCGCGTGATCGGCATCTCGCAGAGACGCTCGATCAGCTCGTGAATCTGAGGATGCACCGTCGGCTCCCCGCCCGAGAGCATGACGACGTCGAGCCGGCCGCCTTCGCGTTCGAGCGCGGCCTCAACCGCGCGCACGGTCTCCTTCAGCGGAAGGTACGCCAAGAGCTCCGGACTCGAGCTGGTGTAGCAAGCCGGACAGGTCAGATTGCATTGCGTCGTCAGATCGAGCAGATAGATGCACGAGTGCTGGAGATGCGCGGGACCCAAACCGTGCTCGTAACCCATCGGCACGGGAAAAATCTCGCTCGTGTCGGGATTGATGATCTTCGTGGGCACGCGCCATTGCTGCAGGTAGCGCCAGAGCGCCGCATCCTCTTCGTAGAGCGACCAGACCTCACCGTGGCCGCGCCTGCACCATCTGCGCAAATAAACGCCGCCATCGCGCTCGACCAGATGCCCGTCGCAGATGTCGGTCGGATACTCGGGGTCGAAACCGGCGTTCTCCGCGAAGCAACGCGGGCAGACCGCGCGGACGCTCTTGAGAACCGTGTAATCATAAACCGGGAGGGGCAAAGCTAGCTCATCCCTGCGATTGCGACGATAAGGCGAAGAGATCGCAGATCGAGAATAGCCCGAGCATCACGCATAGAAGCGTGATGATGAAAACGCGAAGCGGTAGAGAGAGCCGCGCTCGGGCCGCGACGATCAGGCCGGCGAATGCAAGCAGCGTGAGGAAGACGAAATAGCCCGTCGCTCCCCACGACACGTAGAACTCCGGCGTACGCCGTCCCGGCATACCGACATTCCCAAGCAGCCCTTCGCCGACTAACGTTAGGCCCAACCATATGGGCAGTGCGGCGACGATGCCGGCAACGACCACGAGGACCAGGATGCCGGTGCTCGACCGGCCCGAGACAGCCACTCGCGCCTCGCCGCAGTTTGGGCAATGCGTCACGTCGCCGTTCAGAGCGCTGCCGCATTGCGAACATGCGTCGGAACCGGCTAGCGGCACGCGGGGACGGACCTCGGTTTCGGCGCGCTCGAATGCACGAGCATCGCCAGCTTCCACGCGAAGAACGAAAACCCGGCGATGCAGACTGCCTGAGCCAGCGTAACGCCAAGCGGCGTCGTCGCACCTTCACGGAAGAACTCGACGATGAAGCGATCGGCGCAGAAGAGCGCGCCGCCAACATAGAAGAGGCCATTCTCCGGCAAGAAGCGCATGCGCTCGATCCCTAGCAACGCCGTGAAGCACGCTGCGGCCGCAACGCTTAGGTAGAGTTGCGCGGGATGACGCCAAGCGCCGTGATCGTGCACCGCCCATGCAACGCCGGCCGCCTTTCCGTAACAACACCCGCCGACGAAGCAGGCGATACGGCCGATCGCCTCACCCGCCGGAATGGCTAGCGCGAAGAGATCGCCGGTCGGCCGCGTGATGCCCAATCTCCGTTTCATCCAGATCACTGCCAGCCAACCGCCGACGATACCGCCTTCGATCGTTTTGCCGGGAAGGCTGGTGGCCAGGAGTTGGACGAGATTTGCGCCGGCCAAACCGCCAACAAGGCCGGCGGTCGCAATCCGCGCGATGCCCTCGGTCGCCATCCCGCGCCGCTTTGCCGCCTGCCAAAAGACGAAGGCTGCCAGCGCATACGCAACCAGGTAAATCGGTGCGGCCAGCAACCAGC
>PKWF01000076.1:2258-13260 GCA_003133185.1 Vulcanimicrobiota bacterium | reverse complement strand
TTGCCTCCACCAAAGAACGCTCCGCCAGTCAACCGCTAGCGGGGCTCACCTGCCACGATACCGTGTAATTGGGGTTGGCGCCACAGCCGTCTTGCGTGACCATGTTGGGATCGTAATTTTCGTCCGCAGTAACGGGGACGCCGCCGGCGCTGAGGAGCTGCTCGGCGGTAAAAACGTGCACAGCGGCCGCGACTGGCCCGTCGCAGTTGGGGAATAGCAAGCCCCAGACGTCGCTAACAAGCCAACCCGCGAGCGCGCCGATCGCGGTTCCAATTAGGGGAACGGTGCCGGTGCCGATCGCCGCTCCGATCGCTGCGCCGATTGCGGCGCCTCCGGTTGAAGCGGCCGCAGAAGCACCGTAGGCAACGAGCAGTTCGGCGGCCGTAGAAACGAGTTTCAGCGCCTCCGGCGGGCTGGCGCTGCTATTTTGGATGACGTAGCTCATGAGGACTTGCGCGTCGTCGGGGACGCTGATCGGCGGCAAGCTCCATCCGTTATCGAAGTTGTTCGCGTTGAAGTAACTCTGGCCGGGGATATCGCTAAATGGGCCGTCCTGCACCGCCACGGGCGTGTCGGACGTCGAGAGCTGGACTTGAAAGGACATGTAGTTCGTATCTATAGACTGATATGGAAGCCAACTCCCCGAGCGCGTCTGGNNTCGCCCCCGGGAACCCATATCCACGCCATCACGATATCTTGGCTAGTATTGCCGGTCGAGAGCAGAGCTGGGCGAGCGCCGGGAGTGATCGCATATCTCACCGCGGGCGCGCTCCATGTTCCGTTGGGGGGAAGCGTCGCAAAGCACAGCGTCGGCAGTACGTTGAGCGGACTGCTTAGGCCGACGTACGTCAGCGAGATAACTTTGTTCCCATCGCAGACTAACGACGGCGCAGTAGCGGTTTGAAACTGGGGCAACTCCTGTTGCCCCGACCAGCTTCCGTCGTACGTCAACCAGAAGACGGTATTGCTCTGAACGCCCACGACGGCAAGGTAGATCGTCTCTCCGGAGACGGCCACCGCAGGTGAATCGCTGGTCTCAGGCTGGCCCCCCGTTGCCGGAGAGACGACCTGCTGGGCGGCCCACGATCCATGGGAGAACGTGGACCACCATATGTGGTTGTCGGAAGCGCCCTTATAGAAGAGATAGAGCGACCCGCTGTCCGAGACGACCGTCGGCGCGTGGCTCGTCTGCGCAACCTGGCCGGCGATTTCGAGCGGATTTGCGGCCGCCCAGGCCTTGCCGTCGGGCGAGGTCGTCAAATAGATCTTGTTGTCGGATTCACCTTTGAAAAACAGATACAGTTTGCCGTCGAGACTGGCGATAGCCGGCGCCGCAGACGTTCCAATAGGGGGTCCCGGTATCGAACCGATCGGCCCCTTAATACCGGGGACGCCTGGGATCGGCGGACCTGTAATCTGTTGCGGCGAGGAGAACGAGTACTGCCCCGTCGTCACGTTTGGCTTTGGCTGCGGCCCGCTCGCCAGCGCAACGTAAACGCTCGAGGAATCCTTTCCCTTCCAAACGAGAACAACTTCGTCGCCGTTGATCGCCCAAGCGGGCGCATCGTTTGATTGGGCACCGGCGATATTTTGAAAGAAGCTCATCCCGAAATCCCATCTCTACTTTCTCCGAAACGGTTCTGCCGCTCTGGACCGACGATGCCGCAGCGTCGAGCCGTTCGAAGTAAGAGCACATGGGCCTGCTATCGTACTCAAAGGCCCCCGCGCCGCCGACCGTGGCTTGGCTTGCGCCCCGTATCGCTGGATGACGAGCGGACCTCGCCTGCGTTTTTTAATCTCCTCGCTTTCGTTCTGCAATTCTGCCCCACCCCGTCCGATGAGGTCGCACTTCGGACGACCTTTGCGAGTATAGGTATCGTCCCAGGCAAACCATTCGATGCAGGATCGGAAGCCAGCTCATACGCAGCCGGAATGGCGTGCGAAGCCATCGGCGCGCGCCTGAAACGTTCTGCGCCTCGCATTGGCTTCGTGCTCAGTTGCCAAACAGCTACTGGTCACGGATTGGTCACACACGAAGTAAAACGAACCCTAGCGAACCGCAACGAACTGTAGCTAGGCAAACGCACTCACGCACGAAATGCGGCTTCGTTAAACGAACCGCAATGAGCGAAAACGAGAGCTAAGAGATTCGATTCCTACACGCTCCCGCCGGAATCACTATCCGACTCGGAACAGTTGGCTTCCTAGTCCGCGGCGCCGAGGTTGGTTTAGCATCGCGGGGGAGCGCTCGAGCTATCTAAACGATTGCGAGCACGGCCCGTGCGTGCGCGCCGCCGTCGTGGCGCGGCGTCACGTTGAAGTCTTCCGCAAGCGACCAGACGATGTAGAGGCCGCGCCCGCGTTCGCTCAGCAGATCCAACGGCAGCTTTGGCGCGAACGTAAAGCCGGGACCGCGATCGAGCACGTGAAGAACCGGCGCGGCAGCGTGTGTCCAATTAAGGACGATCTCGACCGGTCCGGGAGCAAAGCGCACGACGTTGCCGAGCAGCTCGCCGAAGACGAGTTCGGCCGCATCCAGTTGTTTCTGACGCAGGCCGGCAGCGCGCAAGGCCTCGACGAATGAGTGGCGTGCCGCGTGCGCCCGGGAGGCGTCGCTACTATCCAAGGTCCACCGTTGCGCCCTTTCGTCATTGCCGTCGTGAACGTTGGCCTCAGGCGCATCGAGTCGCAACGTCAATACGACCACGTCGTCGTTCCCACCGCGCTTGAGCATCGCACGATAAAGCGCGCCAGCCGGACTCGAGCTGCTCGCAAACTCGGGGCGAGCGAGTGTCGCCATAAGCAGTTCGTAACCGCGTACGACGTCGCGATCTGCCTCGATTAAACCGTCGCTGTAGAAAATCAAAAGGCCGGAACGGGGCAGCGGTGTGGTCGTGGCGATCTCGCCCCGCACGCGCAAACCCAGCGGCAGTCCGCTCGTGCCGAGCGCCGTCACCGCGCCCTCGGCATCGCGCAGGAACGGTGCCGGATGCCCGGCGGATGCGTGCGCGAACGTCCGCGTGACCGGATCGAGCACGCCGACGAATGCCGTGACGAACATGTCGGGATACTCGGTTTTCAGCGTGCGATCGGCGGCGTCGAGCATCGCGATCGGGTCGGCGTAGACCTGCGCGACCCCGCGAATGACTTGTCGCATCGAGGCCATGATCACCGCTGCAGACAGACCGCTGCCGGCCACGTCGCCGACCGAAATGACGATGCGCCCGTCGTTGAGACGCAAGGCGTCGTACCAGTCGCCGCCGAGCAACTCGCGATCGCTGGCCGGCTCGTAGATGCCGTCAAAATGCATGCCCCGCACTTGGGGAAGCGAAATCGGTAGCGCCGCACGCTGAAACTCCGCGGCGATCTCTCGCTCGCGTTCGTAAAGGCGCGCGTGGCCGATCGAAACGGCCGCGCGCTTCGTGAGCTCTTCGAAGAGCGGTAAATCGGCGACGGTATATCGCCGGGGAGTCTGCGACCAGTACGCGACGAGCGATCCGATCGTTCGCCCGCGCGTGCGTAGGGGAACGGTGACGGCCGAGCGGGGCTCCAGTTCGCGAATCACTTCGAGCAGGTGACGGGTAGGGACTCTTTCGAGGAGCTGGACGTTCACTTCGTGGATGACGATCGGCTGGCCGTTTCGCAGGGCGGCGGCAATTGCGGGCTCGTAGCGCCGATCGTGCGTGTAACGCCCGACGAGACGCTTCACCAGACGCGTCTTCTTCGGATCGGCGTGAATGGCCGCGACGGTCTTTAAGCGGTCGTTTTCATCGAAGAGATCGATTGCGGCCCAATCGCCAAACTCCGGAACGATGATGGCGAGCAAACGGTTGAGGGTGGCTTGCAAATCGAGCGTTTCCGCAAGCACTTCACCGGCTTGCGCGAGAAAGGCAAAGATTTGACCTTGGCGCTTGTAATCGTCGATATCGGTGCAGATACCAAGCCAACTCGCTCCCTCGGCCCGCGCTTCGTCGAACGGCGAGGCGAAGAGACGATACCACCGGTACATTCCGTCCGCGCGTAACAACCGCAACTCGAGCTCGAAGCCTGCATGGCTCGTGATTCCACTCTGGAGCGCCTGCTGCCAGCGTGCGCGGTCGTCGCGATGAACCGCCGCCCACCACTGCTTCTCCAGTGATGCCGGCATTGCGTTCGAGCGCCGCCTCCTCCCGACGTGCTCGTACCACGCGCGATTGAACGAAATCATCCGGCCGCCCGAGGTGGCGGTCCAAGCGATCTGCGGAATGTCGTCGATGGCGAGAGGCGGCAAAGCCATTGATTGCCTCGTTTTTCACAGAGACCGGCCTCAACCTCGCGCAACGGGTCCAAGGCCGAGATTTCCGAGCCGCTGGTGAAGATGTTCGCGGTCTCCCTATCGCGCCCGCAAACATTGACTTCGGTCAGCGCCGGTGATATAAAATGGTTGTCCTATTAGACTAGGACAACTAGGACAAGCGATTGAAGGCAAGCAGCTTATCTGTTGACTTTGGGAGTGCCCTGCCTGTCTATGCGCAGCTGCGCGATCAAATTCTGCATGCTATCGCTCGCGGACTCTTAAGGCCGAACGATCAGCTGCCGACCGTCAGAGAAGTCGCGGTGCATCTGCGGATCAATCCAAACACAGTGGACCGCGCTTATATGGAGCTGGAGCGGGAAGGCGTATTGGTGACGGCGCGCAGTCGCGGGACCTTTGTATCCAACGGCGCTCGAAGGTTGGATCCGCAGTTACGCCGGGTGCGTTTGGCGGATATCGCGCGTCGGGCCATTGTTGAAGCGCGGGCCGCGGGGTTCACCGAACCGGATTTGGTCAAGGCCATCGCTTCAGTCACTCGACGAGAAAAGTAGGAGAAGTATGTCTGTATCCACACCATTGTCCGCAGGCGCAGGGAGTACGCCCGCTCTCACTTCGCGCTCTCGCCTTCGAGTAAACCCCATTGCTCGGCTCCTCGGCGTGATCGTGCTACTTGCCGGCGTCGGAGCCGGCATACGGATGAATACGCCGCTTCCGATTGTAGCGGGTGCGATAGCGTTTGTTCTAATCGTCCTCGGCCTGCAGATGGCATACGCGTGGGAAGCGGCGGTCGTGCTCCGAGCGGGGCGATTCTGGAAACTCGCCGGCCCTGGGCTGTTCTTTATCGTGCCAGTCGTCGACAACATAGCCATGTGGATCGATCAGCGCATGCATACTTCGACGTTCACCGCCGAGCAAACGCTTACGGAAGACACCGTGCCGGTCGGCGTCGACGCCGTTTTGTTTTGGGTCGTCTGGGATGCAAAGAAAGCGGCGTTGGAAGTTACCTCCTACGAGCAGGCGATCGAGTGGGCCGCGCAAACGGCGTTGCGCGATATTATCGGCAAAACCACGCTGGCAGACTTACTTTCTAATCGGCAAATGGTTGACGAGGCACTGCAGAAGAGCATCGACGCTCGGAGCACACCGTGGGGCATCACCGTTAACTCGGTCGAGATTCGAGACATCAAGATCCCGGACACTCTGCAAGACGCAATGTCGCGCCAGGCGCAAGCCCAGCGGGAGAGTCAAGCACGCGTGATTCTTGGCGAAGCCGAGCAACAAATCGCAGCGTCGTTCGTCGAGGCGGCCAAACATTACGAAGGCAATCCGGTCGCTTTGCACCTTCGTGCGATGAACATGCTCTACGAGGGTCTCAAGGAAAAGGGTGCGATGATAGTCGTCCCTAGCACCGCGGTTGAAACGATGGGCCTTGGAACAATCGGCGGCCTGGCGGCGCTCGCCTCGAACCCGCTGCAGAGCGGTCCGGACGCGTGACGGGCTCGGCGTTAGCGGTGCGCGCATGCAGCCTTCGAAGGGTTAGGGCATCCTTCGAGGAAGAGCCAGCACCTGCTTACTTCCCTTGCATCAGGAGCAAAAAATTAAAATGAAACCTTTCGGTCGTTTACTCGTTGCGTCGCTGGTTGGCTTTGCCGCGACAGCCGCAACAATCGGACCGGCGCAAGCCGCCTATACGCCGGTTGTCATCAAAAGCTGCACCATCGTCAAGCCGAAGCCGCTGAGCCACAATGCGAACGGCACACACATCGTTTATATCATTATGGGTCATCGAACCGCGTCGAGCATTACCTTTGCGGTGGGATACCGTAACGCGTCAATGCACTATCTTCGCCGCGTTACGGATGCCGGATCCTTCGCACCCGGCGTAACGATCGACCATACGCTACCCCTGTACAACGACGTCACCTACGCCGGCGCGCCGACGTCTATGTGCGCACCCGTGGAAGTTAAGTGGGCGGGCGGTACGGTCTGGATGGCGCCCACTAAGCCGTAGGACGAGCGCCTGTGGCGTCGAAGCGCCCGGGTGTGCGCCTCGGCTTTAGGACGCTTCTTTCGCTTGCCTTATGTGCTGCTGCGGCCGGGGCGGTACTCGCGCACGTCGCGATCGACGTCGTGGGCGACTATGCCCTCGCCACCGATAGTTACGACCACCTTCACCACAGCTCGCGCGAGCTGATCAGCGGCGTAGCCCTCGCCATCGCGGCGATTTTGGTCGGGCGAGGGCTGCGCCGCTGTTGCGAAATCGCGCAGCGAAATCGTACGCGGCTGGCCCACGCTGCCTACGGCATGCGCGAGGCCGTGGGATATGCGATGGTCGCGGTCGCGGCGAGTTGTGCGCTCGTTCCCGCGATGGAATGGCTGGATGGAAGGCTCGACGGCATGGCGGTACGCCAGATCGGCGACGCTTTCGGCGGCTCGTTACTTATAGGTCTGGTCACGACCGCCGTTTGTGCGAGTCTCGTGGCCGCGCTTATCTTCGCGCTCGCGCGTTGGCTCATCTCTTATCGCGATGCTATAGTAACCATTCTAGAAACGCTCATGCGTTGGAGCGGCGACGCCGTTCGCCGCCTTGCGTGCGATCTCGATCGCTATCGTTTGACTTTTCGGCGTCGCGCGTCCCACGCGTCGCGTCTCTCCAAACGCGGACCTCCCGTAACGCTCTCCGTTTAGCTCTGTTCTAAACCACTCGCTTTACAGGAGCCCCCCAAATGCGAAATCCTCGCGCTTGCACGCGCGCTGTTTGCGTATCCATTGCTCTGCTCGCTGCTCTCGGTGCGGCAAGCATCGGCGTCGCCACAGCGCAAAGTAATACCCTAGACGTTACTGGAACAGTAACCGCGAACGACGGCACGCCGGTCGCCGGAGCCACGGTTGTGCTCTCAGGCCAAAGAGAATCGCTGACCGCTCGGAGCGACGCTCACGGGATCCTGGTCATTCGGAACGTCCGAGCCGGGACGTACGCACTTCATGCAGGTGCGCCGGGATACCAAGCGATCTCGCAGCGCACCGTAACGATCGATTCGGCCAATTCCACGCTCGCGATCGTGCTCTCCCCCGCAACGACCAGTTCGCTGACGGTCATCGGACAAGTGCGCGCCTCCGCCGGCGAAACGGTCTCGACGTCCTCGGAGCCCAGCGTTACCCTCAGCGCGCAGAGCGCCGCTGCGGCCGGCGCCACGTCGGTCGCCTCAATGGTATGGCCGCAACTCTCCGTCACGCCGGTGATTCCGCTGGGCGGGGGCAGCAATGCCACGGTCAGTTTCGCGGTGCGCGGCCCAGATCCAACCGAGACGCTCGTCGATATCGACGGGCACCAACAGAATAACGGCAACACCGGCGATTTCGACCTCTCGCTGCTCGATCCGGCGGCGCTGCAAGAAGTCCAAGTCCTCAATGGGATATCCCCCTCGTCGCTCATCGGTCCCAACATGATCGGTGGGGGAATCAACATATTGACGCTGCAACCTACAAACACCCCGCAAGCGCTCATTCGCATTTTCGGCGGCACGTACGGAACCTTCGGCGAGACGATTCAAGCCACTGGAACCGACGATCGTCTTGGGTACGCCGTGTCGCTTCATGGCACCACCTCGGATGGCTCGGTCAACCAAACGGTCCTCGCGCCTCCGGGCGGCGTCACACCGCCGACAAACGACGAAACCCTGCAGAGCGTCGGTAGCGGCTCGTACGGCGACTCGCTCTTAACGAAGCTTCGCTATCAGCTCGGCGGTCCCAACGGCTACGGATACATCCAACTCGATTTTCGTAACGCAAACATCTCGAAAGACGACTCGGCGTTGCTGACTAACTACACTCCGCCCGGGCCCGTCGTCGGCGGCGGTTGCGTTGCCGGCGCGGTGCCAACCCCGTGCGTAGTCAACGAGGCGATATCGCAGGAGGCCGGCGGGTACCAGAGTTTTGCCGGCACATTGCTTGGCGAACACCAGTCGAACTACGGCTTCGACGCACAGATACCACTGGGGAACCAACTCATCGACGCCGCTCCCGCGACGCTCGTCCAATTCAGTCATCTAACCTCGGTTTGGTCTCAATCGGTCTCGGGTCCGGGCGCCGACACGTTGCAGTACCTCTACAACCAGCGCGATTTACTCGGTGACGACTGGGTGGAGATCGACCATCATTTCGACACTGGGACGCTCTCGTTCAAGTACGATCTCAACAATGAGACCCTAACGACGAACTACGTGCAAGGGCAGGTGATCGCCGAGGTGCAACCCGGCGGCCCTCCCGTAACGTACGCTGGAGATTCGGTTTCGACGGACGCGATAACGCCGGATCGGGTCCCGCCCGTCCAAACGTTGCCGCTCTCTCAGACGGAACGATACGCCGTCTTGCGCTATAACGGCGATCCGACGAGTCACATCCATTATTCGATCGCCGGGTACGATAGCTGGTTTAGCACGTTCGGGCACAGCTTCGATCCGCGCGCCGGCTTCGTTTGGACGCCGACCGGGAACACAGCGGTGCGCGCGGCCGTCGGCACGACGTTTCAGACGCCGCAAGNNGCCGCCAGCCGATCGCGTTCCGGTTGGCGGCGTGATCTATATCGGGAATCCGAACCTGCAGCCCGACCGGGCGACCGATTTCGATCTCGGCATGGAGCAGATCGTCGGAAAGTCGCCACGGTCATTGCATCTTTCGTTGGATCTTTATCAAACGAATCTGCGATCGCCGTCGAGCGAGACGAATCCCGTCCCGATCCCAGGTTGCCAGACGAAGCGGAACCCCGTCGCCTGCCCGATCGCGGTACCGGTCAATGCCGGTAACGGCGTCTACCGTGGCATCGACGTTTCGGCGGACCAGCAACTCGCCGGGTACTTGCACCTGCGAGTCGGGTGGGACGTTGACAGCTCCTTCCTCACCGTCATTCCGGTCTCGATTCAAGATGGGACGATGCCGGCGCTCGAACAATCGCTCGGTCAGCCTCTGCACAAAGCCTACGTTGCTCTCGAACAAGTTCCGCCGATCGGACTTGGCTATGGAGCCGAATTACACTACGAGGGCTGGTACAACGAGTTGAACCGGGGTCCGTACGCAACGCTCAACGCGCACGTCGTCTATAGCCGCGCCGGCTACCAGTATGGTTTGTACGGAACGAACCTCACCGACGTGTACGCTAGTCCTTTTACGGTCATCAACGGAGGGATGATCTATGGGGGCACAGTGGGGGCTCCTGTGATTCCGACCCCTGCATACATCCTTCAAGGGGCTCAAGTTAACTTCGTCGTGACGCGAGTGATCTAGGGCGCTGCGGCGGCTCAAAATAGTATCGTCTGGAAGTCGCCGACATGCTCGAAGCCAATGCGGCGATAGAGCGCGATTGCGGCGTCGTTGAAGTCGTTGACGTAGAGCGAGAGCGTCGGCGTTATTTCGAGCAGACGATCGCAAATCGCGGCCAGCGATGCCGTGGCGAGGCCTCGACCGCGCAGCTCCGGCGGAGTCCAGATTCCTTGAAGCTGCGCGGTCTGCTCGGACCAGGGGCCGATGTTGCAGAAGAAGCAGAGCTGACCGCCCGCGATTCCGACCCACCAGAGTCGTCGCTCGATCATCTCGCGGATGCTGATGTTGAAGGTGGCCGAGTTACGCCGGGGATCGTACTCCAGCTCCTGGCGTATCATCGAAGCCGAGCTCTCTGCGACGGCGCGCCACTCGTCCATCTTCGCATGACGGACCGTGACAAGAGGACCGGAAGGGCGAAGCCGTGGGCGGTCGACCATCATGACGAGTTGACGATCGCGCACCAGTCGCGGCCGTCCCAGCCGATCCCCGGTAATCTTCCAAAAATCCCGGACGGCGTCGCGAGGGCCGACGATCATTCGATTGCCGGAGTATCGCAGTAGATAGGTGGCGAGCGGCGCGACGGCGATCGGTTCTGCCGCGATGACGATTTGGCGTCCGTAATACGCGACGCCCACGATGCCGCGTTCGCCGGAGACCACGACGACGTTCTTGCGTACCGCCTGCGCGGAATCGTGCAAGAGGACGTGGCTGATGAAGACGTTGAGATATGGCGACCGGGCAAGATAATCGAGCGCGGGAGGCTGAGTCGTCTGCGAGATCGGCTCGACCCGCGGGGAGCTACTGGGCGTCGAAGGCAACGCTGATCAGTGGCTTGGTCGTCGGTTCTTTGCTGCCGCCCTCGGGCTCGATCGTGACCGCGACTTCCGAGGTCGCGCGGGCGTCGGCGGGCACGATCACGAGTGCAACGCCTCGAGCGTCCGGTAAGAATGTCGGCGCCGGCGACATCTTCGTCGAGCCGACCGGCCGGGTCCAGACCTGATAGACCTGACCGCGCGGTGGCTCGGAAAGCTCGTGAAGCGCGAGGTCGATGCGGCTTCCCCTGGTAACGACTTCGCCGTTACCGATTGCATAATGGTGCGCGTGACTGTCGAGCATGTCGAAGAGCGCGGTTCGCTCTCCGCTCAGGCTGCGTGCTAGGGAGGTCGAGCGCTCGGTGAGATTAGCGACCTCGCGCTGCTGTTGCTTTATCTGCCCGATAAGGGAAATGTTCGCGATCGACGAGATCAGTGCGATCGCGACGCAGACCGCCGCTACGAGATAGGCCGGCCAGACCGCCGCGTGCTTCACGCGAGCTATCTTCCCACGAGCGTATCGAGGCCCCTCGGGCGAAGGCGTCGTAGCTCTGGCGCTATGCACCTGGGGCTCTTG
>PKWF01000076.1:0-2246 GCA_003133185.1 Vulcanimicrobiota bacterium | reverse complement strand
GACGAGCGCTGGGGCGCGCTGCGAATCGGCCGGTTGCGCACGGCCTCGGCTCGCGACGCGGAGATAAGCGTGCGGCGCGACGTCTCGCTGCCGGCGCAGGCGTACCGGTTGACGGTTCGCGACGGCCGGGCGTCGATCGAGAGCTCGGACGCCGCCGGCGCCTTCTACGCGGCCATGACGCTCGCGCAACTGCCCGTTCGCTCGGAGGGGAGTTGGAGCGTTCCCTGCGTGCGCATCGAGGACCGTCCGGCGCTGCAATGGCGAATTCTTTCCGACGACGTTTCGCGCGGCCCGCTTCCGACCATGCGCTACTTCGAAGAGCGAATTCGCACGATCGCCGCATTTAAGATGAACGGCTACTCGCCGTACATGGAGCACGTCTTCGTCAGCCCCACGGATCCGCTGCCGGCGCCGCTCGATGGAGTTACACCGGCACAGCTGCACGAGCTGGCCGAGTACGCAGCGCGCTTCCACGTGGCGCTCATCCCCGAACAGCAGAGTTTCGCGCATATGCATAACACGCTGCGCCTCGAGCGGTACGCAGGCGCGGCCGAGCTCCCCCACGGCTTTCTGCTGGCGCCAAACGCACCGCTCTCCTTGGACTATCTCGCACGTATCGTCGCGCAAGAGCTCGCGGCGGTCGGCCGGCCGCCGTTCTTTCACATCGGCTCCGACGAAACGGCGACGCTCGGTCTCGGGTCGACGCAAAGCTACGTTGCCCAGCGTGGCCGCTCGAACGCCTACGCCGAGCATATCGTCGCGATGAACCGTTTGATCGCACCGTCGGGCGCCCGGCTGATGCTGTGGGACGACGGCATCGAGAACGATCCCGCAATCATGAAGTTGATTCCGAGCAATGCGGTCGTCGTGAACTGGCACTATGGTGCCGAGCCGAGCTTCGAACGGTATATCCAAACAATCGCGCGCGGCGGTCTACAACAGATGGTCGCCCCGGGCGCGAGCAACTGGAACGAGATCTTCCCGGCGATCGATGCCGCTCTCGTCAACGAGCGGCGCTTTATCGATGAAGGTAAGGCGGCGCAGGTCCTCGGGCTCTTCCAAACCGTTTGGCACGACGATGGGGAGACGCTCTACGAAGCGACGTGGTATCCCGTCATCTACGCCGCGGCCGCGGCCTGGGAGCGGGGAGATGTCGAGCCGGAGCGCTTCGCCGCAGACTTTCCCAGCGCGTTTTTCGGCGTCGACGACGATGTCTACAGCGCTGACGTGGCATCGCTTGGCCAAACCTTGCGCCTGTTGGAGCCGCCCGATTATTCGTACGGCCAAACCGACGCACTCTTTTGGGCAGACCCGTTTGATTCCGCGGCCGAAAGCCAAGCGGCGAAGGCCGACTTGCGCCAAGTTCGGCTCTGGTCTGAAGCGGTCGAGGCGAACCGTTATTTCGCTCGACCGCCGTTGCATGCCGATGCTGCTTCCGTGATGTTTCTCGCGGCGCGCCGCTACGACTTACTTGGCCGGAAGTTCCAGATCGCCGGCGAGGTGCGCGCGATGTACGCCGATGCCCTCGCCCACGAAAAGACGGATTCAGAGACGACGTTGCGCGATCTGTATTGGTGCCGCTACTGGATGTGGGAGCTGCGCGACGCCTACGAAGAGCTCTCCCCGCTTTACGCACGAGCCTGGCGCTACGAAAACCGGGAAGGCCATCTCGCGAGCAACCTCGAGCGTTACCATCTCACCGCGCAAACGGCCATCGAACGGGCCGACGCATTCTATCGCGTCACGCGGGAGTACGTGACGTCGAAAACGCTGCCTCCGCTCGAGAGCGTCCTGTCATCGTAAGCGCGCTCCTGATCCTCATCGTCTTCGCGATCTTCGCATTGCTGATGTACCGGCGCGTGATGCCGGCATTGATAGCGGTTCCTTGCATGGCTCTCCTGATGTCGCTGGCGGCGGGTGTGCCGTTCGCGGCGCTCGGCAGCATAATCACTGGTGGCGCGGTGAAGCTTGCCCCGTTCTATGTCGCCGTCATCTTTGGCGCGCTGCTTGGGCGCGTGACGATCGAGACCGGAATCGCGCGAACGATCGTCAATCTCGCCGCCGAGTTTGGCGGCGAGCGTCCCTTCGTGTTGAGTCTGGTATTCTGCGCGATCGTTGCGGTGCTCTTCGCTTCGCTTCAAGGCCTGGGCGGCATCATCATGGTGGGTTCGATCGTGCTGCCGATCATGATGACGGCCGGCGTTCCGCGCACCATTGCGGCGACGCTCTTCTTAATGAGTTTCGCG
>PKWF01000258.1 GCA_003133185.1 Vulcanimicrobiota bacterium | reverse complement strand
GCCGAATAGCCGTGTACGCAGTTGGGGCAGAAGCCGCAGCAAATATGCGTAGGCACGGTGACGCGGTCGCCGACCCGCACGTTCACGACTTCGCTCCCAACACCCTCGACGACGCCAAGCGCTTCGTGGCCGATCACCATCCGCTCGCCGCAACCGAGGCGCCCTTCGTAAATATGCAGGTCGGTGCCGCAAATCGCGGTGGATGATAACCGCATTAGCACGTCGGAAGTAGCCTGGAGTTGCGGCTCGGCGATCTCTTCAATGCTAATCTGCCGGGGGCTCGTGAGTACCACTGCCTGCATCAAATCTCTCCCTTGTTTTGATTTCAAAGTCGGCTCTGCGCGGCCCCGCAATCCTACTCCTTCGACGCCCGTTGCAACAGGGTGACGCAGGTATTCAGAATACGCACAATATATGCACATTCCACACCCTTCCAAGGAGGCCAATATGGGTACGAGCGATCTGAACGCTACAGTCGAGATTAAGAGTGGTTTGCAGAAGGAGCCCTGGACTTGGGCCCAAGCCGCCACACTCAGTTTAGACGAAAAAGGCTTTCGCGATCCTGAGGGACTTGGCCGCGCCGGAACCGAGCCTGGGATCCTCGATATCTCGCGCGTCACCCAAATGCTGCTAAGCACGTTTGACCGTGACGACCTGTGCGCCGTGCTCGATCACCTAGTACGCCTCCGAGAAGCACTGAAACATTAGTCCCGCCGTCGGCCATTGCCAAAAGTAGCCATTCTCGGGTACCGTTGAGCCAGCAAGCCTTACTTAGGAGACGTTATGGAGTTGTACGGTGATTCGGCTCGGTGATCATGTCGTCGTGAGGGGCGAGGACGAGGAAGCGATCGTCACCGCCGTGCATCCTGACTCACAGGTAGAAATCGAGTTCCTTCACGCATCTGAGGAAGGGCGGCGGCGCAGGCGCTACGCCGCCGAGGCACTCGAGAAAATCTCGCGCGAGCCTTAACCGTTCCGGATGCTCTAGGTCTGACCAGTCAATTCGTCCGCCAGCCCAAGCACGGCATCCATCGCCGGATCGTCGCCGGCGAGGTACTGCGCGAAAGTTCGCGGCGTGTAGATGTCGGGGGATATCGACCATCGAGCGTCATACGGCCATCCGCTCTCCCAATACACGTGCGAGAAGTTTACGGCAATCTTGCTGTACGGCAGCGTAAAGAACGTTTCGTCGCCTGGCGAATTCGGCTTTCCGCCGGTCGGCTCTCCCACGAAAAGCGCATGCGTGTCGCGTTGGAAATAGGCCGCCGCGTTGACGCCTGCAGAAAACGTGCGCGATCCAATGATGATAAAGAGATGACCGGGGCGATTCACCGCCGCGTTCGCTACCATGCGCAACAGCGGCTGATTTAAGAACGTGTCGCCACCGTTGTTCCATCGCATATCGATGACAAGCTTGTCGACGTCGTGCGAGGCTAGAAAGCTGCCCAGGCGCGCCGCGAAGGCAGCTATGCCCTCCGTGGAGGCGTTGACGATTTTGTTATATTGAAAGTACACGACCTTCTGCGAGGGATCGTACGTAAACCAGTAAGGTTGGTTCGTATGCGTTAGATACGATGGCGGTGACTTCGCCAACACTTCGTAGAGGTTGATCCAACCTTGTGGGCTCGGTAAGTCGTTCCAGATGTCTGGATGATCGAGCGTGGTGCGGACCGAGACATCGCTTAGCCGCCCGTCGAGGCTCCTGACGCGGAGCCTAACGCGATCGTCAAATGTCGTCATACCCAAGGCATGCAGAAACGGAATGGCACGCAAGCGGTACGGTTCGATCGCGCTCAGCCAGTAATCGTTGTCTCGGCTGATATAGGGTGCAGCCAACGCCATTATCCCGGCGATGCCGTGGTTGTCCATCTCGAGCACTTGCGCTCCTAAGAGGCTGCGATACGCGGGATCGACGGCCGTGACGAACAGGCCCTCCTGGAAACGTTCAAACTTCAAGGGCAACGTCCGAGCGTACTCTGGGCGCGGTCCTCCCCCGAGTTCGGTGTGCCCGTCGCCCAAGCTCTGAAGCAAGCGCATCATGGCAAGTTCAATTTCGACATCCGACATCGAGGGAATGTCGCGATTCAAGAGCCGCACCTGGGCGTCGAACTCCGGCTCGGTATAGATGGCGTTCGACACCAGCCGGTCACCGGTCTCGGTGCGAAACGGGTGATAAGCCTTCGCTTTCGCCCATCGCGCGAGAAACGCGAGATCGTAGCGCCAGCCCTGTGCGCGCGTCATGCGCGCCGCGTCCACGATGCCGAGAAGATCGTTGAAGCCGGGCTGGTTGCGCAGCGAACTCAAACCATCGTCGCTGCGCGCGTCTTCCAAATTAGCGTAGCCCCACTGCATTGCCTGGCGCAGCCACCGCATTCCCGAGGCGGCATCGCCTGCCTTCGCGTACGCCCGTGCGAGAAAGTACGCGATGGCGGCGGGTTGATCTTGGCGAAGCTGTAGCGCCATCTCGTATGCTGGGATCGATTCCCGATACTCACCGGCCAGATAATGGGCAGCCGCCAAGCTTCGCCAATAATCGGGGTTTACCGGATTATCGCGGACGACGACTTCGTAGAGGAGCGCCGCCAGATGGTATTCTTGGCGATCGTACGCCTTCTGAGCCGACCTCAACGTCGAGGTGAAGTTATCAGTCGGACGAGCCGTCGCCGTCGCCGTCGTCATCGCGACGAGTGCCCACGCTCAAGGCGACGCGGGCGAGGCGCGCCCGCGAGTTATCAAAGCGTACCATCGGACCTCCTTCGGTCGTCGCTCCATCTACGGGGCGGCGCCGCAGATGTTTCGCGCCCGCCTCGACCGAGGGCAGGAGGAGCGCTCCTCCTTAGAAGGGCGTGAACGCGGCTTGGATCGCGTCCGTGAGATCGATACTTCCTTTCGGCCGCGAGTTGGCAACCAGGATCTTCGTTAGGTGGCGCGTGCGGGCGAGCCGATCTGCAATCCGCTCGATCTGTGCCACGATTGAGCGATAGAGCTTCCTGCGATCGACCGTCAGCCTTTGGATCTGCGCGGTAGTCGCCGCGTGCGACCGCTCGTCGACGTCGCTAAGCTGGCCGAAACGACGCGATAGGTCGACGCCCGCAGCGCCGAAGCCGTCGGAAATCGCCTGCGCGTCGCCCGCGGAGCGATAGCTGGAGCGAAAGAGCGCGAGTTGCGACGGAACGTCCGGGAGGGCTGCGGCCGCGTTCGATTCGGCTTGGAGCGCGCGCAAGCGTATCGCATCGTTCGCGTCGCCCTTGGCACGAAGTTGCGACGCCATCTGCGCATTCGCGGTCGCGCCCTCTTCCTGCAACTGATGCCGATAGCCCCCGAGAACGACTGCATCCCAGCGCCGCGCAGCGGCGAGCGCATCCCCTTCGCGCGCATTAAGGGCGGCGAGTTGTGATTCCAACGCTTTGCGCGTCGCAGCGTTAAGATGAAGCTCGCTGAGCTTGAGGCGGAGAAGGAGGCGTTGCGGCGCATCCCCTCGCGCCAGATCATACGCAAGCATCAGCTCCTTCTCACGCAGCTGCTGACGGCGAGCTCGTAACGCTCGGTCGATCCGCTGGGCCGTGGCGCGCTCGAATGCACTTAGGCTGGCGGTGACTTCCCGATTGAGCTCGTCGCTATAGCGCAAGGACGCGCGCTGGCTCCCGCCGCGCAAAGCGACGATCGTTGAGAGCGCCGCATTCTCTTGCAGCCAATCTGGCCGCGTATCTCGGGCGGCGATTGCTTGCGCGCGCAATCGAGCGGCGCCGGAGCGATTGCGCAGTGACGCGGCCGCGCTTCGCGCCCGGCCAGCGGGGTCGTTCAGACCGGGCACGGTTTGCGTACTGCGCAAAGCGGCGATCTCACGATCGTACGCTGCGAGTACGCCGTGCAATGGATGGGCGGCAATCAGTTGCGGAAGGTCGGCGAAGCCGATCGACGCACTGCCGGGCGCGCCGCCGGTCAGCAGTACCGCAAGGAGAAGCCACGCGGAAGAACGTTGCGCCCTGCGCGTCACGGAAACTTTCTCAGGAATGAAAAGCTAACGCCGTTCGTGCCGGTCGGCGGCGGGAGCTGCGTCATCGGGTTGAGATTCAGCACGCCCGTTCCGACGAGTTGCGGCTGTTGTAAGACGAAGAGCGTGGGGCCGCTCGTCGTGTACCAAGTCCCGCGCAAGCCGGTGCCGACGCTTGGATTGACCTCGAGGGTCACGCTTTGCGTACTCGGGTACCCAAAGGTTTGCGCAAAGATGGCGTTCACGTTTTTTCCGAACGCTTTGACGGCGTTGATACCCAGTCCGGTTTGAAGGTCGCTCGTGATTTGCACGTTCGTAAAGCCCAACGAACTCGCAAGCGAAGCCGAGAGCGGCTGCAACAGGTTGCGCGTAAAGAGCGTATTGACTTGACCGAGCGCGTATTGCGTCGCGGCCGAGCCCGCCGAAAACCCCTGACCTCCGGCGGAGTTCACTCCCCGAACGGCGCCGAACTGCTGCGCGCCGACGAGCAGCCCGAGGATCTGCTCGCGGCTATACGACGGATCCGAGGCGAGCGCGAGATTCATACTCGTGGCGGGACCGGTTACGTGCAGACGAATCGCGGTTGCCGGATTCGAAACGAAGGTCGTCGCAACCGCGTCCACGTCCGGGACGAACCCGCTGGAGGGCTCGAAAGTCACCGTTCCGCTCTCGAGATTGAAGCTGCGATAGAAGTTCAGCGACCCACCGGTCGAGCTGAAGCTGCCCGCCAGCGCCGGCGCGTCGAGCGTTCCGCCCAGCGTCGCCTCTCCGGTCGCGCCGATATCGACGTTCGCACTCTGAATGCGAACGTTGTTTCCCGCCGTAATCCGCAAGCTTTCAAAGGCGAGATTCGGCAAAGCCGGACGTTCGTTCGTGCTGCGTTTTTGGTTGACGAAGGTATTGAGCGGGATGCGCGCGTTTGCGACGGACACCTCGCCGCTCACCAGCGGCGTGGCGGCGCTACCGCGTTCGACGGCGACGCTGGCATTGAGCTCACCCGCAAAATAATCGGGTATGTCGAGGCGCGCGTTTGCCGCACGAGCCTGGAGGTTAAAAGTCGAGCTGGCGGGTTCTCGGAAGTTCGCGAGCGCCGCCACGCCTTGCGCCGTGAGTGAGCCACCGCCGACCGTTGCGCGCGCTTGGAGCGTCGCGCGGTTTTCGCGCAGAGTCAGTTCGCCGCCGATGCCGGTGATCGGCGACTTCTCCATCGGCCCGACAAACGTGCCGTCGCGCAGCGCGAAGGAACCGTCGATCTGCGGTGCATCGAACGTACCGCCGGCAGCGGCGGCGCCGTCGATGCGGCCGGCTATCTGCGTCCCCTTTGGAAGCAGCGGAAGGAAGTTCGAGAGCTCGACGCCATCGGCGGTCAGCGATGCCTCGATCGGACCCCTGCCGACGGCGAGCCGGGAAGCACTGAGAAGAAGCGGGACTTGCGCGGCGAGGAGCGCTTTGCCGCGCGCAAAGTCGAGTTCGCCGTTGTGCACCATAACGAAGCGCCGGCTTGCGTCGATTTCACCGTAGACGCGCGGGATCGCCAGGTTGCCGCGCTGCAGCGATTGCAGCGTCAGCATATCTTGCAGTTGCGGGTGCGCGAGCGTACCGCTCACCCGCAAGATCGAATCGAGCGTTCCGCTCAGCTCGAGGTCTTTACCGAAGGCTTCGTTGAGAAACGAGCCGATATTCGGGCTGGTGGAGTGTGCGGCAAGCGCGAGCGCATCGGTTTCGCGCAAGCCGAACGTGCCCGACGCCACCGTCCGCAGCGACGGCAGCTCCAGGGTGGCGGACGCAATCGTTCCGCGACCGTGTGCGGCCGACGCGCTCACTTCGAATCGCTCGACCGGCAAACGCCCCACGGTGCCGCCGGAGACGGCGGCGCGCAGGCTCATCGTGACGTCGGGATAGCGTCCCGAGATGCTCGTCTGCGCGTTGAGGCGCCCCGTTACCGGCACGCTGTAACCGAGCATCGGTAGCCAAGTGCCGAGATCGATCTCGCTCGCGGTTACGCGCATATCGATCGCCTTCGCTGCCGGCGCTACGTTCCCGGAGGCGCGCGCGCTTCCGGCAGGCCCGACGAAACTCAACGTCGTCGTGATCGAGTCGCCGCGGCGCCGCCAGTTGGCCGCGACGTTGCCGAATGCGATCTGGCGGAAACGCGCGCCCGCAAAAGACGCATCGCCATTGCTCGAGACGATTTGCATTCCGCGCGTCGTTGCGGAGAGCCCGAGATGCCCGGTTCCCGCGAAGGTATCGCCTCGGTCGAAGAGATCGTTGAAATCGGCGAGGTCGGCCTGCGGCGCTCGGACGTCGACGTTCGCGTCGAGGCGGGTCGTCGCCCGACCGCTCAATGCCACGTTCGTGGAACCGACGGTCACGCGCCCCCCCGTTAACGAGAGCGCCGAAGTGTCGCCGCGGATACCGCCGTAGAAATCTCGAAACGACAGACCGTTGACGGCACCTTCCGGAGCGCTCAAGGTGCCGGCGAATGCCGGGCGAATGCCGTTGCCGTGGACGGCGAGGCTTGCGTCGACGCTGCCTTGAACGAACGGCGCTGCTTTTGGCTGCACGGCGGCAAGCAGTGCGCTCACGTCCGAGGAGTGCAACTCGGTGGTAAGATCGTAGTGGGGCGCAAAGGTGCCCTGGTTTAAGAGATTGCGCACGGTTCCCGACGCTCCGATGAAGAGCGGGCCCAACGCAACGGCGGCATCGCTAACGCGCAGCGTGCCGCCGGCGAAGGCGAAACCGGCGTTACCGTTGACTTCGAAACTCCGATAGCGACCGCCGGCGACGACGACGGTCCCAGCGATGCGCGGCGAATTCGGCGATCCCGCAACGCTCGCGCCGAAGCCCGCCTCCTGCCCCAAACGCCCGAAGAGCCCGCCTTCGAGCGCGCCGCCTTTCGACACCACGCGCGCTTGCGCGGATGCAGTTCCCCATGCAGATTCGACGCGTGCCACGCCGTTGACGCCGATTGCCGCGTTTGCTTGGCCGCCAAAGAGCGTCGCGTTCAACGTGGCTTTGGCGGCGGGGAGCGAAAGGTTGCGCACGCGAGCAAGACCGATGGCGAGCCCGTGCGGCCGATCCAGCGCAATGCGCGCATAGAGCGACCCCTGGTTTCGGCTCACGTGCAGCGGTCCGATAGAGCCGTAGCCGCGGCTATCGACGTTGAAGAGCGCGTCGAGCGCCTCTCCGGGCCCGGCGCCCGAAAGGATGCCGCGCAGCGCGATCGCTTTGGGATCGTCGGCGGTAGCGAGCGCGATGCCGTCGATCCGCATCTCCGGCAGCACCGTGTCCAGGTAAGGCAGCGCGACGGTCGAGGTATGCGCGCCAAGCAGCATCTCGATCGCGTCGCGCTTCTTCTGCAGTTCCACGCGCCCGCTCGCGCCAAGATCGCTGTCCCGATAGCGCGCGGAGAGATCGATCACGTCGGCTCGCTGCCCGTCGAGCGCGACGAGGCCGCTCATGCGCTCGAGCGCGACGGCGGCATAGGTAAGGGCCGGGGCGCGCAAGTCGATCCACGTCAGCGGTTGCGTTGCAACGCCTTCGACGAGCAGCCCGAACCGCAGCAAACCGTGCATCGGAAGCTCCCGCGCGGCTTTGAATGCGAAGCGCAAGCTCGCGAGGTCGCCGGTACCGCGAACCGCGATGCGCAGATGCGGATTGCGCAGGTCGTAGACTCCGCCGCTCACCTGTGCAGATGACCCGGCCACGCTGGCAAGAAGTCCCGGCGTCAGCAGTCCGTCATCGTAGACGTCGACCGGGCCGCGCAGATCTTCCACCGGCTGGGCGAGGCCCGCAATCGCAAGACGTCCGCCGGCCAACGTCGCGCTTCCGGTGAGATGCGGCGACAGCGTGCCGCTCGGATCGGTCAGCGCGAAGTAGCGGGCGTCGACGTTGCGGAGCATTCCCCGATCGAGCCGAAGGGACGGCGAGTTGACGACGAAATCGACCGCCGCGGCGATCGGAAGCGCGGGAGCCGTCCACCGCTGATCGATATATCCGGCGGGCGCGTTGATGTCGCCGCGACCGCGTACCGGATAGAGATCGCCGGGCCGTTCGCCGTATTTCAGCGCTACGGTATAGAACGAACGGGCGGCGGACGAAATAGCGGCGTCGACTTGGAGGTTTTCGACGTAGAGATGCCTCTTGTCCGCAGCCGCATTCGGACTCTCATTGCTGATATCGATCGACCCATCGAGCACACTCGCTCGGAGGACTAGCGGTATTTGCTTGCCGCCGTTGTTCGCCGGCGGCCGAAGGCTTGGAACGTTGTAGCTACCGTCGGCGTGGCGCACGATCGTCACGTGTAGCGAATTAGCTTCGACACTTTTCAGCCCGAAAAGGCGCGTGCCCCCGGGCAACAGATCGCGTAAATCATACGTAAGAGCGATGCGATCGATTCGCGCGATTGGTTCGCCGCGCACCGACGTGACGCGGACATTTTCGAAGACGGCGCGATCGAGCGTCAGCGTTATGGGATCTAGCGAGAGCCGAACGTGCGCAATTGACGCCGCGGTCGCCGCGATGGCAAAGCGCGCCAACGCCTTCCATTGCCAGAGCGCGAGCGCAACGATCGCGAGAAGCACGACTACCGACCCAATATAACCGCGAAGCCTTCCAATTTTCATCGACAGTCTCTATCATACCCCAGGATAACGATGGGAAAGCGCGACGCACGACTTTCCGGCACGACGGGCGCGCGAAAAACTTAGAATTGACTGAGCGTTAGTGGTGAGGATCCGGCAGGTCGATGATCTCCGTGATCTCAGACGCTTCGACCGTTTGCGGGCCCGCAATGGACGGCCACCTCGAGCGGACCAGGAACGACACGGCTGACAGACGGATTAGCTCGCCGAAGAGGCGGCCGTTTCGAGTGGCTACCTCGCAGTACCGGCCAAGGTGTGGAACAATATCGGGCATAAACACGGCTCCATACTACGCGCGCGGCCCGCGCCACGACATCCTCCGAATGGACGATCCTTCAGGGCAGAATCGCGCTGCGAAGCATCCATTTGGATCATCCGGCCGATGGATATCGATCTTCGTAACATTCTCGAAGGAGAGGTATGGCGTTCGCGATCAAGGCAGAAGTTTGCAATCCGCGGCCGAAAACGTTGGCGTTCTCGGCACAAAAGACGATGTATGGGGGCAAAACAATCGCCAAAGGCGATACGGTTTTCGTGTTCTCAAGCGAGAACGAAGGCGGCCAAGGCCTAATCGCGCGCGGCATCGTCACCTCCGCCGAAGCGATCGCGAAGAAGAGCGGCATTGCCCGGCAAACGCCGCGAGTGAGCCTCACCATCAGGTGTACCATGCCGGCGAAGCGGCGGCTGGGGCGCAGCGAACTCAAAGAGTTCACGGATTGGAATGACGGTCGGCCGGAGACCGAGCTCAACTTCAAATTCTATCGTCAGGCAACGAACAAGATCGTCGGCATCTCGGATGGAGCGGCGAAGTTCCTCAGCAAGTTCTTCTAACGCGAGCGACGCGCCTCAACCGCCTCACGGTGCTACGGCGATGATATCGAGGTTCTTGAAGCCCCTGTAGGTCGCGAGCAGCTTCGGCTGTGCGGCCGACAGCCAGCCTTTTGCCGGACGCCCGAAGGCGTATACGCACTCTCTTCGGGCGTTTGCGACGTACGCAATGGAGGCGTCGCTGTTAAAAGCCACGCCGCTGATCGATGCGAGGCGGCCCGGCGTGTGAAAGCTGCTTCCGCCGCTCGGCGACGACACCGATACCAGGGCAGGCACGCCGTCAACCGGCGTCATCACGTCGATCTGGTCGTCGATGGCACCGCCTATGAGTGCGATCGTGCCGATGCCGAAGCACGAGCCGGCGGTGTATTTCCCCCGGCCAACGCGCGTATACGGACGCACGCTGGCAAATCCGCAGCCGCCGGAGACCACGACGGTGTCGCCATCGGGCGTCGCAAGAACCGACGCCGCGTTTTGGGAGTTCTGCACGACGACCGTGGGTTTACGCGTCTTGCTGGCATGCGGATAGAAGTAAACGGCTTGTTGGCCGTAATCGCTGACGTAAACGTTGCGATGCGCATCGACTGAAACGTCGGTCAGCGAAGGCTGCCCGGAGGCGCCCGATAAAATCGGTGCGGGAAGACTCTCCACGAGTTTGCCGCTGGCCGTAAAAATTTCGACGCAAGCGGCGCAAACGTCGGAGCTAGCTGCCGTGATCGTCGTGTAGATACGGCCTTGAGCGTCCATGGCAACGCCTTGGGCCACTCCCTGCCCGGGGGCGAACGATTTCGTTAGTCGCGCTCGGTCCTTACTGATCGAAAAAACCGAAATTGTTCCATTAGAATAGTCGAGGTTGACCAGCTGCGTCAACCAACTGCCCGATCGCGCTTCTGCGTCGCTTGGTACCAACGAGCGCCCGGCCAGCGGCGCCGCCGGGATTCCCTGAGTGCTCGAGGCGCAACCTCCGAGGACGAAGAGTCCGGCAACTGCGGCCGCACAAATGAAAGGCTTCATGCGGTCTTTTAGCTTATGCACGCTGGCCCCGCAATGCGAATCAATCATTTTTTTCACTCCGGTTCAATCGGTTCCGGTTTGTCTCGAATCGACAGTCCAAGGCTGCGATGATATCGTTCACTCTTCGCAAGCGCCTCCACGATGTCGTCGCGGTTTCCATGATCGGCCAGCAGATCGCGCAATCGTTCGCGGCTCTCGCGCAAGTCCCGCGCGTAGCCTTCCAGCACGGCGCCGGGCGTATCGTCGCGTGCGTCCGGCGGCTGGCTCACCCAACGCTCCATTGCCTCGAATGCCGCTAGCCCCCTCCGTTCAGCTTCGAACAGCTCTTCGCGATATACGCTCATCGTCAGTGCGCGCTCGTGCTCAAGGCTACGGTAGGCTTCGACCGGTCGCGCGAACGATCGTGCCGAGCGTTTGCGACTGCCGCGGCGATCGTAGGGATATCGGCGCCTTCAACGATCTTTTCGCCGATCACGAACGTAGGCGTGCCGTCGATCCCGAGCGCCTGCGCCAACGCCTTATTCTTCACTAACTTCCCGCGGACGCCGGCCGAGTTCATATCCCGCTCGAGGCTCGGCCAGTCAAGGCCGGCTTTCTCGGCGGCGATGCGAATCGAGGCCTGGGTAAAATCGCTCGATGCGCTGCCCATGAGGATCTGGCGCAGCGCTGCGTAGCGTCCCTGCAGCCGTGCGGCGAGCAACGCGCGCGAGCCCAGTTCGCTCGCCGGTCCGAGAATCGGAAAGTCCTTGTAGACGACCCGGATGTTTCCGTGTTTCGATACGAACTTCTCAAGCGTCGGTTCCAACTCGCGGCAGTACGGGCAGCGCGGATCGAAGAACTCGACGATCGTCACGTTGCCGCGAGGGTTACCCGCAGATGGATCGCTCGAGTCGAATAGGGGAGCGTTCTGATTCGCGATTGCTGCGTGTTGGGCTTGCGCTTCGAGTCGATCGTTGTCGGATTGCAGTTCGACGATGGCGTCGCGCAAGATGCTAGGGTCTCTCTTCATTGCGTCCCGCAGGATTTGCACGACTTGCGCACGCTGTCGCGGCGTGAAGGTCGCGGTTGCTGACGGAACCGCCTTCGCGGCACAGGCGGTGAGGCCACCGGCCATCATAAGGGCAACGAGGCGCGCACCCATCACGGCTGTGGCGTGTTGAGGATCTTGATCGTAAAAGGCGGGAGGGGATGCTTCGATTCGATGAAGCTCGAGAGTTGCGTGATACCCTCGACCGTTGCAGACGAGATGATCCCAGTCGTGCACGTAGATTTCGCGTGCTTATTAGTGACGATCACGTACGATTTTTTGATTCCTGACGACGGTAGCTATTCATCACTCGCACGCTCTCCTACTTCGGTCGGCAAATTGTTCGACGATCTTCAGCTAACCATAGTCCTGGAAAACTGGGCCTGTCAAGTCGAACGAAACAATACCGAGAGTCGTCTCGACCTAAGGCGGCGCCGAGGGCTGTGCCGTCGTGCCGGCCGCCGCTGTCTGCAGCACAGCTAGCAGAAGGAACGCGTTCAGATCCACCTCGTCTTACGGAATCAGCCGACATTTGTTTCGATGTCGACGAAACGGCCTTCGACGGCTAGAGCGTTACGATCGTGTGGTTTCCGCGGTCGGGAATGCGTTCGACGCGCACCTCGGTTGCGAGTTGTTGCACGATGAAAAGGCCCCGTCCGAGCTCGCTAAGCACGTCGTCGGGGAGATGCGGCTGGGTAACGGGAAACTCGGGGCCGGAATCGATGACGTGAAGGATTGCGGCGCCGGAACCCAAGTCGAACGAGATCTCCACCGGGCCCGGAGCGTGGCGAACGACGTTGCCAAGCAGCTCGCCAAAGACGAGCTCAGCCTTGTAGACGAGTTCGTCGCCGGTTCCGATGCTGCGCAGAAACTCGACGAACGCAGTACGCGCGTCGACCGCCGTACGCGCGTCTTCGGAGGCAAACATCCAGGCGTGCATCAGTCGCTGTCCGGTGGGATGAAGGATGGCCGCTCGAAGCGGAAGTGCGATTCCGGATAGCGTGACGGAATAGCGGTAAACGCGCGCGGCGCTTGCGTGAAATCGAAGCTGTCCAGGATGCTGATCGCGCGTGTGTCGGTAAAGCCCGCCGACGACGGTCCGATCGGCGGCAGGTTGAAAACCTGTTCGACGAACTTTAGAATGCTGCCGTACTCGTACTGCGTATGCGAAACGTAGCCCGCCGTCGCGCCGGGCGCGATCCGCGCGTAGGGAGAGACGATGATGCACCCGACGCGAATGCCCAAGCCCCGAAAATCGAGTTGAGGCGGCGGCACGTTATCGTACCAGCCGCCCCAATCGTCCCAGAGCACTACGATCGCCGTCGAGTCCCAATACGAGCTTTCTCCGATGGCGTTGACGATCGAAGCGACCCACGACGGGCCATCGTCATAACCGCTGCCCGTGTGATCCGAATCCTTCCAGTCCGGCGTTATCCACGACACGTTGGCGAGGGTGCCGGCGGGAACGTCGTCGAGAATTCGTGTCTGTGGCGAGATGACGTTCTTCCAGTCCGGCCCATAGCGGACCGCTCGAATCGAACTAAACTCCGACCACACCTTCCCGCCGATGTGGCTCAGCGGCGACGCGTAATACTTCCACGAAACGCCGCCGGCGTCGAGCACGTCGGCAAGCGTCGGGAAGCGCGTAAAACACGGGAACGGTCCGTTAAACCGTTCGATGCGATGGACGTTGAGCGTAAACGATCGCGTACCCGGTGGTGCATCGCACCCCCAGATTATGTGATTGGGGGCGTCGACTTCGGCAATCGGCCCTTGTTTGATGTCCGTATTTCCGGCGATCAGGCTCAAGTGTGCCGTAAAGCTCGGACCGAACTCCGTCGGAAACATGTGATCCGCGAGTACGAATTGGTGCGCCATCGTCCAGTACGGCGCCGATTCGGCGCGCGGCACGTAGGCATACGCGTAGTCGCGCGGGCCGCCGTAGAAATGTTCGTAGGCAAACCCGTTCATTTTGCCGTTATTCCAGCCGCTGATCGAGTCGCGCCAGTTGTTCTCGATATTTCCGGGATCTTCGAGCGGGGTGGCATGAAGGGCAATCTTTTTCATGCCCTCGTAGCCGAATTGGGGCGCCTCGGCGCCGGGGAAACCACTGAACATATTGTCAAAGCTGCGATTCTCTTGGATGATGATGACAACGTGTTTAAGGTACTTGCCTAACGGCACCGGAGGGGGCGGCGCGCCGGCGGTCGTGCTGCTCGTGCATCCCGGCAAGGAAACGATCGATACGAGCGCCGACATTGCCACGGCGAGTCGCCGAAAGCTCATCGGCGAAAATCTTTCACCGCCCCTCGGTCGCCATCCTGGCATGGTTGCCCTTATTCCCACCGGCAAAAAACGGAATCGCGCAAAGCTGTAGGAGCGTCGAAAAAAGCACTAGAGTCAAGATCGATCGGTCGAGCAGCACGCCGCTGACAACGCTTCCTGCGAACCACGCGACGCCGAAGGCGAGATCGTAGAGCCCGAAGGCGGTCGCTTTTTTGCGCGCGATCGCCGTCGATACGAGCGCGAGCAAGAGCGCATCTTGAACCGCGATTCCGACGCCCCAGAGCGCCGCCCCCGACTCAGCGAGCCCCCCATGCCCGAGAAACGCGAGCGGCGTCGCCAGCGCCGTGATCGCCAACGCGAGCCCGATAACGGGCTTACCCACACGATCGAAGAGGCGACCCAGCATCGGGGCAGCGAGCGCTCCAACCGCCATCGCGACGGCAAACGAAACCGATATCGCGGGCACGCTCATCACGTGGTCGCGTTGAAAGTGAAAGGCGATCAAAGCAAAATCCACGTAACCGGCCGCGAAGAGCGCTCCGCCGATCGCATACCGCCGGAGCGCGGGCCAATCGCGCACTATCGACGCTTCGCCTTCATCGGCACGCGGAACGACGGTTCGTCCCGCCGACGCGGCAAACCCGAGAATCGCCAAGGTCGCCAACGCCGGCACGATGAGAATGCCGAACCCCGAGGCGTAGCCTCCGCGCGCCACGGCAAAGGCGACGATGAGCGGGCCGGCGGTCGCGCCGATTTGATCGAGAGCCTCGTTGATGCCAAAAGCGCGACCGCCTCCCACATGGCGACCCGCTTCCGAGAGCACCGCCGCGATGACCGGTTTTCGAATGCCGCGCCCGACGCGTTCGCCAATCAGAAGACCCGCTGCGGCCGGCCAGCTTCCGGCGAGAGCAAGCGCGGGAACGCAGAGCATGTTGATGGCGTAGCCGACCCACGCGTTGATCCAATATCGTCCGGTACGATCGGCAATCGCTCCGCTCACAGAACGAATGAGGTAGCCGGCCAGCTCGCCACCGCCCGCGATGACGCCCACCGCCGCACCATTTGCGCCGAGATGGCCGAGGAAGGCGCCCGCCACGCCGCGCGCGCCTTCATAGGTCATATCCGCGAAGAGATTGACCACTCCCATGACGATGACGAAGCGCAGGGCTATTTTTGACGTCGGGCTGCGTTCCATGCGTGTGCGATTCGTTCGTTCACATCGAAGGCCTCATCCTTGCAAAATTCGAATACGGCTCCGCCAATATGCAACGTCTCGACGGATGCTTCGTTTACTCCGCCAGCGATCTCAACGACTACCTCGAGTGTAAACGGCTCACCGAGCTCGAAGCGTTGGTGGCGCGAAAGAGACTCCTTCGCCCCGACTCGCAAGACGAACGCGCCGAGCTGATCCGTCGTAAGGGAGAAGAGCACGAGCAACGGCACCTCGACGCCCTAATCGAGCGCTACCCCGGTGAGGTCGTGCAGTTCGATCGCGCACAGCCGGGTGTTGAGCAGTATCGTCAAGCCGAGGTACGGACGCTCGAGGCGATGCAGCGCGGAGTACGCGTCATTTACCAAGCGACGTTCTTCGACGGCGAGTTCATCGGGCACGCAGATTTCCTGCGGCGCGTCGAGGCGCCGTCCAGCTTGGGAGACTACGGTTACGAGGTCGTCGACACGAAGCTCGCGCTGGCTCCCAAGGCATATTATTTGGTGCAGCTCTGCAACTACAGCGAACATTTAGAGCGCCTCCAGGGGCGGCTCCCGGAGTTCGGGCACGTCGTTTTCGGCAACGGCGAAGAGCAGCGCTTCCGCATGAACGATTACATGGCGTACTACCGCCATCTAAAAAGAGCGTTCTTGGACTTTGCTAACAATTCGACTTTCGATCAAGTGAACGACGCTGCGATCTACCCGTTTAGATGCAGCCACTGCGACATCTGCCCATGGGATGATGCATGTGCGAAACGACGCGCGAATGACGATCACTTGAGCTTAGTCGCCGGGATGCGGCGCGATCAGATCGCCAAGTTCGAAACCGCCGGCATCGAGCGCGTCACGCACCTGGCAGACGCCACCGACGGGCAGCGGCCTGACGGAGTGAATCCCGAGACTTTCATCAAGCTCCGGCGTCAAGCATCGCTGCAAGTCCAGGGACGCGACAGCCTCGGGACGATCTACGAGCTGCTCACGCACGAACCGCCGCTCGGCTTCGCGTTGCTTCCCCAGCCCTCTCCGGGGGACGTCTTCTTTGATATAGAGGGCGACCCGCTTTACGAGCCCGACCGCAGCCTCGAGTATCTCTTGGGCTGCTGGATGCCCGACGACAACCCGCCGTTTCGTGCCTTTTGGGGGCTCGATCGCGCCGCAGAGAAGCACGCGCTCGAGGAGTTCGTCGATTTCGTAATGGAGCGGCGCAAGCGCTACCCGGCATTGCACGTCTATCATTATGCAAACTATGAGAAGGCCGCACTCCGGCGGCTTGCACAAGCACATTGCACGCGCGAAGAGGAAATCGACGTGCTACTGCGCGGGGAAGTGCTCGTGGACCTCTTCGCGGTCGTCCGCCAAGCTCTCGCCATCTCCGAGGATGGCTACGGCCTCAAGAAGGTCGAGCGCCTCTACAACCTCGAGCGTGAGACCGACGTCCGCAAGGGCGACGAATCCATCGTGATGTTTGAGCTTTGGCTGCTTGGACGAGACCAGCGCATTCTGAACGACATCGAGAGATACAATCAGGACGACTGCCGTTCGACACATCGGCTCCGCGACTGGCTGCTAGAGCACCGCCCCGAAGCGATCGAGAAGTACGGCATCGATCTGCCGCTGCGCCCCCCGAAAGCTCCGGACGAGCCGTGCCACGCCGAGTTTACTGCGGCCTGCAAGAAATGCATAACGCGTCAAAAGGAAGAGCGCGAAGAGGCTAGGCGCAGCGATCTCGAGCGAAGATTGCTGGGCAGCGTTCCGGCACCGCAGTCGGAAGACGAGTATCGCTCGATGAGCCCGCAGGGAAGGATGCGGTACCTCATGGCGACGCTTTTGGCTTATCACCGTCGCGAAGAGAAGCCGGAATGGTGGATATTTTTCGACCGATGCGAAAACCTTGACGGGCTGCGAGAGTTCGATAGGGAGTCCATCGGCGGCCTTACCCTGCGCGAAGACATTCCGCCGCAGGAGACTAAGCAAAGTAACATCTACACGTACGCGTTTCCAGAGCAGCACCACAAGTTGGCAGCGGGTGACGACGTCCACAATCCCCGAGTCCGAAAGTCGGCCGGAACGGTCGTGTCGCTCAACGATGAGACGAGATTGCTCGGGCTTAAAACGACCGCCTCCATCGAGGACGCGCGCGCCATTACCGAGTTGATACCGCGCCCCCCGCTGTCCGCGAATGTCCAGCGCGACGCGTTGGCGCGAATCGCACGATCGTTCTTGGACGAAAACCTTTTCAAGGAATACCCGGCAACGTACGACTTGCTAGCGAACCGCGACCCGCGAGTTCGCGGCGACCGCACCTTGCAACCCCCAACCGTTAACACCGAATACGTCTCCGGGGCGGTGGCGGCGCTCGACAACAGCTACCTCTTCGTTCAAGGGCCGCCTGGGAGCGGGAAGAGCACCTACGGATCTCAAGCAATCTGCGATCTTCTCGAACGCGGTCAGCGTGTTGCAATCACCAGCAACAGTCACAGGGCGATTCACAACTTATTGCGCAAAGTCGAGGAATGCATCGCTGCGCGCGGCGGCAGCTTCCGCGGTCGCTACAAGCACACGAAGAAAAACCTAGAGTCAGAATACCGCGACTCGCGGTTTATCGAGTCGTACGACTCAAACGAAGAATTCTATGGCGACGACTACCTGCTCGCCGGCGGTACGGGATGGCTCTTCGCACGCGAGGAGCTCGCAAAAAAGTTCGATTACCTCTTCATCGACGAGGCCGGACAGGTGGCGCTCGCCGACGCACTCGCCCTTTCCGCATGCGCCAGGAACGTCGTGCTTCTGGGCGACCCGTCGCAGCTCGCGCAGGTGGGGCAGGGGCAACAGCCGCTTCACGGCGGCGATTCGGTTCTGGAGCATCTGCTGGGCAGTGAACGGACCGTTGCGCCGCATCGCGGCATCTTTCTGGACGTTTCGTATCGCATGCAGCCCGACATCTGCGCCTTCATCTCCGAGACGATGTATGAGCAGCGGCTTCGCCCGGCGGATTCGACGCGAGAGCATCGCATTATCGTCGGGGGGCAAGAACGTGCGGGCCTGTACTACGTTGAAGTAGAGCATACCGGCAACAGCTCGAGCTCCGAGGAAGAGGCCGACGAAATCGTCGCGCACGTCGCGCGTTTGCGCGAGCGAGGCACGTTGTCCGATTCAAAGCCACCCGCGCAAGCCGGCGTTGCGCGGCCGTTGACCGATCGCGATATCATCGTCGTCACGCCGTATAACGCGCAGCGCCGGTTAATCCAGCGCAAACTTCGCGCTGCCGGCTTCGATATTGAAGCGGGCGCCGGCATTGAGGTCGGAACGGTCGACAAGTTTCAGGGCCAAGAGGCCGCCGTCGTCTTCTATTCTATGGCAACCTCGAGCGGCGACGACATGCCGCGCAACATGGAGTTCCTCTTCGAGCGCAATCGTTTCAACGTGGCAATCTCGCGGGCGCGCGCCGTCAGCGTGCTGGTTTGCAGCCCGCGATTGCTCGACATATCGTGCCGCTCGGCCGAAGAGATGGCGCTGGCCAATCTTCTCTGTGCGTTCGCCGAGCGCGCGAAGTGCGGGTTAGGGCTCTTACACGGCGAAGGCGACGATCGTTCCGTGGCTGGACCGGTTGAGCTCGAGGCGCCGCGTGGTCGCGCGTAAGATCGCCAGGCCGCGGCCGCGCTCGGGCGACGGCCGTCCCTCGCGCCACGTGCCGAGGTCTTGCACTTCTCCGAGAATCTTGCCATCGTTCGTGGAGAGACGAAGAACGAAGTCGCCAGACGCACCAAGATAGGCGTGTTCGACGGCGTTGGCGACCGCTTCGCCGACCGCCAGGACGAGATCGAAGGTACGCTCGGGCCCCAACTGTGCGACGCGCGCGTACCGTGAAACGAAGCGCCGCGCGATCGTCGCCGACGACGGAGCTGCCGGCAGTTTGAGCTCGACGGTTTCGGGCCGCGCGGGGAGAATCGTCGCGGAGAGCACGGCGATGTCGTCGAGTTGGCGGTTATTGAGTACGTGGCGCAGCAATCTACCCGCGCCGTCCGAGCTGGTGTCATGGACCCGCTCGCTCAGCGCCTCGAGAAGCCGGGCGGATTCCCGTTCGATGTTACGGTCGAACTCGAGCAAGCCATCGGTATAGAGCAGCAGCGTCGCGTATGGCTCGAGTTTGACTTCGCGTGTCGGGAACGTTGCATCCAGCTCGACGCCCATCGGAATGCCGCCACCCTCAATGTAACGCGCGACGCCGGAGAGCGGAGCGACTGCCGGTGGCGGATGGCCCGCGCAGGAGTAACGAAAGGTCGAGCGCTCGATATCGAGGATCCCGTGGATTGCCGTGATCAAGGGATGCTCGTCATTGAGCATCAGCGCGGTGTTGGCGCGGCGCAGCGTTCGCGCCGGCGATAGACCTTCCAACGCACTGAGGCGCAGGGCTTGGCGCGCGGCGTTCATTGCCACCGACGCCTCGAGCCCGTGTCCGCCGACGTCGCCGATGGAGATGGCCATTTCCCCATTGGATATCGCAAATGCGTCGTACCAGTCGCCGCCGACGCGCGACTCGCGCTCGGCCGGGCGATATGCGAAACTCAGCTCGATTCGCGGGTGCGAAGGCAGATGAGCCGGCAGCAAGGCCCGCTGAAGGGTGGAGGCGATGCGTTGCTCTTGCTCGTACAAGCGCGAGTTGTCGATGGCGAGCGCGGCCCGGTGTGCCAATTCTTCGGCAACCTCGACCGTGAGGCCGGAGCGGCACGAGGCCGGATCGACATTGACGAGATGCAACGTGCCCCGAGTGCGGCCGCGCGCGACCATCGGCACGATCAGCGCGGTGCCTAGGCCAGCCTCTTCGTAGATCGCTCGATCCTCCGGATCGGGAACGTTCTCGCGCACGGCGCGCAGCGTCGCGTCGTGATCGAGCGCTCGACTCTGCGCCTGGCGCAGCACCTGCGGCGACCCGAAGAACGAGTTCCGAACAATAACGCTGCGCCCGACTAAGTTCTCCAAACGTTTGTTCAACTCGGGATCGCTGTGGCGGACCGCTTCCACAACCAGTTCGTCCTCAGAGGAGATCGATTGCACCTGACACCAATCCGCAAACTCCGGCACGCAGAGCTCGGTTATTTTTTGCAGCACCTCTCGACCATCGAGCGTCGAGGCGAGAACCTCGCTCACGTGCGAGAGAAATCTCTCGCACTCTTCCAGGCGCTTTCGGTCATTGATGTCCGTCGCCGTCGCGAAGAAGCGAACGACGGAACCGTCTTTCGCGTGCACGGCCACGGCGCGCTCGAGAAACCAATAGTACTCTCCGGTTTGCGAGCAAACTCGAGCCTCAACCGAAAAGTCGCTGCCGNNAGCCAGCCGTCGTTCTCAAACGTCTGCGCTTCACTCAAACCGGTGAACTCGAACCAACGGCGATTAAAGTAATCGATCTTGCCGTCGGGACCAGCGGTGCAGATGATTTGCGGCACGGAGTCGGCAAGCATGCGGAGCATGCGCTCGTGGTCCATTGCGGAGCCCCGGGACCGCTCGGGCATCAGCGTCGCTTGCTCGCCATCGTATCGACTGAAGGCGTAATTGAACGCGGCGAGCCGGAGAACAAAGTCACCGGTTCGCCGCGGCGAGGCAACAAAGACCGTAGCGCACAGACAAAAGATCCCCCGCCTCGACTTTCCCAGAGCGGGCAAGCTCTAAACCAGAATCAGCGCGATTTCATAACGACGAAGGCATTTCGGCGAGTGAACCGTTTCCAGGATTCATCTGCGTGGCGGGCGCGAAAGCGGCGCCGGCATGCGATGAGAATGTGCGCGCTGACCAGCGCGTCGCTGAGGGCACGATGCGCCTCAAACTCTTCGTCGGCGGCTCGATCGATGTCAAGGAAACGCCGCAAGGTCTGGTTCTTATGGTTTGGTGCTTCGGGAAACAGCGCTCGCGCGAGCAGCATCGTACAGAGACCCCTCCGCCCGACCGCTGGCCCCACGAAAGACAGGTCGAATCGCGCGCAATGCGCCGCCACGACGCGGCCTTTGCATCGCCGCCGCAAATGGTTGAGAGCCCGTCCGAGGCGCGGTGCGCCACTCACCATGTCGTCGGTGATGCCATGGACCGCAGTCGCATGCGATGGAATGGCGATGCCCGGGTCTACTAGCGTCGCCCACCGCCCAACGATCCGCTCGCCGTCGATCAGCGCGCACGCAACCTCGACGATCCGATCGCGAGTGGCACTAAATCCGGTCGTCTCAACGTCGATGACCGCGTATTGCCCTCGCTCCATGATGCCATCGTCGCCCGCCTGAGTGCCAAGTGTATGGCAGTTTGCGCTAGCGTTGGGTGCAGTCGGTTTTCGATTGGATCCGCTCCATCCAGCGATCGGCATGCGCCAGCGGCGTGAAGCCGTAGCGCTCGTACAGCTTATGCGCGTCCGATGTGGCGAGAATCCAACGGCCGACGTGAGAAACGTTCGGATCTCCGAGCACCACCGCCATCATCCACGTTCCCAGTCCCCTGCCTCGGTACTCTTTCTCGATGATAACGTCGCAGAGCCACGCAAACGTGGCGTAATCCGAAACGATGCGCGCCAGGCCGATCTGGCGTTCGCTTCGCACTTCATAGAGTCCGAAGCAGAGGGAGTTACGTAGCGAAAGCTCGATGGAAGCACGAGAGCGTTCCGAGGCCCAGTAACTGCTTCGCAGAAGCCGCTCGATCGCGTCGACGTCGAGGCGCGTAGGATCCGTGCTGATGACGAAGCCGTGACGCCCGGTTTCTGAAGGTGAGGGGCTGGTCATCCTTTAGGATAGCACGTAGGGCTAGTGGGCACGGCGGCTATGGGAGGATCACGAAGGGGTTGGCGCCGCTGGTCGACATGATGTACCAGGCGGTGGCGCCCACGTGCAGTGACGCGAAATACTTATCCCCGTCACAATCACTCAAGCCGTTTATCGAGGCGGCGATAATACCGAGACCATCCGCGTTCAGTCCGTTCGTCTGTGCGTAGTTGACGTCGTCGAGATAGGTTTGCGCTTGGGATCGATCGCCGAATTGGTTGCGCAGCTCGAGGGCATCCGCGAGATGAGCCGTGCCTTCGAACCACACGCCCGAGCGATCGCCGCTGCAAAAGCTGACACCGCTAAAGCCGTTTTTACTTACCGCCAAATGGGTAACGTCCCAACTCGGCGCGGCAGCCCATTCCGGGTTCTGGAAGGCAAGATAGCTCCACGAGTTCACGTCCTCCGGCTTAAAGGGCTTGTTCGGAGTGATCCCGTCGTTGAGCGTCCCGACGTAGAAGCGGCCCGCGCGCTCGCTCCACATCGAGGCGACAAATCTCTTCGCCCAAGATGCGCGGGACGTCCACCGGCGCTCGCCCGATTCGGTCGCAAGCATCGTGAAGAACGCGTAGGTATCGATATTATGCTCGGTTGATTTCCACCTGATCTTCTCCCCTTTAGAGGTGTAGCCGCCGGTGTAACCGCCGCTTCCGCGCGTATCGTACGTGTTTTTCTGTATCCACGTCGCAATTTCGAGCGCGCCTTTTAGATATGCGGTGGCGGACGTCTTGGCGTAGAGCTGAACCAAGGCTTGCCCAACCCAAGCGTTGTCCCCCACATCGGTGGCGCTTCCGTCGACTTTGATGTCGCGCGGATTCTTCAATGGTTTGGGCCCGTAGGCGGCGCGCACGCGGCCGTCACCGGCCGGGTCGTACCGCTGAACGTAGAGAAACGCGTTGCCGACAACCTTCGCTCGCGCGATGTCGGCCGGCGCCCGCGCCAGCATCGCTTCGATAAGGAGTGCATCGTCGTAGCTAAAGGAGTCGTGCAGAGTCTCGAGCTTGCCGTTGGCATAGCTGCGCACGAGACGCCTCGTCGAACCTGTTGCGTACTCGTCCATCATCAGACGAAGGAACTCGTATGCCTTCGCAACGCTTCCCGAAGGAACGGAGCCGCGAACGGCTGCAGTACCCGGCGAAAACGCGGCACTGCCCGGCGGGCCGCCCGAGCACGCTACCGCGAACAGCGAGAAGAGGGCCGCGGCGGCGCCGGCCCGAGCAGGACGATTCACGTTTTCTTCATGCCTTGGAGNNGCGCCGCGGCACCTCGACCGTTGTTTACTCCCCGGGTGGGTGGAACTTGACGGGCCTCTTGATCGCCTCGTCGACCTCTTCGGGCGTTATGAGGACGGTCGACCTCGTCCGCATCGAGCCCGAAGCGCTCACGGCCAAACCGATGGCCGAAGCGGCGACTTGATCGGGAAGGTCGATAATGAGGATTGCATCCTCGTCACCGAACGTGAAGTAAAAGGCTTCTAGCTTTCCGCCCAGCGGCGCCAGCAGCTCTTCGACGGCTGTGCGGCGCGCGGTACCGCCGCTTTTTAATAGGCCTCTTGCACCTTCGGCCGTGTAGGACGAGTGAATCAAATACTTCGGCACTGGATACCCTCCTAATGCTAGCGTTTCCGTGTGGCGCTTTTAGGTTATGTAGACGACCTCCGCCATCATGCCGCCGATCATGTGGATTTCGTTGTGACAGTGCAACAGCCAGCGCCCGGGCGATGAATTAGCGGTAAACTGCCACGTCGCAGTGCCGCCGTCTGCAGAAACAAGCGAGCCGTCTTTGGCGAGCGGGCGCAACAACGGCACCCCGTTGACCGCCGTCAGTGCAAAGATGTGACCGTGCAGGTGCATTGGATGGTCCATGTCGCTGGTGTTGCGAAAACGCACGGTCACGAGTTCGCCGCGACCCACGCGCAGCTTTGGCGTGTTCGGCCAGACGTCGCCATCGATCGTCCATCGCGGATTTTCCCAGCCCCCTCCGCCGAGCGCGAGATCGTAGGTCGGCGGCGTGGGCGACTTCGTTTGCGCCCCAACACCGCCGGCCGCCTCGTAGCTAAAGACGCGCAAACCGCCGAGCGTCTGCGGCGCGCTGCGCGGCGGGGCATTCTCCATGCCTTCGGTATACATGAGAACGGCTTGCTGCGACTCGAGGGGATCGCCAGAAATGCCTTGCAGCAGGAACGCCCCGGGCTTACGCACTTCGAAATACGCGTCGTATCGTTCCCCGGCAGCGATTCGCAGCACGTCGACCGTCGTTGGCTGCGCGAGAGGATTGCCGTCGGCGTGCGTCACGACGAGCTCGTGTCCCGCAAGTCGCACGTAGCGAGTCTGCGTCGGGCTCGCGTTGAGCATGCGCAGACGAACGCGATCGCCGCTGCGGATCGCAAGCGGCTTGCCGCGGGGATAACTCGCGCCATTGATGCAATGGGCGACGTAGGCGACTTCATCGCCCATGCTACGATGCATCATTTCCATGCTACCGCCCGATACGATCGGATCGGTCATCGGCGCGTTGCTGACGCCGCGCTGCGCCGCGACCAGCGAGCTCCANNCCGAAGAGTCCCCGCGCGGAGGCCAAGCTAAAAGCGTGATCGTGATACCAGCGCGTACCGGGCGGTCCCGGCACGAAATCGTAGAGATACTCGCCGCCAAACGGCACCGCGGGTTGCGTGATCCCGGCCGCGCCGTCCATTGCGTTGGGCAGAAGCATCCCGTGCCAATGGATGCTCGTCGGTACTCCGACGTCGCTTACGTAGCGAACGCGAATACGTTGTCCGTGGGCGACGCGCAGGAGCGGTCCGGGAATCGTACCGTTGTACGCCAGCCCTGAAAAGTGCAAGCCCGCCCCCGGTGAAAACCGAAGGGGCGCCGAGCGCAGCGTAACATCCACGACGTCGCTTGCTAGCGCGCGTTGCGTCACCTGAGGTAGCGAAACCACCGCCAGCATGCCGGCGGCCGCCCTCACAAAATCGTGACGCCTCATCGGTCGAACGCGTCCCTCGGTTTTTTGGACCGGGCGAATGGCCGGCCGCTTTCGAGCGGGCGAGTCACTCTACGCGCAGCGGAGCCTCTTCGACCGCTTGGTCGCCCGGCGTATTTCGCGCGATGATATAGAGCTCGTACGAATGCCGGCGGGAGAGCGGCGGCAGTTCGAGCACACGCATATGAAAATGGTAGATGCCGGGCGCCATCTGCGTGCTGTTAATCGAAAAGGCAGCCGTACGGACTTCGACCGACGCAACGTTGCTGCTTCCCACAATTGTCCCGTCGAACCACGTACCGGGGCGAAGCGTCAGCGTGGAAAACCAAATGCGCACGATCTGGGGAGGGGCGTTCGGCGTTGCGACCGGAGCGGCCGGCAGCGCCTGCGGTGCCTTGCTTGAAACGATGAGATTTGGCGGAACGGCAATTGGTTTGGACGAACACGCACTCACACAACAAAGCGCCCCGATCGCCAATGCGCGAAGAACGCTATGAAAAGGGTTTCGAGGCGAGTCGAAGGATGACTCCCGACAGATGAAGCTGATGGATTTGCTTTCCCCTCGAGCAGAAGCCGGGCCTTCCCTACCCCGCCTCGACGTCGTCGTCGAGCCGTTGGGTTCGCCCAGCCGGCTCGATTGGCTGGCGACCTTCGCGGGCCTCTGGATACTGACGGGCCTCTTCATCGATGCGCATCAGCATCTTTTTCTCGCGGTCGAATCGTTTCTTAATCCATGGCATATGACGATGTACAGCGGCGCCGTCTTTGCAGCCGTGGTCTTAAGCGCGACTATTTGGAGTAACTATCGGCGCGCCGGCTCCTTTTGGAAGGCGATTCCCGCCGGCTATTCACAGAGCGTCGTCGGCGTCGCGGCGCTGCTAGTGGGAGGCGCACTCGACTTCGTCTGGCACTCGATCTTTGGGTTCGAGCACCAGCTCGATCTGCTGCTCAGCCCTCCGCATCTCTTTCTGCTCGCCGGCCTCTTCTTCTTAATTACCGGCCCCGTGCGCAGCGCGCTCGCGCGTCCGCAAGGCACGCGCCTGGTCCAGCAGCTACCGATGCTGATTTCGCTCGGGCTCGCTTTTGAAATCATTCAGTTCGTCACGCAGTACGGCTTCTATCCCGAAGCGTTGATGCGCGATCATCCGCTGCCGCAGGTCGCGTTCCAGAGCGAGCAGTTCGTCCTCTCGGTCTTCCTCTTCTACAGGCAGGCGCTCGAAATCGCGATCGTGATTTGGCAGAGCCTGCTGCTCGGGTCGGCGGTTCTTTACGTCTGCGCCGGCAGGCGGCCGGCCTTCGGCGCCCTCATCGTTCTGTGCGTGGTCGAAAAATTGTGGATCGGCGGCGAGCTCAGCAGCGATCTGAAAGAGCTTCTGCTCGTCGTGCTGGCCTCAATCGCCGCGGGGCTCGTCGGAGATTTTCTCGTTGCCAAGCTGCGCCCGACGGTCCGTAATCCCAACGCCTTTCGAGCGCTGGGCTTTGCGGTTCCCTCGGCGTATTTGGCGGCGTACTTTGCGTTCGCCGTTCCAATGTTCGGCGGAACGTGGTGGGACGCCAGCTTCGTCTTTGGGTCGATCGTTGAAGCAGGCATCGTCGGCCTTTGCATCAGCCAACTCTTTCTCGCAGGATCGCAAACGGCTTCGAATACGGTATGAAGCTTCGGCTTCATACGAGCGCGTACGTGCTGGCACTTGCCACCACCGCGCTGCATCTCGCCGTCTGTCACCGCTTCGGGTATTATCGCGACGAACTCTACTTCATCGACTGCGCGAAGCATTTGGCCTGGGGATACGTGGACCAGCCGCCGCTCGCGCCGTTCGTCACCTGGCTGACCGCGCCGCTGGGATATCCGGTGTGGGGGCTGCGCTTTTTCCCCGCGATACTATCGGGCGTCACCGTGCTCTATGGTTGTGCGATTGCGCGCGAGCTGCGCGGGGGCGCGTTTGCGCAAGCGCTGACGGGGTTGACGATCGTCCTGGCCCCGGGATTGATCGGCATCGCTTACGGCCTTTCCACGGAGCTTCTTTCGCCCGCGGCGTGGACGGTTTTGATCTATTTAACGATTCGGCTGGTCAAGACGCAAAACACCCGTCTTTACGTCCCGATCGCCCTGGTCGTAACGCTCGCGATGTATGCGAAATACTCGATCGCTGCCTGTGCCTTCGCTTTGGTGGTCGGATTGCTGTTGACCGGCCACGCCAATCTGCTGCGGTCGCGCTGGCTATTGTTGGGCGTACTGTTGACCGCACTGCTCGTAACGCCCAACGCGCTCTGGCAAGTCCGTCACGGCTTCCCCATGCTCGAAGTGCTGCACAACGATCAGCTCAACCGCCACGCGCTTCGTAACGGCATGGCGGATGAATCGCCGAACCGGTGGATTAACGCGCTTTATATGTTCGCACTCCAGTTCATGTACCAAAATCCGCTCTTCGCACCAGTATGGGTTTGGGGACTGGTCTGGTTGTGGCGTGAAAAGGCATACCGGTATCTAACGGTTGCCTATCTCTTGCTGTTGGGACTGCTCGTTGCGAGCATTGGCCGCGGCTATTATATCCAAGGTTTCTACCCGGCGCTCTTCGCGGCGGGCGCGGTCGCAATCGAGGGCGCGTTACGCGCCAGGCCTTTGCGCCTAAAGGTCGCACTCCTGGCGGCGACCGTGGTCGCCGGTTTGCCTATGTTTCCGCTCTCGCTTCCCATCCTGCCGCTTCCCGAGTACATGGGCTACGAGCGCGCAATCGGTTTGAGCCGCCCCGCGCCCCCGGACGGCAAGAGTCACCTGATCAACCCGATGTTCGCCGACCAGCTCGGCTGGAAGACGATGACGCAGACCGTCGCGGGCGCGTATTGGTCGCTGCCTGCAGCGCAGCGCGGGATCACGGCGGTCTTTGCCGACCGCTACGCNNCATCAGCCCGAACAACTCCTACTACCTCTGGGGCCCACGCGGCTATAGCGGCCGTTCGGTCTTAGCCGTCGGCGCAACCGATTATTGGCTGCTGCTGCGTTGGTTCGGCAACGTTCGCCAGATCGCAGTCTACCGCAACGATTACCGCTGGATGCTCGAGGGTCCCCTGCCGATTTATCTCTGCACGCGCCCTCGCGTTCCGCTGGCCGCGATGTGGCCGGCGTTCAAGTATTACGGCCTCTAGCACCGCGCAGGGAAGGAAGGAATTCCTTCATTTATGGCGTGACGTAGGCGCCTATGGAAAACGTGCACGCAGAACGCTCTGCCGGTTGGTCCGTCCTTTGTTACGTCGCCGTTCTGGTCATCGTTACATTTCTTAATAGCGGCATGCCGGCGATGGATCTGAAGCCTTCAGATGCCGCGCTGGCATTCGATCAACACAGGTTTGCGCTCCTGTGCGGAGCGTGGCTCACCTTTCCCGCGGTGGCTTTCTTTCTCTGGTTTTTGGTCGGATTGCGCAGCTATTTAATAGCCGCGCCGGGGCGTCAAGAGGGGCTTCCCACCTTCGCGTTGATCGCCGGCATCGTGATGGCGGCGAGCTCCTTGTGGGCGGCATGCTTGGAGATTGCGGCAGTCTATCTTCCACCCGATGCATTTACGGCCAACGGACTCTCCAGTATCTTCGTTGCCTTCGTCTTTGTGCAAGGTGGTCTCGGCTACGCTCCCGTCGCAATCTTCCTTTTTGCGGCGGCGCATAGCATGCGACGCCACGACTCCGCGCCGCAGTGGCTCGCGACGCTGGGATATGTCGCGTCGTTCGGGGCGACACTCGCGACCTTCTCGATCTTTTTCTCGTACGGTGCAATGGCGCCCGGCGGCGCCGGCCCCGGTATCGTCGGTGCGCTGCCTGCGGCGGCCTGGCTGATTGCAACCGGCATCGTGCTCATTCAAAACAAGCGCGGCTCGGCAGCCGCGAGAACGTCGGCTGCATCGTAGTCCGCGTTATTAACCCGCCTCGACACTTCGCGCACGGCCATGAGCGCGG